>LSNO01000001.1 GCA_002082305.1 SAR324 cluster bacterium SAR324-CTD7B
GCCATAGCTGCAATTTGCTCATCCGGAGTTTTGATTTCCTTTGAGATTCTTGTGGCCATAGCTGCAATTTGCTCATCAGGTGTTTTGATCTGTTTGGAGATACGTTCCGCCATGTTTTTAACAGTTCCTCCATCAAAAGTAATTTCCTTTGAGATTCTTGTAGCCATAGCTGCAATTTGCTCATCCGGAGTTTTGATTTCCTTTGAGATTCTTGTGGCCATAGCTGCAATTTGCTCATCCGGAGTTTTGATTTCCTTTGAGATTCTTGTAGCCATAGCTGCAATTTGCTCATCAGGTGTTTTGATCTGCTTAGAGATACGTTCCGCCATGTTTTTAACAGTTCCTCCATCAAAAGTAATTTCCTTTGAAATTCTTGACGCCATATCTCTAATCTGATCATCCGGCGTTTTGATTTCCTTTGAAATTCTTGTAGCCATTGCTGCAATTTCCTCATCGGGTGTCTTGATCTTTTCAGAAAGGCTTTGGGCCATTTTTTCCTGATCGAATAGATCTTCCAGATTAGTTTTTAACTTCTGGTCAGACTCCTCCATCAGTTTTTTTAGTACGTTGTAGAGCATCTGTTCAGTATCTTGACGCATGATGCGCTGTTCAGTTTCGTCAATAAAAAAAGTAAAATTATGTGCATCTGCAAGTGCTTGTGATTTGCGGCCAATTATTTCCCCATTTTTGAAGGATCGAAAATGGATCAGGTTTTCTCCCTCCTGCGGTTCTTCGTAAATTTCCACCATGAACTGATTTCCGGTTTCATCTGAATACAGCTCTGAATACAGCTTTTTAGGGGCACTGTCGATAACAACAGTGGAAATAGTGTCAGTCGATTTTTGTGCCACAGAAGTAGAAGACCAACCAAGTGTAACCACAATAACTAAGCAGGTAATCCAGATAAAATTGTCAAATCTCCGGAATTTCATTTGTATTCTCAGACAAGTTTTTAAGAATTAACTTTTTTACTTTTAACACATTTATTTAAATAAGCAATCCAAAATCTGTTCCTTTGGCAAGTCAATGCCCAGGAACTATGGATTTTAATGCCTTTTTTTGATGGGGGTATAGTGGAAAAGTAGGTGGTGCGGGTTTCGTAAATAACCGGAAGATTGTATATTGTTGTTCGACTTTCGATTCTAATTGGACCCTAGTAAATTTTATCGTTAAGGCCTAAATTAAGAATTGTATCCATCATTCCAGGCATTGATACAGCAGCACCGGAGCAGACTGAAACCAGCAGCTGATTTTGAGGAACACCGAATTTTTTACCTTGGTGAATCTCGATTTCGGTAATTACCTGCATAACCTGGGTAATGATCCCATCAGGAAGTTTTTCTCCCAAACGGTTATACTCAATACAAGTCCTAGTGGTGAAAATGAATCCAAATGGTACAGGCAGGTCAAGAGCTGTCATTTCATGGAGATTTGCACCTTTGTTGCCCAATAAAGCATTGTCTTTTGCCTTACCTTCTGTGAACAGCCAAACTGATTTTTGCATGATCCCTCACTGAAATTTTGTGAATTAATTACCTGACCTGAAGATTCAATTACTTTACTCATTTTCTTAAGAAGTACTTTAAGGATAAACTTCAGAAAGGAATCTGACAATTAGTAATTTT
Organism: SAR324 cluster bacterium SAR324-CTD7B; assembly: GCA_002082305.1. Classification (GTDB taxonomy): domain Bacteria; phylum SAR324; class SAR324; order SAR324; family NAC60-12; genus Arctic96AD-7. Next base: position 1,626 of record LSNO01000001.1, read on the forward strand.
ACTTACGCAAATTTGCTAAGATTGACTTAAGAGCTGAGTTTGTTCTATGCAGCTCTGAATTAAGCTACTGGGCGTTTGGGATCGGCGATCCAGTCACTCCAGGAACCGCAATAGAGACGGGAGTCTCCCAGACCGGCATGGTACATGGCAAGGATGTTATGACAGGCGGTGATTCCGGAACCGCAATAAGAAACGGCTTGTTCTGCCGGAGAACCGGAAAGTAACTTTTCATACATCAGGCGGAGTACGGATTTAGATTTCCAGTTTCCATCTTCATCCAAATTCTCGACAAATGGTGCAGATACAGCCCCCGGAATATGTCCGGCAACTGGGTCCAGGGTTTCGTTTCTACCTTGGAATCTGTCAGAGTTTCTTGCATCAAGGATTCGGACTTCATAATTATCTAAATCTGCTACGATATCTTCAGCTGTGACTAACCAATTATCCCGCGGAGAAGCTTTGAATTTTTTTGGTTCCGAAACAGTTAAAGCTGCGGTTACTTGTCGGCCTTCCTGAATCCATCTGGGCCATCCACCATCCATCACAGCAACAGCATCATGTCCGAGCCAGCGCAACATCCACCAGAGCCGAACCGCGTGTGCTCCTCCTGTATCGTCATAAACAACAACTTGAACAGAATTATCAATGCCCCAAGTTGAAAATAATTTTATTAGCCTCTCTTTTTCCGGTAAAGGATGTCGTCCAGTTTTTCCGGGTATATGAGGTACGGCAAGATCACGGTTGACATGTGCATATGTAGCACCGGGAAGATGAGAAAGAGCAAACTCGGCTTGTTTTTGCTCTGGTTCTGTTAATACAAAGCGGCAATCGAGAAAACGCCAGTTTGAGTCGTCAAGATGTTCGTTTGCAATTTTGGGAGTGATTAGTGAACTGTACATGTTAATCTCTTAATAGAAGGATGGTGGAAACTTATGCGTTTGTTGATCTAAAGATCCGCTTATTACTTGCGTCCCAAATAAACACCAGAAAGAATCAGTACAACTGCGCCCATGGTATTTACAGAAATAGTTTCGCCTAAAAACAATATTCCAAACAATATTCCGAACATGGGAATTATAAAGGCCACATAGGACAAAAAGACAGCACCTGCTCTGAGTATGATGTAGTAGCGCATCAAAAAAGCCATTCCGGTTGAAACGAGGCCCAGGTGAGTCAGGGCCAACAGACTTTCTGTTTCAAAGTGGAGGCTCCATGGCTGTTCAAGAATCATCCACAGCGGAAACACGATCACAGATGAGCAGATAAAAATTGAGGCGCTGACCGAGTCGGCTGAAGCACCACGAACACGAGATACAATTACTCCGGAAATAGTATAACAGAATCCGGCACCGATTACCGCTAATTGTGCCCAGATATTTCCATTTATTGAGGAAATAGCATTTTCACCGAATACCAGCAAAATACCAGAAAATCCAACCAGCATTGCCAGTAATTGGCGTAAAGTAAAACTCTCATGGTCGCTAAAAAAATGTCCCAGTGTAAGTGCGAATAAAGGGTTGACGGCCATCAGTATTGCGGCCAGACTGCTGTCAATCTGCAGTTGCCCCCAGGGTACAAGAAAAAAAGGGATCAATGTTCCGAAAAGAGCCATCCAGCCAATTTTGATCCAGTTTTGTATTCCACGTGGGAAAGGAGTTTTACGTACTCGAATAAGTAGCAACAAAGCTGCACCGGCCAGCAAAATTCTCACACTCATTACTGTCAGAGGAGTAACTCCGTGCAGAGCAATTTTAATTGCGCCAAAGGAAGAACCCCACAAGGCACCAAGGGCAAACAGCACAATGTAGTCGTTACGGGTTGGTTGTCGTGGCATGAAGGTAATTTAACAAAAAAATAGTATTTCAGTACTTAAGATTTCCTGTAATTATTTCTTACTTTTTGAGTCTTTTGCTCAGCCAATCTAAACACAGTACATTGCAAAAATAAATTTCTCTACGCAGAAAAGAAATTCGGCAGGGAAAAAGTTTGACGCATCAAGAGATTTGGAACGAGCTTTATGTTTAAGCTGATCGAAGTTCCCAAATTCCGGATCCATTGTTTATTCCCGGAGGTATTGTATTTCACTATATAAAAGTCGGTTAGACCAGCTGATATGACTGATTTAAATCATAAAGTCCCGTGTATTAGAAACTCATGTTCCAGCGTAAAACCGTTTTTGTCCCGTAAGGATATGTTTGATATGCCAACCGGGGAATGAATGGAAATTGAATACTTCCGGAATTCACAGCACTGGAACCGGATTCATCACTCATCAGCAAATAGGCTTCCCAGCCTAAACCGAGCAAAGTTAAAATATCCCAAGTTTGCATACTGCTTTTATAGGATTTCATTTTACTGGCGTTGCTGTCATATTCACTTTTGTAACTAGCTTGTTCACTACTGCTGCTGGAGTTTGCATATTGTGTTGCCAGCGTGCTGTTTTTTGCTGAGAGATCGTTGTAGGACTTGGCGGCATTATAGGACATCAAAGCCGAAACGAGGGTGACGGAAACGGCAGCATAATGCCAGGTATATTCCGAGGATGAACTTTTTTCGGATTGCGCTTCCGTTTCCGCGGAAATCTCTTTTTCCTGAGCCTGGGCCGTTCCCAAAAACAGCATAAAATAGAATATGGTAATCGTGACTGCCCTGAAAAAACGAAGTTGCCATATTTTTTCCCAATACATCTTAGTGCTCTAGTAGTTTCTTGCGGATTTCAGCGAGAATTATGGAATCAATTCCTGAATATCGGAAAAGCTGGCTCAAATTGTGAAGTCATATAATTGTGGGAAATGCATACCGGCCACCGGCAAAAAATGCGGACTCAGTGGACTGAAAAAATTAAGCTTCTCGACAAAACTATGAAAATCAGAAAAACTATATCTACATTAACGGTGACAAAACCATTTTCACCTACTTTCGGTGAATATTTGTATTTTGTCAAGAAGTAAAATCTCACAAAAAATACTATTCCTGAAGAAAAATTATATAAAAACAGATGGTTGAAAAGAATATTTCTATATCGACATTACTAATAGGTCAACATCATTCTTTCACCAGTTTCATAATATTGATCAACACAATTGAACACATCCCGTTACTCAAACCACATTAATATTATTGTTTCTATGCCGGATTGACAGGTTCAGGTCTTGAGGTTAGCTATCGAATTTTTCCTGCAGATTCTTACGTTACAGAATCATACTAAATACCTTGTTTGTGTAATTTTGCGTTAGTAAGATTATTAATAGACAGAATCTTTTATAGAAGTTTATACTTCAAAAACTTCTTATGGTAATGCCTAAAGTAATTTTGAAAACAAATGAAGGAGTCCGGATGTTTTCTCAAAGAAAAGTTTTTCTGTTTTTCATACTGTTTCTGGTTCAGGAACAATTAAGGGCAGTGTCAAGCAGGACAATGGCAGTGCTTTGTCCGGTGTAAATGTGAGTTTTGCTATCTATGGATCGACTGTGGATAACACGACTACCGACAGCAGCGGTGATTTTAGTAAATCTTTAAATAGTTTAGGTATCTATACTTTGACTTACAGCAAGAGCGGCTATCTTGGTGCCACTCAATCAGGTACGCTTGCAACAGATAACCAGACACTTGTAGTAGGAACATTGAGTCAACTTGCAGAAGGCTGTTTAGCAGGAACTGTTTCCGGAACCATCACTGATGCTGTCAGTGGTAATACGGTTTCCGGAGTTTCTATCAGCGTTCGCAGCGGAGTAAATGTGACCAGCGGAAGTACGACCGGCACAACTGCTACTACAGACAGTTCCGGTAATTATAGCTTCAGCAGCGTGAGTGCAGGCTGGTATACTGTTCAGACCAGTAAATCCGGATACACGGATGGCTATTTTAACATCAAGTCATGCAGCGGAGTTACTGGACAGGATGCTTCGATAACTACAACTTTAAGCAGCGGAACAATGCGTATTGTTTTGTCCTGGCCCACAGGCAGTACCGCTTCAGATTTGGACTCACACCTTACAATTCCTGACAATGCCAGTAGCAGATACCATATTTTTTACAGCAAGAAAAAATTCTACTATGCAACAAACAGCTCTACTTGCAGTGGCTGTGATAGCAGCGATAACGTGACACTCGACAGGGATGATCAAAATGGAGCGCCTGGAACTGAAACAATTACAATTACCAAAATTCGCAGTGGAATCTATCGCTACAGTGTGCATGATTTCACAAACAGAGGTACTTCCAGCAGCACAAAATTAGCTACTTCGGGAGCGTCTGTAAAAGTCTATTATAATGATACCACGACTACCTTTAGTGTTCCAAACCTTGCGGGAAATCTAATGGTGTGTCTTTACCTTCGATAATTCGAGCGGAAGTTTTACTGCAAGCGATAATATGAGCGCCAAATCGACACTTGCAAACATTCAATAATATTGTATTTGCCTTGAAACAAAATTTATTTTGAAACACTTTCGCTTCTCATTTGCAGTTCAGGAAGTTTTTTGTTAAAATTAAGTAACTTGTTTCTGTCTTCTTTATTTATTTTCACAAACAGTTTCACCAAAATTTTCAGGACCAAAAATGTCTTCAGTGGAGGCACCTTTACGCGCTAAATCAGTATCATCTCAAGTCAACATTCCCAAAACAGAACTAGAAAAAGCCTCCATACGATTTGCTGGAGATTCAGGTGACGGAATGCAGCTGACTGGAACCAGGTTTTCTGCAACTTCAGTCATGGCGGGAAACGACGTTATTACTTTTCCTGATTATCCCGCTGAGATTCGTGCTCCTGCAGGAACATTGGCAGGTGTGTCAAGTTTTGATCTCAGTATTTCCAGCAATGAAATCTATACCACTGCAGATTTTCTGAGTGTTTTGGTAGTAATGAATCCTGCAGCTCTCAAGATGAATTTGCAGGATTTGGAAAAAGGAGGAATCCTAATTATCAATTCAGACAGTTTTGAAGAAAATGATTTGCGAAAGGCTGAATATTCTGAGAATCCTCTGGAGAGCGGAGAACTGAATGATTATCGTGTAGTGCAAATTCCGATTACAAAGCTCACTCTGAGAGCTGTTGAGGAAACCGGTCTTTCCCATCGTGATGGAGTCCGCTGCAAAAACTTCTTTTCGCTTGGAGTTGTCCAATGGCTGTTTGTCAGGTCTTTAGACCAGACCAGGGATTGGATTGAGGACAAGTTCAAAAACAAACCTGAAATAGCGAAAGCCAATGTACTTGCGCTGCAGGCGGGATACAACTATGCAATCACAACCGAGTTATTTCAGGCACGTTATAATGTTCCACCTGCAGTTTTGCCTTCCGGGGAGTATCGACAAATCACCGGGAACCAGGCATTTTCATTAGGTTGCGTAGCCGCCTCTTTACGTTCCGGGCTTTCCCTGCTATATTCAAGTTATCCGATCACGCCTGCTTCTGACATTCTTCACGAGTTGGCACAGTACAAAAATTTTGGCGTAAAAACCATACAGGCAGAAGACGAAATCGCGGCAATGTCTTCCTCCATCGGTTCTGCATTTGGCGGTGTTTTAGCAGTAACCGGAACCAGCGGTCCGGGGTTGGATTTGAAAAGTGAGGCTATCGGTTATGCCGTGATGGCAGAACTGCCTGTGGTGGTACTGAATGTCCAGCGCGGCGGACCTTCAACCGGATTACCGACAAAAGCGGAACAAACAGATTTACTCGCAGCAATGTACGGCCGCCATGGTGAAGCTCCTGTTCCGGTGCTTGCTCCTGCAACTCCCGGCGATTGTTTTTACATGGTGCTTGAAGCCTTTCGCCTTGCTCTGAAATATATGACTCCCGTGATTGTGCTCAGTGACGGAGGGCTGGCCAATGCGTCGGAACCGTGGATAATTCCGGATGTCGATCAATTACCGGACCTCACGTCGAATATTCACACTGATCCGGAAAACTTTTCTCCTTCTAACCGCAATCCGGAAACTCTGGGACGCAACTGGGCCATCCCTGGAACACCAGGCCTGGAACATCGACTTGGTGGTTTGGAAAAAGACATTGTTACTGGAGAAATCAATTATGAACCGGAAAACCATGAAAAAATGGTTCTGCTGCGTGATGAAAAAATTCGGCGTATAGTCAAAGATTTACCGCCGTTGGAATTAATTGGGCCTGAAAAAAATGAGCTTCTGGTAGTCACCTGGGGCAGTGTTTTTGGTCCGGCATTTTCCGTTATTAATGAGTTGCAAACAGAAGGATATCCGGTTTCCATGCTGCATCTCAGACACCTGAATCCTTTTCAGGAAAAGTTGGGAGAGGTGCTCCGGAACTTTAAAAAGGTACTGGTACCGGAAATGAATTTAGGGCAATTGTCACGCCTGCTGCGAGCGGAATATTTGGTGGATGCAATTTCTTTTTCGAAACTGCAGGGCCGTCCTTTTTTAATTTCAGAAATCCGTAATCGAGTTCTTGAATTTTTTGATTAAGACGTAATTACCTGCCTTTGAAGGAATCTTTATAGATTGTTAATTAATAATTATCTTAAAAAACATTATGAATATACCAGTAAAACCTGTTAGTACTGTAGAACTTAGCAAGGCAGATTTTGTTTCAAAACAAACCGTACGCTGGTGTCCCGGCTGTGGAGATTATTCAATTCTGGCCAATGTTCAAAAAGTGATGCCCGAACTGAATATACCCAGAGAAAATATCGTTTTTGTTTCCGGAATAGGCTGCTCCAGCCGCTTCCCATATTATATGAATACTTATGGATTGCATACCATTCATGGACGGGCGCCTGCATTCGCGACGGGACTTAAGGTGGCACGTCCGGATCTTTCGGTGTGGATTGTCACTGGAGACGGAGACGGGCTGAGCATCGGTGGGAATCAACTGCTGCACATGCTTCGGCGCAACCTTGATGTCAATGTTTTGTTGTTCAATAATCGGATCTACGGCCTGACGAAAGGGCAATATTCACCGACTTCTGAGCAGGGTAAAGTTACTAAAAGTACACCCTTCGGCTCACCGGATATGCCGCTAAATCCAATGCTTTTCGCTCTCTCTGCCGGTGCAACTTTCATTGCACGTACCTTTGATGTGGACGCAAAAGGAATGCAGGAAATCTTTAAAGAGGCTGCAAAACACAAAGGTACTTCGTTTGTTGAAATCTATCAGAATTGCAATATATTTAACGATGGTACTTTTTCAGCTATCTATGAGCGTTCTGTACGTGAAGATCGTATTTTGCGTCTCAAACATGGAAAGCCTTTTATCTTTGGAAAAGAACAGAACAAGGGAATTCGCTTGAATGGATTGAAGCCCGAAGTTGTGGATTTGAGAGATGGAGTCAATGAGAATGAATTGCTGGTTCACGATCAATACAGCAGGGACAGAATACTGGCAAATTTATTAAGTGGCTTTGATTATCCTGATTTTCCTGTGCCTATGGGAATTTTTCGTCAAGTTGAGAATTCTACTTACGAAGAGAAAATAGAAGAACAAATCAAATCGCAAATAGAAAAGAAGGGTGTTGGAAATTTGGAAAAACTTCTTCGCGGGAATCATGCCTGGACAAACTGAATTAATTTCTAAGAATTAAAAAACAACTTGCACTCCGTTTGGTTATTAAATATCATCGTAAGTTTGGTTGGGCGATTAGCTCAGCTGGGAGAGCAACGGCCTTACAAGCCGTAGGTCACAAGTTCGAACCTTGTATCGCCCACCATTATACCCGGATACCGGGGTCGTAGTTCAGTTGGTTAGAACGCCGGCCTGTCACGCCGGAGGCCGCGAGTTCAAGTCTCGTCGACCCCGCCAGCTTTTCTGGCATTGAATAGAAAGGTTTTCTCAGGAGAACCTTTCTTTCATCCTTCCTTTTGTCTTAACGAAGATAATTGCCCACTAGATTATTTATTTTTGAAGCTGATTGGCGTTCTTGAATCCCTTCCAAGTTTTAGGAAATCAACTTAAGTAGCGATCAAGTAATCGGTAATATAGAATAGAAGGGGCCAGAAACCATGGATTACCTGAGTAGAATGGACGGGTTTGAAACTTGATATCTGTCAACACAGTATTTCCTTCAGGGAGTCCTGCCAGCCTTTGACCAAGTTTTGTCCCAAAGTAACTTGACAGAGAAACTCCTGATCCACAGTATCCCATGGCATAGTGAACCCCATCCTGATTTCCGGTATGTGGCATATGATCAAATGTAAAGCCGACGAAGCCCATCCAAGAGTGACTGACCTTTGTCTTTGTGAGTTGAGGAAATATTTTTGTGAGTTGTTTGTACAGAGGTTTTACACATTTTTCTGGATCAGTCTCATTTAGAGATGCTCTTCCACCAAACAAAATTCGCTTCCGGTCGGGAGACGCTCTGTAATAAACTACCAGTTTTCTGGTATCTGTAATAACCCTATCCTTTGGTATCAATTCGTCTACTAAGCCTTCCTCTAGTGTTTCAGTGGCAATTATGTAACTGCCAATAGGGATTATTCTTCTTTTGAGCCAAGGAGTAACTGTTCCCGTATATCCGTTTGTGGCGACAACAACTTCACGGGCAGTCATTGTTCCGGCTTCTGTTTGAAGCTGAAAAATTCCCCTTTTTTTCACTATTTTGTTTACCGCACAAAGAGTCTTAATCTGCACGCCACTGGAGAGGGCTCTTTCAAGTAATTCTTGATGGAATTTTGCAGGATCAAGAGAAGCATGATAGGGGTAAACAACCCCCCCATGGTAGAAATCACTGCCTATTTCTGTATGCTGCTGAGATTTTGATACAAGATTTACATCCATCTGCAGACCTTCTGGTTGTTCTCTGATTTTTTTTTCTAACTGCTTAAATTGAGATAGAGAATGAGCACCATAGAAACGTCCGGTACGTTTAAAATCACAATCAATTTTTTCTTCCTGAATAAAATCTCCAATCCATTTCAGGGCGTTTATACCTTCTTTCAAAAGTTCACGTGCTTGTTCTTCACCATACTTGTGGGAAAGCTCTTTAAAGCTGGGTTTGAGGCTGGTGCTGACTTGGCCGCCATTACGGGAACTACCTCCCCAGCCTGCATCCTGAGCATCTAAAACAACTGTACTTAGACCATTTCTGCTGGTTTGGATGGCTGTGCATAATCCTGTATATCCTGATCCAATGACTGCGACTTCGGTTTCTTCTGGCAGGTCAATTTCTTTGATAATGGGCCGGGGCGTTTTTTCCCACCAGTAAGGAGTGTTTTTGTAGTTTGCTGTTAAAATAGATTCATTCATTTTGTGATTTTTAGCTGAATCATAATAGTAATCAAGTTGTGCCTTTTTTAAAATGAGTTGTGCAAGCAAAATATTTTGAAATTATTTCCAATTCGAGGTGTGAGACTTTCAAAGTTAAATTAACTTCTATTTTTCTGCATTGCCGCAATTGTTGCCACATTAACAATATCTGCTGAAGAACACCCCCTTGACAAATCGTGGATTGGTTTTTTCAAACCTTGTAAAAGGGGACCCCACGCTGTATATCCCGCTAGGCGTTCAGTTAATTTATAGGCAATATTTCCGGCTTCCAGAGAAGGAAAAATCAGTACAGAAGAATTTCCGGAGAGCGGTGAATCTTTTGCTTTAGCGGCAGCTACAGCCGGTACCAAAGCTGAATCAACCTGAAGCTCGCCGTCATGTAATATGTCCGGATGGCTTTCTGCAAAAATGCTGATTGCTTCCCGAACATGGCTAACGCGGCGATGATTAGCGCTTCCTTTTGTGGAAAAAGAAAGAAATGCTACACGCGGTTCCCTGCCGGTCAGCAAGTAATGCAAGGGGGCAGACTCGCCGGCGATGGAAGCCAGCTGATCACTTGTTGGTTCCGGAATAACCGCGCAATCCGCAAAAGTATAAGCCGTATCCGCATTTGGAGAAATCATGAAGAAACTGCTCGAAACCCATTTTGATTTTGGTTTTACTCCTACAATCCGGATTGCAGCATGAAGCACATTGCTGGTTGAAGTGATGGAACCAGCGACCAAGCCGTCGGCATCTCCATTGCTGACCATCATCATGCTAAAATTCAGAGTGTCTTTCATATATTCTTCTTTTGCTTCATCTGTCATTTTTTTGAAGAAGCGTTCTTGTTCTAAAACTTCCTGGTATTGGGTTTCTTTGCCTCGAAAATCTTCTGGTTCCAAAAGCTCATAACCCAGGTCACGCAGATGTCTTTTTGCAAGGGATACGCGTGGGTCATCTCTTTCAGGAAGAACAAGTTTTGCTGATTTTGTTTGTCCGATCTCGATAATGCGTTCCTGGTACTTGTTTAGTTGCATTACGGTTGTCCTTAAATAATTAATTTAGAAATAAGTTATTAGCCTTTTGATTTGAACGTCATTCTATTGGACTCTTTAAAAAACAGCAACATGCATTAAAATGTCTGCACCGGAAAAAGATTTAAGTTGACAGTAAAAAATGTTAGCCTAACATCCCACATGTAAAGAACCTGAAAAGCATAGTCAACTTTCTTGTATAACTAAAGAACCATGATAGCAAAAAAAATCCAGATCGTCGAAGTAGGGCCGAGAGATGGTTTGCAAAATGAAAAGATATGGGTCGAGACTGAGACTAAAATTGCTTTGATTGAGAAACTTGCTGATGCAGGACTTACAAAAATTGAGGCCGCAAGTTTTGTCAGTCCAAAATGGGTTCCGCAAATGAAGGATGCATTTGAGGTGCTTTCGGGAATTGAGCGCCGTCCCGGAGTAACCTATCCGGTGCTGACTCCAAACCTGAAAGGTTTTGAAAGGGCATTGGAGGCAGGTGTGACTGAGGTTGCGGTCTTTGGTGCGGCTTCTGAGGCATTCTCTCAAAAAAATATCAATTGCTCCATTTCTGAATCAGTCGAGCGGTTTCGGCCTGTTTTAGAAGCAGCACAAAAAAATAGTGTTCGTGTCCGCGGATATATTTCCTGTGTTTTGGGTTGTCCCTATCAAGGAGAGGTCCCCCTTGAAAACGTGGTAAATTTAGCGGAAAAAATGTCGGAAATGGGCTGCTACGAAATTTCGCTTGGTGACACAATTGGAATCGGAACACCACTGCAGGCTAAAAAAATGGTTGAAACAGTTGCAGAAAAAGTCCCTGTCTCAAACCTTGCCCTGCATTTTCATGATACCCGCGGACAGGCATTGGCAAATATTTATGCCTGTCTGGAACTTGGCGTGTCTGTTATCGACGCATCTGTTTCCGGTTTGGGCGGATGTCCCTATGCACAGGGAGCAAGCGGGAACGTGGCCACTGAAGACGTGGTTTATATGCTTCATGGAATAGGTATTAAGACGGGTGTTGATATAGAAAAACTGATCGAAACAGGGCGCTTCATCAGTGACGTTTTCGGTCGACTTCCTCAAAGTCGTGTCTCCTGTGCGTAAATAATATGCAAGATTTCTCTCTCCGCTCGAAATGACACGGATTTAAGACTTTTTTTTCAACGCATCAAAGAAAGCATGAACACAATGAATCCAAATTTTGGAAAAAGCGGACAACCAATGCGACGTCTTGAAGATGATCGTTTGCTTCGTGGGCAAGGCAGATTTGTGGATAACCTGAACTTTTCAAAACAGGCATATTTGCACGTTGTACGCTCCTATCTGGGCCATGCGAAAATTAAAAATATTATAATAGATTCCATCAGTGGGATGTCCGGAGTGCTGGCAGTTTTTACCGGAGAAGATTTAGCCCGTGATGGAATCCTTCCCATCCCGATGACCCTGCCTTACAAACGGCCTGGAGGCGAACCTGCTCTTTCCGCTCCGTATCACGCTTTGGCTCAGGAAAGGGTACGTTTTGTGGGGCAACCTGTGGCAGTCGTGGTTGCGGAATCCAAAGCAGAAGCACTGGAAGCAGGTGAGTGTCTGGAAATTGAATATGAAGAAATTCCTGCAGTTACGGATTTACAGCAAGCTGCAGTTCCGGATGCACCCAGACTCTGCGATGAACTTCCGGACAATATTGGAGCGGCGCAAACTGAAGGTGATGCGGAAGAAGTGGAGCAGGCTTTTGCTCAGGCAGAACATGTTACCCGAATGGAATTAGTTAACAACCGCGTGGTGGGAAGTCCGCTTGAACCCAGGGGTCTGCTTTGTGAGGCTTACCAAAACACAGAGAAACTGATTCTGCACTCAATGCATCAAAGCGCGACACGACTTCACTCAGTTTTATGTGCAGTTTTTCAACTTGAGCCCGAACAACTGCAAATTATTGTCCGGGATATCGGCGGAGGTTTTGGAACTAAAGTAGCCGTTCATCCGGAAGATATTTTGGTTGTTTATGCAGCAAAAAAATTAAAGCGACCTGTAAAATGGACGGCAACACGGACTGAGGATTTTCAAGCTTCTGTACATGGACGTGACCAATGGAATTATGCTGAACTGGCCTTTGATGCAACAGGAAAAATTTTGGCCCTGAGAGTTCATACACTGGCCAATACCGGCGCCTATCTCACTAATCCAGCTTTGCTGATTCCACTTGGTTTAATGTCCAAGGTGATTACCTCAGTCTATCATATTCCGGCAATGTATCTGGATACTCAGTGTGTTCTCACAAACACAGCTCCAATTGGCGCTTACAGAGGTGCCGGACGTCCGGAAGGCATTTACCCGATGGAACGTTTGATGGACATGGCTGCCCGTGAAATGGGTATTGATCCTGTTTCATTACGTGAACGCAACATGATTCGAACCGAAAGTCTGCCATATACAACACTTGCCGGGGATGTTATTGACAGCGGAAACTTTAAGGAGGTCATCAAAAGGGCTGTCAGACAAATGGACTGGGTTGGTTTTGAAGATCGAAAAGCTGAATCTGAAAGCCGTGGACTGCTCCGCGGGAGGGGATTGGCTTGTTATGTTGAATGGACCGGTGGTGAATTAACTGAAACTGTGCGGATTCAAGCTGAGGCAGACGGGACGATTAGCCTTTATTCCGGAACCCAGGGCATGGGTCAAGGTTTGGAAACCGTCTTCAGCCAACTGCTTTCAGAGCAATTGGAGATCCCATTGGACGCAATCAGAATTGTACAGGGAGATACAGACCAGGTTAAAGGTCTGGGAAGTTTTGGATCACGCTCGTTGTTTGTCGGCGGAAGCGCTTTGCTGGTGGGAGCCAAGGATTTCCTGGAAAAAGGAAAGGAACTGGCTGCCAATGAACTGGAAGCGGCAGTTGAAGATATGGCCTACCAAAACGGTCGATTTGAGGTTGTGGGAACTTCTATTGGACTTGGTCTTTTTGAATTGGCTGCAAGGCAGGCAGAGCAAAGTTTTTCAACTGAAACCGTGAAGAATCTGGAGGAACGAAGTTGGCCAAACGGCTGCCATATAGCAGAAGTTGAAATTGATCCGGAAACCGGAAGTGTAAAATTGGTCAGACATGGATCTGTTGATGATACCGGCAATCCGATCAATCCAATGATTGTAGAAGGCCAGCTGCATGGAGGTATAGCACAAGGTGCGGGTCAGGTTTTGCTGGAACACGCGGTTTACGATTCTGAGGGGCAGATTTTGACAGGATCTTTTATGGATTATGCAATGCCCAGGGCTGATGATTTTCCTTTTTTCGAATCGTCAACATATGCAGATGCACCTTGTCTAACCAATCCTCTGGGTGCAAAAGGAGTCGGAGAAATTGGAGTTGTAGGTTCAATTCCAGCAATTGCTAATGCAATTTTAGACGCATTGTGGGAGCAAGGTGTGCGTACTTTTGACATGCCTGCATATCCTCAAAAAATATGGAACCTTCTTCAGAACGTGATCAAGAATTCCAACGAATAAATATGTTGACTCTACAAAATATAAAAACTAAAGTTTTGTAAAGTTTTAAACCTAAACCTCAAATTAATAAATAAAGAAATGACGACACATTTTATTGCACATGATGCCGCAGACACAGTTGGAGTGGTGGTTGTAGAGCAAGTTAAAGCCGGACAGGAAGCCACAGGTTGGATTATGGAAACTGATGAAACAGTAACCATAAAAGCACTTGTAGAGGTTCCGTTAGGGCACAAACTTGCCCTGGCAGATATAAAAAATGAAGACACTATAATTAAATATGGAAACGACATTGGACGTGCAGTGTCGGACATTCCCAAAGGCGGTTATGTGCATGTCCATAACGTAAAAACAAAGAGGTGGTAATGGAAAATTGGCAGCAATCTTTTTTTGGTTTTCGACGCGAAAATGGACGCGTGGGTGTTCGTAATCACGTTCTCATACTTCCAGTAGACGACATTTCAAATGCAGCTGTTGAAATGGTCGGGCACAATATCAAAGGGACACTTGCAATTCCACATAGCTACGGACGTTTACAATTTGGTGCTGATCTGGAATTGTTTTTTCACACAATTATAGGTACAGGCCGGAATCCAAATGTTGCTGCAGTAGTCGTGATTGGTATCGAGCCTGGTTGGACTCAGCGTGTGGTTGATGGGATTTCGCAGACTGGAAAGCCGGTGTCAGGATTTAGTATCGAAGGAGAAGGCGACCTCGCTACTGTTGCCAAAGCTTCCCGAAAGGCTCAGGAGTATGTCCAGTGGGCAACTGAACTTCAGCGTGAAGAATGTCCGCTTTCTGATCTATGGATTTCTGTTAAATGCGGAGAATCTGATACCACTTCCGGACTTGGATCAAACCCTGCAGTCGGCAATTTAATGGACAAACTTGATCCGCTTGGTGTCCACCTCTGCTTCGGTGAAACTTCAGAATTAACCGGGGCTGAGCAGATCTGCGCCAATCGTTCGTCAACCCCGGAAGCTAAAGAAAAGTTTCTCAACACCTGGAATGCCTACAATGACTTCATTCTTGAAAACAAGACCAGTGATCTTTCTGAGTCTCAACCGACTAAGGGTAATATAGCTGGTGGGCTGACAACCATTGAGGAAAAAGCGTTTGGCAATTTACAGAAGATAGGAAAGACGACTAATTTTATTGATGTTTTAGAACCCGCAGAAGAACCAACTAAAGGGCCCGGGTTGTATTTCATGGATACTTCCTCTGCAGCGGCAGAGTGCGTAACGTTACAAGCAGCGGCGGGCTTCACGGTACATCTCTTCCCTACCGGTCAGGGCAATGTGATCGGTAATCCTATTGAGCCGGTGATAAAGCTTACGGCAAACCCAAATACTGCGGCGACTATGAGTGAGCATATCGATCTTGATGTATCGGGTATTTTAAAACGCGAAATGAACCTAGATCAAGCTGGTAGTGAACTGGTAAATATTACGGTTAGAACTGCGAATGGACGCCACACATGTGCGGAGTCTCTTGGGCACCGTGAGTTTGTACTGACCAAACTGTTCCGAAGTGCTTGATCTATTTTAGTGATTTCATTACTACCAGATGTTTAAAACTCCAGAATTTATTAGCTGACTTCACCTCTGAAGAGGTGAAAAAACTAAAATAATGAAATCTAACTCTATACAACAACGAATCGGTTCGGCCACTATTTCCCGTACTGAATCAGTGGTTGCGGGTGAGTTAATCAATTTTACTATCACATACACTGCGGG
>LSNO01000037.1 GCA_002082305.1 SAR324 cluster bacterium SAR324-CTD7B
ATGTACATTTTCTTGTGGGGCATTCCGCTTTACAAAACCATTTCAAAATGGTAGGATTTTTTACAAATTTATGATTTTCCTATATGGGGATATCGCCATAAGAGTGTCTGGAGTTCCTCGAGATAGAACACTTCAGCTAAAATCGTCGCGAGAGAATATAAGGGCTCATTTCAATTCAATGAACGGGTAAGTTAATTTCTGCGTAAACTTCTCTTTATATCCTGTTAATTTACTGATTAATTTTATGACAGCACCTTCCTTCCGTTTTTCAATTGACCGTGGCGGCACTTTCACCGATGTTTATGCGGAAGTGCCGGGAGAACCCGGATTCCGGGTCGTGAAGTTACTTTCCGAAGATCCGCAGAATTATCCTGATGCGCCACGAGAGGGCATTCGCCGGATTCTTGAATCAGTAACCGGGAAACATATTCCCAAAGCAAGTGGCGGCGGATCTACCACTTTTTCTTCAGAAAATATTGAGTGGATTCGCATGGGTACCACAGTGGCAACAAACGCACTGTTGGAACGTAAAGGGGCAAGAACTGTACTGGTGACAACGAAGGGATTTCGGGATTTACTGCAAATAGGGAATCAGAGCCGCCCTAAAATTTTTGATCTTGAAATCCGAAAACTCGATTTGCTTTATGAAGAGGTGATTGAAGTTGATGAGCGTGTAAGGATTTTCAGGGAAACAGTTAAGGGATCGTCACGCAATGCTCCTGCATCAATTGTTGAGGGCACAACTGGAGAAAAATTTGAGGTATTGTCAAAGCCTAATTTGAAAGAAGTAAGTCGGCAACTCGAAGCAGTTTTCAAAACAGGAATTCGGGCAGTTGCAGTCGTATTTTTGCATGCTTATGCTTTTCAGGAACATGAGAGGCAAATCGGAGAGCTGGCCCGCGAAATCGGTTATGAGCAAATCTCTCTTTCGCATCAAGTCATGCCAATGGTCAAAATGGTGGCACGCGGTGACACGACTACTGTGGATGCCTACCTCACACCGCATATCCGGAATTACCTGGAAAGTTTTCGTTCAGGATTTTCGGATAATCTGGAAAACTCTCAATTGCTTTTTATGCAGTCAGACGGAGGTTTGACCGATTCCGAAAATTTTAAGGGCAGCAATGCCATATTATCCGGACCCGCCGGAGGAGTTGTAGGCTATGCCATGACTTCGTCACTTACGAATGAAGACACGGAAATTTCGAACTCGAACCAACAACAACCAAAAACCGGCCGCCGGTTACCTGTGATTGGTTTTGACATGGGCGGCACCTCGACTGATGTTTCCCGTTACGGTGACGATTATGAACTTGTGCATGAAACAGAAACTGCAGGGGTTCGTATCCAGGCTCCACAAATGTACATCAAAACCGTTGCCGCCGGAGGGGGGTCGAGACTGTTTTTTCGCAATGGTTTGTTTGAGGTTGGTCCGGAATCCGCCGGAGCACATCCTGGTCCCGTCTGCTACCGCAAAGGCGGGCATTTGGCTGTAACAGACGCAAATTTGGTATTGGGCCGTTTGCATCCGGAATACTTTCCAAAAATTTTTGGACCAAATGAAAACGAAGCTCTCGACATAGAAGCCTCACGTTTTGCCTTTGAAAAATTAACTGCTGAAATCAACAACTATTCCAAAAAACGGCAACTTCCGGAAATGTCCGTGGAAGAAGTCGCCCTCGGTTTTTTAAGAGTTGCCAATGAAGTCATGGTACGTCCGATTCGTGAAATTTCAGTGATGCGCGGCTTTGACATCAAGGAACATGCCTTGGCCTGTTTCGGTGGTGCCGGTGGTCAACATGCCTGTGCAATTGCCCGTGAACTGGGTATTTCCAAAATTTTCATTCACCGTTTCGCCGGTATTTTATCAGCTTACGGAATGGGGCTGGCAGATATTGTCGTAGAAATACAGGAGCCTTCTGTGCTGGTGCTGGCGGAAAGCAGCCAGGATAAATCATTAAAAATCCTCCTGAAAAAACTTGATAAATTAGCAGAAAACGCAAGAACAGATTTAGTAGAGCAGGGATACAAGCCGGAGCAAATCGAAATAAAGCGCTACCTCAATTTACGCTATCAGGGTACGGATACGGCATTGATGGTCCCCGAACCGGAGCCTAAAAAAAATTACGATACAGGAATTACGAATTGTGGATTGGGCATTGCTGAATCGAGTCCTGAACTGCAGAAAAATGTTCAACAGTCTCCATCGGAGCTTCCGATTCCTGACTTTATCGGTGCCTTCAGGGAAACATACCGCAGAGAGTTTGGTTTTGATTTGACAGGAAGAGAAATCATTGTGGATGATTTGCGTGTACGTGCGGTGGCAAAGTCTCCAGGCCTGCAACAATTCACAATTGCAGAAAATTCCACCGACTCACAAGGTCGGGATGAGGTGCCCGCCTCAAAACAAACCCGATGTTATTTCTCCGGAGGCTGGTTTGATACTCCAATTTACCGCCTGGAAAAATTAGGGGCCGGACTTTGTTTACAAGGCCCGGCGATTTTAATGCAGGATACTTCCACAATTCTGGTTGAACCCGGTTGTTCGGCAGAAATAACGGAATACGGTGACGTGGTTTTGAGCGTTAAGACCAAGACCTATCGTGAAATCGGCACCCAGGCTGATCCGGTTCAGGTGTCCATTTTCGGTAACCTCTTCATGTCGATTGCCGAGCAAATGGGGCGTACGCTGCAGCGTACAGCTATTTCCACCAACATCAAGGAGCGCCTGGATTTTTCCTGTGCTATTTTTGACGAAACCGGAGGATTGGTAGCAAATGCACCACACCAGCCGGTTCATCTTGGTGCCATGAGCGAGGCAGTCCGACAACAAGTTAAACTGCAGGAAAACAATCTTCAGGAAGGTGATGTTTTACTGACAAACCATCCGATTGCAGGAGGAAGTCATCTTCCGGACATTACAGTCATTACTCCGGTTTGGAAAAAAGTTTCAAAGTTTCAAAGTTTCAAAGTTTCAGAGAAGGCAGAAAAACTAAAAGAGGAGAAGATAATTTTTTACATTGCCAGTAGAGGACACCATGCAGATATAGGCGGAATTTCTCCAGGATCGATGCCACCTTTTTCCCGTGAATTGAAAGAAGAAGGTGCTTGTATCAAAACTTTCAAAGTGGTGGAAAACGGAATTTTCAATGAAGACGGAATTACCGAATTGCTCCAAGCGCCCGGAAAAATAGTACGTAATCCGGGGGAGCCGGCGATCAGCGGAACCCGATTGCTTTCGGACAACCTTTCCGATCTCAAAGCACAAGTTGCTGCAAATCAGCGCGGAATTGATTTGCTTTTGGAAATGGTAGAGCACTATTCATCGGAAGATGTGCCTGGTCTGCCGATTGTACAGGCATATATGAACCATATCCAAAATAATGCCGAAGAAGCAGTACGTAATATGCTCAAGGAACTCTCTGAAAGGGAAGGTCTGGCGGAAGTAGATACGGTTGCAGCAAAGGATTATCTGGATGACGGCAGCGAAATAGTTTTGCATCTCACTATAGATCGAAGAGACGGCAGTGCGATTTTCGATTTTACCGGAACAGGACCTGAGCTTTGGGGCAACCTGAAT
Organism: SAR324 cluster bacterium SAR324-CTD7B; assembly: GCA_002082305.1. Taxonomy (GTDB): domain Bacteria; phylum SAR324; class SAR324; order SAR324; family NAC60-12; genus Arctic96AD-7. The sequence goes on from LSNO01000037.1 coordinate 3,581, forward strand.
GCACCAAGAGCAGTAACTCATTCAGCGATTTTGTACAGTTTGCGCTGTTTGATAGATCAGGAAATTCCGCTCAATCAAGGCTGTCTCAACCCCATCAAGGTGATTATTGAAGACGGTTCATTGCTGGCTCCATCTGAAAATGCTGCTGTGGTCGGAGGTAATGTTTTGACTTCTCAGCGAATCACGGATGTAATTCTCAAAGCATTCCGTGCCTGCGCGGCTTCGCAGGGCTGCATGAACAATTTCACCTTCGGCAACGAAAATTTCGGCTATTACGAGACGATTGGCGGCGGCGCTGGTGCAGGCCCAAACTGGCACGGACAATCCGGTGTTCACACTCACATGACCAACACACGCATAACCGATCCGGAAATTCTGGAAAGGCGTTATCCGGTGATGCTTCGTGAATTTTCTATCCGCAAAGATTCAGGTGGTTCCGGAAAATTCAAAGGAGGTAACGGACTCATTCGTGAAGTCGAATTTCTGGAACCACTCAATACTGCCATTCTTTCAGAACGCCGTGTCCATCAGCCTTATGGACTAAACGGCGGTGGACCCGGAAAAAGCGGATTGAACCTTTTTATTCGCAAAGATGGTTCCAAACTCCACTTAGGCGGTAAAAATGAAATTATTGCTGAAGCAGGTGACCGAATCCGCATTGAAACTCCGGGAGGAGGGGGGTATGGGAAAGTGGGTACCTGATTATCTGATCTCAATATTCAGCAGCGGCGCATACTGCTGTCCGGAGTACATATCTGTTTCGCCGGGATCACCCTGAATTCGAGGTCGAGGAAACGAAAATTTGATAGCACTGGCAGCAGTGATTTCAACGAAAATTACTGAATCTTCCTCAACCTGATATGTTTGGGCAATCCAGCTTTTTGTCAGTACTTTTGCAGAAACTACTCGCTTAAAATCCGTGTCATTGGCAAACATGATGTCGAAGGTTATCCAGAACGGCCCCGCGTTTTTTGAGCGAATCAATTTTGCTAATTTTCCCAGAAGGACTGGCTCTCTCATCAGATGTTCTCCATTTCAAAACGGAAAGCGGATAATGGTGATTCCGGAATTAAAACATGATTCAGCACGAAACGATAGACTGGTCCCCGGTCGATTTCCGGTGGAGAAAAAGGGAAAGCAATTCCGCTGATGAAACCATCCCATTCGGGAATGGGCCAGTGTGAAGCAGTATGGGTAATGAATCTGGCAACGTCATTTGCCAAGGCCTGCTCTGGTGCAGTAACGCAGAATAAGAGTCCGATTTCGTTAGGAATTTGGGCAGAACTTTTTTCCAGTTCACCCATCACTGCATTTTTACCATATTGAGATATGTCGAGTCGTACCTCTTTTCCAAGTGTTTTTCCTGTCAATTCTTTAAGTCGTTCTGCAAAAAATACTTTCATTTCTGCCAGCCAGGAATCCACTCTGGCTATAATATAAGGGTCACGCACTCCACCTATGGCAACGGTTTGGAAGCCTGTGCAGGTGGCTCCTTCGAGTTTGAGGGTATAACGATCAGGCCGAAATACTGAACCCTCAACACGTGTTTTGCGTTCCGAAAGTTTCTGGTAGCGCGCATTTTGTGTATCAAGCATTCCGGAAGGCTCGCGAATCAGGTAAGGATCTGCGTTTTCATAAAGCGTGTGCGAAGCTAAACTGAGAGGTGTGCAGGACGCGTCAAGAGCCAAAGGTTCAACGCTGAATCCGTTATCGTCTATCTCCGCGAATACTCCATCCGCTCGTGTGCTGGTGGAACAAATCGCTCCGCATTCGATCGTTTTCGCACAATGCCAGACCGGCCCCGGAAGGAAACCACGCATCAACGGAAGTGCAGAGAAAAGTGCTGTGTCAGAAGCGCGCCCGCAGAGAATCACATCACATTGTTTTTTCAACAAATTCACAATCGGTTCATGTCCCATCATGGCTACGATATGTGAGCAATTTTGAATTAATTGCTCATCGATTTCCGGCGCTCCCGGAAGTGCCTCAATATTTCCGGACTGAAACGCCTGTGCCATCGATTCCGGTTTCTGCTCCGAATAAATCCTGCCAAGTTTAAAACTCAAACCTTCTTCACGAGCAATTTCAAGCGTCATTTCCCGCATCCAATCCACTCCGGAATCAACTCCTGATGTCCCACAGGAGCCTATGATCAACGGAACCTTCAATTGATCCCGCGCTAATAACAAACGTCGCAAGTCCCTTAATACTGCACGACGTGACATTTTTGGAGTTCCGGAACCGAGATAAAAAGGACCGGAATCAGTTGACCCTGCATCGCAGGCAATC
>LSNO01000002.1 GCA_002082305.1 SAR324 cluster bacterium SAR324-CTD7B
GGATAAAATCACCAATGGCATCTTGTCGGACCAGGAGTACCAGTTTCTGCTGGTTGTGTTTGGGAACTATGGCTACCCACAGTGCAATACTGTCAAACAAAATAAAAAGTAGTGATCTTATAATAATGAGGAAGGGTTTGAGAAAAGTCATGAAATCTTGCCCTTTAATGTTTCAGAATCTTTCCAAGTTAAGGACTGCATTCCTTTTTGAATCAAAGGAGTCATGTACTTGGAAGCTTTGGCCAACCACTTAAAGGCAGGTGGCGGAAAACGTTTTTCACTCAGTAAATGAATGTTTTGGCCGTTCGTGTAAAAATACAGGCTGTGTTTATTTGCAAGATACTCAAATGTCTTTTTCTTAAAAAACCCAATGTGTTGTCCATGTTCCGAACCGTAGTACCACCATTCGTCAGGGGACGGAGGAGGGTCCGGAATGAATTCAGTGGACAGTAAAATATTCCGGGAGACGCTAAGCAATTTTTCCAGTTCAGCAGCTGGTTCAACAAAATGCTCAAATGCCTCAAAACAGGTCAGTAATTCAACTAGATTGTTTTCTGTATCTGTAAACTCAAATCCCCTGGCAAACAGATTTTCTGTGTGTTTGTCCTGCCAATAAAAATCGAAGCCTGTATCTCGCATCAGCCTTACAAATATCCCATAACCACCACCGTAATCAAAAAATTTTCCTTTATGATCAAATAAGAAGAAAATAATTGTTGCTGTTACATTTCTGAACCAATAATTACGCATGATCATGCCTGTGTCCGATTTATTGATCGGCATGTTATATGCTTCCTCCAGCCAAAATGGTTCACCCGTTTGGACATATCCACAATGATTACACTGGTAATATTGAGTATAATACTTTTTCAATAAAACCGAGGTGAAAACGGCTTGTACTGGGGATTTGCATACACGACAGACAGAAGGAGTCATATGAACATAGATGTTTCAGTTTTCTTAACACTGTTTGTAATCATAAGGATAAAATCGTTCGTGTCATTTAGGATGGTATGAAAAAGTAAAGACTGAATATGGATTTATTGATTTGGTTGCAAACCAAAAACCTTTTCTGACCTTGGGAAAGAAAAAAAGGCTTAAGTAAGAACCAATTCCATAAGAAATCAATGTGGCTATGGCAGCCCCAGAAGCACCGTAAAGTGGAATTAAAATAACATTGCAGATAATATTGGAGCTCATGCCTAAAAGCGTTGTGAGCAGTATGTAATTCTGGAAATTTTCAATAACCATCCATTTGTTATTGGCTAAACTCATAGATACAAAAATTCCTGCCCAAACATATATTTTTAAAATTATTACCGATTCGATATATTCATTGCCGTACAAAATGTATATTATCCAATCTGCCATAAAAGTTGTTGGAATAGCTAACGCAAATGCTACCCAAACCAATAACGTGTAAAGTTTTTGCAGTCGTGCATGATATAAAGCAGGGTTCGTATCTTTTACTCCTATAATTGCAGGATAGAAGGAGACGGCAATTAGAACAGGTATATGGTACCAGGCTTCGCACAATTTCACAGCCACTGCATATATTCCCACCGTTTCCACACCCACTAGTTCTTTCAACATAACTTGATCAATTTTCATATAGATAAGAATTGCCATACCTGTAAGAAGCAAAGGGAAAGAGTTTTTTAACATTTGTCTGGCATATTTTAAGTTGCAGTTTCGAATGGGGAAGCTTCCCACTTGCCAGTTATACAGAAGTAAGAATAAAGCTGCTGTAATTACGTATTCAAGTGAAAAGACAGCTGCAAACCAAATTAAAGGAGCTTGCCAAATAATCAAAGCGATCTTAATCAGAGAAGCAACTATAAGTTGTACGGTTTGAGCCCAGACAGTGTATTTTGATTGAACTTGAGATTGAAAATAATAATCTATCAGTTCCCAACTTTGGAAAGCCATTCCCAATGCGATGATGCCAATCATTAGGGAAGTTTGATGATCATTATCAACAAGCTGTAGTCCAACAGCTACTCCACTTCCCAATAAAACAGCACCGCTCAAACGCAATAAAATAGCAGATCCAAGTATAACATTGCGCTGTTCTGGGTATAGAACTAATTCACGTACAATGATTTCACGATGTCCCAAATCAAGGAAAGCACTAAATAACCACACAAAACTCATTGTGTAACTCAGCAAACCATATTTTTCGGGCCCCAAATAACGAGCTACATAAATACCGACAAAAAGGGACACGCCCATCCGTAAAATTCTTTCTCCCAGAAGCCATGATGTATTAGAGAAGTATTTTCGAATGACGGAATGTTGTTTTAGTGTGGTAAAATTTGGTAGGAAATTCATTTGAAAAGTATTTTTGTTGATTTAGTGCATGAAAAAATGTGAGGTTAACAATTAATTATTCACCGAGATCACTTTCATTAGCATCATCTGGAAATTATCTTAAATAGATTGTTTTCTTTTTGATATAATTTTTATAGAATTGTCTACTTGATTATTAAAAATCTTTTATATTTTATGCGTTTTATTATTACTAAAATATTCACAAATCCCAACTTTTTCAAAAAAACACGAACAGAAAACAAAACTAAACGCCTGAATAGTGCTGAATAGGATCTTGTTTTTTCTAGAAAACTAATATGCTTATTGCGTTGTCTTATAATTTTAATAGCTTCAAGGATTATTTTTCTTTCTTGAGTTGAAGAAATTCCTCCTCCATCCATTATGATCACAGGATCTCCTTGTGAATAATAAGCTTTTCCATGCGACTTTTTAAGGTCCAATTCCCATCTGCAAACCCAATCAAAATCACTGCAAATGTAGTTCAAATTAAAAAATCCAACCCGGCCATAAACTTCCTTTCGCACTACCATTGATTGATGACGATAGGGCATTCCCCTTCCAATGTTTGGAGAAAGAATATTTTTAGTGCGTAATGGGCGCATTATGTATGAACCAATAAGTGTATCTTCAAAAATCAAATCTGCGTGAACAAAATCAATTTGTGGATCTTGGTCTAAAATTTGAGATGCTCGAGCAGGATAAGTTCGATCTAGTAAAATATCTCCACTGTTCAACATTATTATTGCATCGCCGCTGGAGAGCCGAATACCCTTGTTAAAAGCATCCGAAATCCCTTGATCCGGTTCAGAAACTGATTTTCCGTAATAACCTTGAAGAAACTCTAGAGTTTGCGGGCACTCTCCACCATTTATAATTATGTGTTCGCAACCATTTAAATCCCGTACTGATTCTACTGTACGTAATAATTCTTCAAAATTGTTTAAGGTTATTGTAATAATTGATAAGAATATTCTATTTTTCATGAAATAACTTTTCGCAACCACAATGCAAACTTTTTAGGGATCGCTTTTAATTTCAACCATTCAACTACGGCATCTTCTTGGACATCCGACCCATTTCTAATATAACGACAACGTATTATTAGCATAGCAATCACCCAAAACATGGTCACAAAATTCAAATGCAAGAACATTCCCATCGAAAACCAGCCCAGAAGCCACGGTTCCATTCCTCGAACGTGTTTACTAAAATCACTCATCAGAAATATTATGAGCACCGAAGTTGCCAGAATACCTCGTTCCATTAATGTATGAATCAGGGAATGGTGAGGGTTGGGTGCATTGTTTGGCCAATCTCCCATTCCCCACACAAAAGTCTGCATGTTTTTTGTCCATTCTTTAATCCCCATCATGTCCCAATTGAGTCTCCCAGGGTCTGCGGTGAAACGAAATATTCGCCCTTCAAACAAATTAATCCCTGACCATTGTCCAAGAGTGATTTGTTCTAAAGTCCAGAGAGACAATCCTGAAAAAAGTAGATAGAGTAATATTGTCCGACTCGTTTTTGAAAATACCCAGCGCCAAATGGGCAATAAGAGATAACCCAATCCCACAACACCAAGAGCCAGGGCAAAATTCCTACTTTCTGTCAACAAGCCCAAAGTTAATGCAGTCAGCAAGGCTAAGGGTAACCTCCAGCGCACAGCAAGCATTGCAAATAGGAAACAGTAAACTGCAGTCCAATTTGGATAATAACGGTTACCAAAATCAAATGTCCAACGGCCATAATGAAAGTATGAGTTTGTTTCCCAAATGATCCACAAAACAAAAACAAAAAAGGTGTCAATCCAAAATCGTTGTTGATTTTGGATTGCTGGTCTTAACGATACCACTATGACAAAACAGCCTATGATTTTAATGGTATAAATCCAAAATGCATAATCTGTTTTGGACGCAATAAATATGGCCAGCAGGCAGGAGCCCATGAGTGTAATTCCTGATTCCCAAGGGATTGATGATTTGCGTTGAAATAGCCAAAGTGTCGCTATAACAAGATAAAAAGGAATTGAAGTCCAGTAGGCCCCGGAAATGATGGTTACTGGAATCAGGAGCAAAGCTGCGAAAGGAGATTTCTCCGTGATTATGGTATAATGTTGTTCTTTAAATTTGTGGATCGAACTAAAATTTAACAAGACAAAAGTTCCTGTAATAATTATGAATCCTATGACTGAAACGAGAAAAACAAATGTTCAACTCAGTCCCATGATTCTCCATTTTTTGGTAAAATTTGTTCTTATACGAAAAAGATTTGTAAATATATCTTTCATACATTTATCACAAAATTAATATTTGACATGAAAAAATATTTCTGATTAACAAAAATTTTACAGTATTTGAAGAAATGAAGATTTGACGGAGAGTATTTTTCTTTCAGAATAGAAAATAGACTCATATCAAAGCTAATAACTAACCGCAGTGACCTACCTTTCAAATCATAGTTTGTGAAAAATGTATTAAATTTTTCAACTACAAGAAAAAAGATTATGAATAATACCTGTTTAGGTTGTCTCATTTAAAAAATCTAAATAACCTTAAAACACCTCTGCCAAAAAAGAGAGTAATGAAAATTGGAACAACTAAATTTAAGAAAATTTATAGCAGGAAATTACTTGTATCACTACCATTTACAAGCCAAATGTGATTAAATTTGATTCCGAAATTTGTTAAAGTTTAGAGAAAATTATTTGAAAAATAGTTTAAATTATTGTTCCAATTCCGTGAAATAATCGGCAATATTTAGGACTATCATTTTTGAGGGATGATGCAAAGGTAATCTAATTTCTAGAGCAGGAAATTTGTAATCATGAGAAGCAATATTGTTGTGGGTACAGTTTCCTTCTGTCAGGTTCTGAGATTACTATTCTGTCATAGTTTCCCAAAGGCTTTATTGTTTTTCACAATCACCACGAAGGTTTCAATTCAATTCGTATGCTCCAAAGAATCGAGTGTAATTTTCAAATCATCATAATTATTGTAATTGACTGTAATTACAGTGATCAGTATTTTAAACTCCACCAAGGGCCGCTTTTTGTAAGGGTGTAGCTGGACTGAGGCCTTTTGTTCGCATTGCCAGTCGATTGAGGGCATTCAGAAATGCAATAGCACTTGCAACAACGATGTCTGTGTGAGCCCCGCGTCCAGTAATTCGCACACCGTCTTTTTCAACACCTACGCTCACTTCACCCTGTGCATCGGTTCCACCGGTGATGGCTTTCACCACGTAGGATGTGAGCGTGCACTGAATGCCTGTAATTTCTTTAATCGTGTTCAGTGCCGCATCCACGGGCCCGTCTCCAAAGCTGGCTTTTTTGAAAACCTCCCCATCAATTTTCATTGATATTGTTGCAGTTGGAACAGCTGTCGTTCCGGATGTCACAATCAGATCTTCCAAAGAATATTTGTCCGTCTGCTTGCCTATTCCATGTGTTACCAGTGCCTCAATGTCTTCATCAAAAACCTGTTTTTTGAGGTCTGCAAGTCGTTTGAATTCTTTAAAAATATGATTTAGATCAATGTCATTGAGGTCAAAACCAAGTTCCTTGATCCGTTCTCCAAGGGCAAAGCGTCCAGAATGCTTACCCATCACCAAATTACTGGACTTGATACCCACTGACTGTGGGGTCATGATCTCGTAAGTCAATGGATTTTTGAGAACTCCGTGCTGGTGAATTCCTGCCTCATGCGCAAAGGCATTTGCGCCGACAATCGCTTTATTTGGTTGAACATCTACTCCGGTAATTTTTGAAAGCAGTTTGCTGGATGGAAAAAGCTGCTCCGTTACAATGTCGCTTTCAAAACCAAAATACTCCTGACGTGTTTTTAGTGCCATCACTAATTCTTCAAGTGACGCATTTCCTGCACGTTCGCCGATACCATTTATTGTACATTCGATTTGCCTTGCTCCTGCACGAACTGCAGCCAGGGAATTTGCTACTCCCAATCCCAAATCGTTGTGACAGTGCACAGAAAAAGTAACCTTGTCCGCATTGTAAACTTCATTCCGGAGACGTGTGATTAAGTCAAACATTTCATCCGGAGTGGTGTAACCAACCGTGTCCGGAATGTTCAGGATTGTAGCACCTGCACGTACTGTCTCGGACAATACTTCAACCAAAAATTCCGGATCACTGCGTGTTGCGTCTTCTGGACTGAACTCTACATTATCCGTAGCTTTTTTTGCACGTTCCACTGCTGCGACAGCCATGTCCTTTACATCTTTCGGCTCCATCTGCAGCTTATGCTTCATGTGCAAAGCGCTGGTTGAAATGAAAGTATGAATGCCCCAGTTTTTCGCATCACCCAAAGCTTCAATTGCAGAGTCGATGTCATTTTTTGAGGCACGGCAGAGTGAAACAACGGTTGAGTTTGTTATTTGCCGTCCGATTTCCCGAACGCTCTCAAAGTCTCCCGGAGACGATGCTGCAAATCCGGCTTCAATTGTATTCACTCCCAGGCGCTCCAGCTGTTTGGCAAGGGTAAGCTTTTCATCTGCTGACATTGAACATCCGGGGGATTGCTCTCCATCACGGAGAGTCGTATCAAAGAACTTTACCTTTTCCATACATCTCCTTACCAATTATGCACAGCCTCAGGGCTGCGGTTGCAAAAAAGCCTGAACCAACACAGTTCAAGCACCAAAAATCAGGTAGATCTGCCTGACAAAAATAAGCTTATGTAAATTCCGGATCCACTTCCAGACGACTTGGAGTGGCTCCGCTTTGTCCACAATACTTTCCGTTGTACGGCTGTTCTGCAGAGCGGCTCATTTGGACAAAGACAATCTGACAAATCCGGACACCTTTTTTTAAAACAATTGGAAATCCGGATTGATTTTCGAGTTCCAAAGTTATTTGTCCGTGAAATCCTGCATCAATAAAACCCGCATTTTGTACCTGCAATCCCAAGCGTCCGATACTTGAACGTCCCTCCACATAAGCCGCCATGTCGTGGGGAACACGGATGGATTCTGCGGTACTGGCGAGTACAAAATGATTTGGTTCTAAAACAAATTCATCTTTTTGCACCTGCTTATGCGGAACGGATTCGCCCAGAATTATTTTGTCTTTATCTGGCTTTGGCCAACTGAATGAATCTGAAAGAGTCAAATCCACGCTGGAAGGACCAATTGTTAAACCGGGAGGTAAAAAACCGTCTTCCACTAATTTTTTAATGCCGATATCAGGAATAATCACTTTCAGAATGAAAAGAAAAATTAGGTTAAATCAAGGCATAATTCATGCGTTTACTACAATAAACATATCATACTAAGAACATACTTGAAAGCAAATGTTAATATCAGATTTAAAAAGACCATGCACTGAATGTGACGGCAGCGGATTTCAGGCAGGATTCGATGAATGGGGAAGCATCCAGACTAACCTCCGCCAGTCCTGTCCGGGTTGCACCGGAAAAGGATACAATCTTACAGAACTGGGAGATAATTTGTGGAAATTATACAGTCCGATGATTCAGGACTTGATTCGTGAAGAAATACAGAAAAAGGGCTGAATGCCGAATGATTAAAATCCAAAGCCCGTCATAATAAATCCAGTTTCCTGAAGAAAATAGACTATCAATCCACCAAGACAAAGAAACGGTGCAAAGGGAATTTGGGTTTGCAGCAGATCCGGAATGTTCTGATTTACCTTTCTTTGTCTGAGCAATGAAATTCCGCCAATAATGATTCCGCTCAAAGCTGCAATCAGCAGGACCGTTCCCAGTCCCTGCCAGCCAACCCACAAACCAATCAAACCAAGCACTGCAGCATCACCTTCACCCAGTCCCTGACGGTGGCGGAAAGTTTCATACAAAAAACCAATGAAATAAAGAATTCCGGCTCCAATCAGCAATCCGGTCAGGGAATTCAGCATTTCTTGAGGCGCAAAAAATGAAAGCCATAACAAACGCAGTCCCATTGCCAAAGCTATCAGCCGTCCTTCTATCAATAGAGTTTTTCTGTCAATCCAGGCAATTCCAACAAGTGCTGTGATTAAAATAAGATCATTTAGAAGTTCAGGGCTCCACTGCCTCCATTCACTGAGGGCCGCGGCCGTAATCGTCATTCCAATATAAATTCCCCAGTGCGAAAAAAGTTTTGAAAATTTTTCGGCATTTTCCTGCAAAAGTTCCTCCGGTTCAGCTACGGATAACCTCCGGACAAAACTCATCACCCAGCGTTCAAGCATCCAGGCTAATCCAAATCCAATGATTGCGCCTCCGGCAAGGTTGGTTATTTCCTGCATTAAGGATTATGGTTTTAGTTTTAGCAATTTATGAAACTGAGGAATCGTTGGGTATTTCCGTCAGGCACGGACTTAATTAAAGTACTCTCTGTTGCCATCATTTTTCAGTGGCTTGTGAATCTTACTTTAAGCAATCCATCCTGAACATCATTATAGCCGCTTTGATCCATTATTGAATGTAAGGTAACAGTACCCTCAAATGTACGGTCGTTTGAACGGGGCGGTGCAACTTCAATGGTGGTCTTTGCCTTGCCGTCCTTGTTGAGCCGGATGGAATCAGGTATCTTCAAATTGTAGTAGTTACTTTTTAAATATACCGAACCGGGACGATCTACAGGACGATCTGTGCCGTATCGGACTATCTGAAAATGCAGATTTAGTTTTAGGGATTCCTTTCCCTTAAAAACCGGTGCTGAAGGTTCAATCCAGAGTTTCAGCTGATTCGGAATCAGACTAATTTTTTGTGGTAAAAAGTCGTTTTTCCGGACTTGATAGAGTCGTTGACCTGCAAGTAATTTAACGGAGGAACTCTTGTTAGAAACCTTGGCCATTCCGGAGGGTACAGCAATGTCAATTCCGGTTTTTTCCCTTGAAAATCTCAGAGAGGCATCTGAAAGCTGCAACCGCATACCTCCACCGCCGATTTCTACAGGATTTTTTCCGCGCACAAAATGTCCCCAAAAACTACCTGTATGCAAGAACAGTCGATAACGCACCCAACGGTAGTTCCGGCTTTTTTTTGCGCCGATCGTTAGTTCTGTCTCACCAAACAATCGGACTTCGGAACCATCATTAAAAAATATAGTTGCCCTTCCTTTTTTTTCTGTCCGGACCCTGTAACGGCGCAGCAACATTTGTCCGTTGAAACCCTCAGTCATTTTTTTGGAGTACCCGGCTTTCACTTTAGATTTTATCCGGGAAAGTACAGCTAAAGCCGGAACAGTTTTTGCCGGAGAAAGAACCGGAACGGTACTGCTCAGCAGAAAAAAACTGATCGTTAAAACACACCGGCGGATGGATTGCATGTTATTGCGAAGATTCAGTTTGAGCGTTCCCGACGGGTGAATTCCAGCAGAGGTTTTATAATTAAATCGGAACTCCACAGTCCGTGGCTATGTGTAACTTTGGGAAGGATCACATAACGTCCGTTGCGCAAACGCTTACCGGCATCCCGTACAGATAAAAATCGTGGTTCTGCCTTGGCGGTAAAAAGTAAAGTAGTGGTTCCCAGTGATTTCAAATCATCACCCAAACCTTCCCAGTTAATGGATGCTTCCAGACCGAGTGCGTAAGCTTCCGAATTGCCTTCCAGAATAAGCTTTTCCTGTTCTTCAGATAAATGATCTAAAGAGTGCCATTGCTGAAGATAGGCACTCACATTCCCTGAGCGCAGTTTATCCAGTTTTTCTGCCAGATATTTTGCTTCTTCCAGTTCCTGGTAAGGCTGTGCACCTACAGAAATCAATGAGCGAATTCGTCGGGGAAATTCTTTGGACATTTGAAATCCAACCTGAGCACCCAAACCGACACCAAAAAAAAATGCAAAATCGGCCTGTACTTCACGCATAATGTCCAGTATGTGCCTGATCCTGGAAGAAATGGTGTAGTGCGAAGAATCCTCGGGGGCATCGCTTAAACCTTGCCCGAGAGGTTCAATCATTACCAGCCGAAAATCCTTTTCCAACTGCCTCACATATCCTTCTTCCTTCCAGGCACTCATGGGGATCAAATGAGGAGGATGCAGCAACATCCAAGGACCTTTATCTCCAGCAAGTTCATAATGAATCTTTTGTTTATTTGAAACAACAATTGACATATTTCAGCTAAATTATTCAGGTTTTAAGTTTCAGGCTTTAATGTGTTTCCCTGAGTCAAGTCTCTCCAGGAACTGTATTTCGTTTTGCTCTAATTCTTCCATTTTCTGCCGTTCGTCTTCAGAAGGACGATGTCTCCATCGGCGGTGGAACCAAGCCCATTGCTGCGGATTTTCACGTATACGCTGTTCCAGATGCAGATTCATTTTTCTCGTAACTGCATACACATCCTGTTCCATTTCATGATGTTGACGGACAAAAGTGCCCAGTGTTTCAAATCTCATTTTGAAAGTTCCATCTGTCTGGCGAATTACATTATAACTCACAACAGCTGCACCGGTTTTCAGGGCAAAGACTGCAGCACCAACAGGAGTTTTTGCCGGAATCCCAAAAAACGGAACCCATGTACTTAGTACATTTGTATCCTGGTCAATGGCTAAAACCAGCACTTCTTTGTTCCGGAGGCAGCCTAGTAGTTTTCTGATTGCGGCCGATGTTCCACGACGTAGAATTTCCATATTTCCATTTTCACGCTGGCTCTCAATAAGTTTGTTAATTCGCGGATCAGGAAAATTCGTTGTTGCGGCTTTCATCTTCAGGCCTGTGCGTCGTGCATATGCAGAAATCAATTCCCAGTTCCCTGTGTGCATGGCCAATAGAATAACACCTTTTTCCGCGTGAATTGCATTTGTCAGCGCTTCCTCATTTTCAACCTGAAGCAAATTAGCTTCATCGTGTAAAATCTGCGGTAAGCTCAAGAACTCGAAAAGCATTTGTCCAAATTGACCAAAACACTCCTTCGTCCATTGTCTACGCTGAGCCGCGTCTATTTCCGGAAAAATCAGTTCAAGCTGTTTTTCGACAATTCCCCGATCTTTTCTGAGCACCATAAAAGCTAAACTTCCGATTACGCGTCCCAATTTTTGTAATTGTTTTAGAGACAGTCTTCTCCCCAAATACAATCCAAAACGGAACACTGCGTACTCAACTCCACGTCTCAGCGAAGTTGTCCAAGCCGGACGATTTTTTTTAAATTCATCGTATGTCGGCTCAAGGATTTTAGATTCTGTTTCTAGACTGTCAGAACTCAAATTTAGCTATCGTCTGTCTGTTTCAGTTATCATGGCTAAGGCTGTTAACTCCGGGCTTCGAGCGTTTCGAGCACCACTTGCTTTATCGTTTCCGGATCAGCCGCAACCGTTTTAATGCGCGTTTCCAGGTTTGTAAGTTGAGATAATTCATCCGGTAATTCCGGTTCGGAACCCAGGGCCTTCCGGATTGCGTCTCCAAACTTGGCAGGATGTGCGCAGGCTAAACAAATGACGGGCGTCTGGATATCATTTTTTTCTGCCGCACGAACACCAACTGCAGAATGTGGGTCCAGTAAATATCCATTTTCCTGATTAAACCGGCTCACCATTTCCAAAATTTCCTCGTCGTTTACAAGTGCAGATACAAAGTCGTTTTGAGCTTTTTTGAGGAGATCGTTCCCAAACGCCAATTTACCGTTACTTTCAAAATCATCCATCCAGGACTGCAGTTGTTCAGAGGATCTTCCTGCAAGCTCGAAAAGATAACGTTCAAAATTGCTGGAAATTTGAATGTCCATTGAGGGACTTAATGTTTCCTTAACTTCAGTTTGTTTGTATTCACCATTGCAGAAAAAGCGGTGCAGAATGTCATTTTCATTTGTTCCTACAACAAGCTTATCGATTGGCAGGCCCATGCGCCTGGCATAATATCCGGCCAGCACATTGCCAAAATTTCCAGTTGGTACTGCAAAACTAACAAACTCGGAATTATCTCTGGTCACTTGAAACCAGGCGTAAAAATAATATACAATTTGTGCCAGAATTCGAGCCCAGTTGATGGAGTTGACTGAACCCAAATGATAACTGTGCTTGAATTCCTGATCATTAAAAAGTGCTTTCACAATCGCCTGCGCGTCATCAAATGAACCTTCGATGGCCAGATTGTGGATGTTTGAGTCAAGAACTGTTGTCATTTGCAATTCCTGAATTGGGCTGACCCGTCCTTTTGGATGAAGCATGAATACATCCACGCCTTTTTTCCCACGCATTCCGTGGATGGCGGCACTTCCGGTGTCTCCTGAGGTGGCCCCTATAATTCTCAAAGGATGGTCACGCTTTGCCAGGAAACACTCAAAAAGGTTGCCTAAAAACTGCAGGGCCACGTCTTTGAACGCAAAGGTCGGTCCATGAAACAATTCTAAAATATGAATCTTTCCAACTGATTTAACCGGAGTTATTTTAGGGTGGCGAAAGTTGGTATAGCTTCTCTGCACCAAAGGTGCGAATTCTTCCCGTGGAATTCGCCCACTGGTAAAGAGCAGCATAATTTCCAGACTCAATTCACTAAAACTTAATGCTCTCCATTCGTGGAACTTGCTCTTTACTTGCGGAAATTCATCCGGAACCAGCAAACCGCCGTCGTCTGCAAGCCCCATCATTACTGCCTCCTCAAAAAGAAGGTTTTTGTCTTGCCCACGTGTACTTGAATAACGCATTATTTTGTTGTATGTTTGTACTTCTGAAACGGTTTTCTGTCACCATTCATTTCGGATGAATGACAGTGGTTTTTCGTATTGGTTAGCAAATCTCCAAGTCAATTGAACGATGTCATTCCCAAAACAAATATTTTTGCTCTTTTTTTTCATTTCTGGCAGCACCCAGGTTTTTGGGGCATCATTCCCAGTACTTCCGGAGGTTCAAGTCTATCATACTGTTGGAAGTAGAGGAAGCAATTACAGCACCGGAGCACTAGGACTGTCACTTCATCTTTATGATGAACCTACCGGTCCCGGACGCTATCTGCACTTGCTGGCTTTAAGCATTCCCGCAAAAACTGCTGCCTGGAAAAGCAGGGTTGGAGATCTCTTTTTGAGTGAAAACGGGACCGGTTTTGAAATTGGGGTACATGATCAATGGGTGTCTCCATCCGGGAAAGGGGCAACCTTATCTTTGCGGAAAATCCAGTGGCCCAAGGTTCGTCAGGGAGACACTGATACAGGGGAAGCAACTTCTGACATTCTTCACATGGGATGGAGTTGGATCTCAGGGACTCCCATTATTACGGTGTGGCTTATGGGACTGGATATTGCGACACTGAATCTTCCACATGACCGGAAACTGGAAATGCAGTTTGCACTGGGAATGCGGACGGCTTTTTGATTATTATCACATTTAGGAGTTTGATGTCTAAGACCAAGTTGCCAGCTTCAAAGGAGGAGTGGTTTTTTGAGAATTATAAACAAGACGCAGTTTTTGAATTTGGACCTGTTGAGGTAGAAGAAGAAGAGGTACTCAAATTCGCTAGACGCTATGATCCCCAACCTTTTCACATAGACCCTGAAGCCGCAAAAAAAAGTCCTTACAAAGGACTGATCGCGAGTGGCTGGCAGACCTGTGCCTATGTAATGCGGGAGTTGGTTGAGCATTACTTCTCACCGGTTTCCAGTCTGGGCTCTCCGGGGATTGATGAACTGCGCTGGATTTTACCGGTGCGTCCGGGAGACAAACTCATGGTCCGAGCCACCATTATCGAAACAAAACTTTCAAGGTCAAAGCCCGACAGAGGAATTGTCCGCACATTTATTGAGGCCATCAATCAGCAGCAGGAAGTTGTCATGAGCTTTAAATCAGTGAATTTTATGCTTTGCCGTAAAAAAACCTAGGACATCTTCAGATACAATCCATCCTCCTTTATTTTCTGAGCAGGTCATCCGTACATTCACAATAATTCTGAGGCTGATTTTTTGCGGCTGCTTTCGCAAAATTTTGTTTTTGATCGACCTTCTTGGACTGGCTGGGGTCCAGATAGACCTTGCAGTTGCCTTCGAAGAGTGATCTAATAACACCCTGATATTTTAAAAATAATTTTCAAAAAGTATAGTTTTGCTTGATCCTACAGTCCTAATATTTTTAAGCAGCGGCCTTTTCCTGGGCTGGTCACTTGGTGCAAACGATGCAGCCAACGTGTTCGGCACTGCGGTTGGCAGCCGTATGGTTCGATTTACAACTGCGGCACTGATTTGCGGTGTATTTGTTGTTCTGGGTGCCTTTTTCAGCGGAACTGGTGCAGCGCTGACATTAGGTAAACTTGGGGCGGTAAATGCGCTTGGGGGCTCATTCATGGCTGCGTTGGCTGCAGGATTGACAGTTCTTTGGATGACAAAACTCGGACTCCCTGTCTCAACCAGCCAGGCCATCATTGGTTCAATAATCGGCTGGAACTTGTTCAGTGATTCTTACACAGATATTTCTTCTTTACTGAAGATTCTCTCGACCTGGATCATTTGTCCTTTGCTTTCCGCAGTCATTGCTGCTCTTTTGTTTACATTGGCAAAGATTTTTGTACGAAAAATTGGTGTTGGGCTGATCCGTATGGATGGCTATACCAGGCTTGCTTTGATCCTTGCCGGAGCTTTTGGTGCCTACAGTCTGGGAGCAAATAACATTGCCAACGTGATGGGAGTTTTTGTGCCTGTGGCTCCGTTTCCCGATTTGCAGTTTGGTCAAGATTTTAGTGTTTCTTCCGCACAGCAACTATTTTTAGTGGGGGGTCTGGCTATTGCGGTAGGCGTCTTCACATATTCCAAGCGGGTTATGATGACAGTCGGCTCAGAACTGATGACGCTCACTCCACTGGCAGCCTGGGTAGCAGTAATGTCACACTCGATTGTCCTCTTCCTTTTTGCTTCTGAGCGCCTGGAACAACTGCTGGCAAACATGTCGCTACCTACCATTCCACTGGTTCCTGTTTCAAGTTCCCAAGCAGTGGTTGGAGCGGTGATTGGAATTGGAATGCTGCAGGGTGGAAGAGAAATTCAGTGGCCGCGAATTTACGGTATAGTCAGAGGCTGGGTCATCACGCCTGTGATTTCCTGTTTACTTTGTTTTGTCGGATTGTATTTTCTGCAAAACGTTTTCCAACAAGAAGTACAGCGTGAATCAAACTATTTGCTGTCAACTCGTGTTCTAGAAAAATTTCAAAAAGAAGGAATTGAGACAACCGGTTTGAATCAACTGTCAGATTCAACATTCAGTAGTTCTGCTGAGCTGGTAAGGGCAGTAAGTTCTATAGTACCTTTGTCCAGTCAGCAGGGCCTTAAAGTGGTAGAGTTTTCGTTACAGAAAAGTCTGCTCATCACTCAGGAAAAAATTGCTTCCATGGATAAAAAAGGTCTCTCTTCAATTCAACTGGATGCCTTGAACCAACTGCAGGGTCAAACCTTTAATTTCCCCTGGCAATTAGGAGATTCTCTGGCGGAAATCAGTTCAGAATGGGAGGTCCGCGGAGGTGGGCTGAAGAACAAACTGCATGACCGCAAAATTAAACAAAAATTAGCTTATTTATATCGAAATTTTTAACGGAGAGAAAGATGAATCCTTTGAGTTTGTTTTTTAAAAAACAGTATGCAGTAGAAGAAAAAATACAGCGACTTTTGCGTTACCTGGAAGATATGGGGCAACTTTATCGGGGAGCTTATGAGGCATATCTGGATGGAAGCTATGACGATTTTGCTCAACGCAATGAAGATCTCAACAAAATTGAAAAAGAAATGGACGATCTGGGACTTCAGATTCAAATGACACTGATGCGAGAATCTTTGATGCCGGATTCCAGGGATGACCTACTCTGGTTTTTGACCAAGCTGGATAAAGTCCCCAGTAGCTTCAAGCATTCACTGGGCGCTATAGCTATAGAAAAACCTGAGATCCCTCAAGACTTTCAGGATCCACTGAAAAAAATGCTGGCTCACACCCATGATGCAGTAAAAGCTCTGGCTCATGCCACAGATTCACTATTTACAGATTTGAGGGCTGTCCGACAGCATGTGGAAGAGGTTGGGCGTCAGGAGAGTGAAGTCGACAAGGTAGAGTATAAACTGCTGAGAACAGTTTTTGAGAATGAAAAATTTGAACTGGCACGGCAGTATCAACTGAAAGGCATTTTGAAGCAGTTGGGTGCAGTCACCAATCTTGCTGAAGACGTTGCGGATGCAGTACTTATTCTGGCCACCAAGCACTCGGCTTGAAAAATAAGTTCTCTTTGGTCAGCAGGTACTGAGTTACTCCTTTAAGAGGAAGAGTTTTTTCTGAAGTTTATTAGGTTTTTAATTTCGCCAGAGGTTGGTGCTTGTTTAAGTATGCTCAAATGGTTATAGTACTTTGAACTCAATCCATTTTAAGAATAACCTGTAAAGATTTTATGGATCTTCTAGATAGCCTGATTTTCGGTTTCAGCACACTTATCGGATGGAAGCCGATTCTTGTGATAATTACTGGAGTCATTGTCGGTATCATGGTCGGAGCTATGCCGGGATTATCTCCTTCCACAGGCGTAGCGCTTTTGGTGCCATTCAGCTACACCATGTCTCCTGCACTTGCAGTTATTCTGCTAGTTTCCATTTATATTTCCTCAAATTATGGTGGATCAATAACAGCGGTATTGATCAACACTCCCGGTACCCCCGCCGCCGCCGCGACTGCTCTGGACGGCTATCCCTTGACTTTGAAAGGAGAAGCAGGCAAAGGTCTGGGCTTTTCATTGATTGCTTCAACAATCGGGGGGATTTTCGGCGTTATTATTTTGATTTTATTTGCGGTTCCATTGGCTAAATTAGCAATTGGTTTTCATCCGGCAGATTATTTTGCTCTTGCTGTCTTTGGATTGACTACGGTTGGTTCCCTGGGCAAAGGCAATGTTGCCAAGGCGATGGTTGCGGTTCTGTTCGGATTGCTGATAAACACAGTAGGAATTGATCCAATTTCCGGAGTTTCTCGGTTCACTTTCGGAATAGATCAACTTTATGACGGATTCAGCCTCATTCCAGCACTAATTGGTTTGTTTGCCTTGAGTGTGGTATTTACAGCACTTGAAGAAGGTAAACTCGGTAGTCGGGTGGTTGAAAAAGTCTCAGGGAAATTCCCTACGCTTCCGGAAACGTGGAAATTAAAATATACCATTATGCGCTCTTCAGTGTTAGGTACAATCATAGGAGTTTTTCCAGGAGCAGGTGCAACGATTGCTTCGTTTATCAGCTACAATCTAGCACAGCGATCCAGCAAAGAACCTGAAACTTTCGGTTCAGGTGCCGTTGAAGGAGTGGTAGCATCGGAGGCGGCAAATAGCAGTTCGGTTGGCGGAGCGCTCATACCGCTGCTTGCGCTTGGCATTCCCGGTAGTGCTACTGATGCAGTACTGATTGGCGCGTTGCAGTTGCACGATATTACTCCTGGACCATTATTGTTTGAATCTAATCCGGAAATTGTTTACGGAATCTTTTCCAGTCTGCTCATTGCCAATGCAGTTATGCTCTTTCTTGGTTTTTACGGAGTTCGTCTCTTTGCAAAGGTCGTTGAAGTGCCGACCAGTATTCTCTATCCAATGATCCTCGCCATCGCCCTGATCGGCAGTTTTGCCGTCCAGAATTCTTTTTTTGATGTTGGATCCTGTATTGGATTTGGACTGGTCGGGTGGATTTTCAAACGCTATAATTATCCTGTGGCACCGGTAGTACTAGGTATTGTACTCGGGAATCTGCTCGAAGAAAATTTCCGCAGGGCAGTGATGATGGACGGACCGATGGTTTTTTTCACTGAACCGCTCAGCCTGACCATGTTGACAGTGGCAGCATTGCTGTTTGCTCTGCCAATTTATAGAAAGTATAAATCAAAGGCTTAATTATTTTTAACCGGACACGATCTGACGTGTCATTTCACTATCCAAATAAGGAGATCAAATGGAAGGAATAAAACCACGTTTTGAGTTCAGGACCTGGGCCAAGAATTTTGGCAAAGTCGAAGAAAAACTCTATGCCCTCTCAAAATGCGAAATGATTCGCGAGAGCAAAGAAATTTATATAATCTCTGCTGGAAACAGCGAAAATAATACAAAAATCCGCGATAAGTTGATGGACATAAAAGTTTTTGTTCAAGAAAAAAAAGGGCTGGAGCAATGGGATCCACTCATGAAAGGTGAATTTCCGATGAGTGCAACAATGCTCAAGGATGAAGTTTTTCCTGCGTTTGGTGTTGAAATGCAGGAACTGACTGAGAATGAATACTCATTAGACTCGTTTCTGCGTGACATTATTTATCCTCATTCTCAACTTATTCCGGTACAGGTTTTCAAACGCCGGTTTGCTTTTACGATTAACGATTGCATCACCGAATTAGGAGAAATTCAATTCAACGGTGCAACCCAACAAACAGTAGCAGTTGAGTCGGTTGACTTAGAAGCAATTCTAAAAGCAAAGGAAATGCTTGGGCTCAACGACTATGAAAATCTTAATTACCTCAGGTCGATCAAGCGTGTTATCGGCATGGAACCGTTTCCGGGAATGTTTAAACTTTAATAAGGAAAGTCATGGGAAAAGAAATTGAACGCAAATATTTGATTAAGGACGATTCTTGGCGTGAATGTGCCTCCGGTACAACTTACCGTCAAGGATATTTATCAACTGTGAAAGAAAGGACGGTACGGGTAAGAACCATTGATGATAAAGGTTTTTTGACCATCAAAGGCATCACAATTGGCGCAACTCGCAGGGAATATGAGTACGAAATTCCAACTGAGGATGCAAATGAGATGCTGGATGAATTATGTGAAAAACCAATCATTGAAAAAACCAGATTTAAAATTCCCCATACCGGTTTGACATGGGAAATTGATGAGTTCGCCGGTGTCAATCAGGGTCTGATTGTTGCTGAGGTTGAATTGGAAAGTGAAGATCAAAACATCGATTTTCCTCCATGGGTTGGGGAAGAGGTGAGCGGTGATCCTCGCTATTTTAATTCTAATCTGATTGCGAACCCATACACCAACTGGTAGGTTAAATTTGTTAATTTCCGGAAGGTGTTAAACTACCACAGATTATTAATGATTTAGATTTTGCGAACAGCACCGGAATTTCCGGTTTCTGTCCGGATGCTACAGCCTAAAGATCTGTGGTTTAACTTTCAGAACTACTTTTTGGTAGTCTGAACTCTCTAGCAAGAAGGAGAACCAAATGAGAAGCAAGTATTTGATTGGCGGAATAGTAACATTCGGCATCGTGCTGGGTGCTATGCTCCCATCAGTTTTGGTAGCTAAATTTCCGAAAAAACCAATCACCATAATGGTGTACGTTAAACCAGGTGGGGGCATCGACAGGGATTCCCGCAAGTTGGCCATCATCGGCGAAAGGTTGACTGGCCACAAATTTGTGGTGAAAAATAAGCCGGGAGCAGGCGGTATAGTCGCAATGAAGTACATCCTATCACAACCCGCTGACGGATATACTCTGTTCGGTACCACTAAGTCACCTGTCTACAAAACTGTTTCGGCAAAGAGTGACATCAACCTCGGTGACTTCGAGTGGCTGGCAATGAGTATGTCGGATCCGGAAGCCATCATCACCCATCGTGAACAAGCTGTGAATACCTGGGAGCAGGTCGTTGCTGATGCAAAAGCATTGGAAAAGCAGGGCAAACGGCAAATCTGGGTCGGGCCTGCCGCAGGTGGTCTGGATCATGTGATGGCCATGAAAACTTGGAAAGCCGCCGGAATAAAGGCCAAGTATATCCCGTTCAAGGGAGGCAAAAAAGCCATGATCGAACTGTTGGGCAAGCGAGGTGTGGTCTATGTGGGAAATGCTCAGGATATTCTTGGGCAACCCAAATTGAAAGTCGCAGCACTTTCACGATCCACACGGTTGTCACAATTTCCTGATGCCCCAACATTCAAGGAGCTTGGAGTTAAGGGGATGGACAATGAAATCATGTGGCGTGGTTTTGCCATCAAAAAAGGCATTCCGGCAGATGCGCGGGAATTCTATGATGATTTGTTCACAAAACTGATGAAGGATTCTGAATGGATCGAATATGTCAGCAAAAAAGGAGTGGATCCTGTCTATTACAAGCATGACAAGTTCTATAAAATAGTTATGAACGATAAGGCGGATGTCACGCGCTGGCTAAAGAATGCGGGAATTCTGAAGTAAAGTCAGGGCTATTTTCAACAAAGTTAAACTGTTGGCCGGGTTACGCAGTGCTAACCCGGCCTGCTATTGTCTTTACCATGAATCAGTCAACAGAACAAACACCAAGATATACAGGGAATGTACTCCTCCCGCTGAGCATTTTATTGATGTGCGGAGTGTTCTACACGCAGACTTTGGATTTTCCAGAACTTGAAGATGTAGGCCCGGAAGTGGTTCCATATCTGTGGATGATAATTATAGTTGTTTTTTGTATCTTCCTTGTTTTTCAAGCAGTAAGAAAAAGTGGGGACCCAGATCCAGAACCAGGGCAGCTGCGTACTTTGTTTATCTATGTAGCATTCATTATATTTTATTTGCTGGTGATTGAAAGTGCAGGTTATTTTTTAAGTACTTTTATTTTCCTTGTGGTCTCAATGCTCTATCTGGGATTTCGAAAACGGCTTGCCATTGTCGCGACTTCACTTAGTTGGATTGTTTTTTCCTATACCATTTTCTACAAACTGCTTTATATACCTCTACCCGTAGGCCCGTTTCTTAGTCCTTGGATTGAGTGAAGGAGGTTCACTACTTTTCCAATCCTGCCCGCCATTCCTGCCAGTTGAGGTAAGCAGTAGCACCCATAGTGGCAAAGGGTTCCGGGGGCAATCTGGTAGGTTGTTCTTCATTGAGGTAATCTTCAATGTAGCTGTTCTGGAATCCGGATGCGTACTCCGCAGCTAGAATTCCGGAGAGCGTCCCTTTGGAAACACCGACTCCGTTTTGGCAACAGGCGGCAAACAATCCATCTTCAATTTCGCCAAATACCGGAACTCCGTTCCAACTCAGGCACAAGCGTCCACCCCAGCGGTACTCCATTTCCACGTTTTTAAGCATCGGAAAGCGTCGCTGAAAACTACGGTCGTGGTTTCTCACCGTCCGTTGAATGTCGCGGTCGGAGGCTTCCATGGTTGAATTGAAGTGGAACTTGTTTCGCATCAGGATTCGATGTCCTCCCACGCCGCAAATCTTTCTCACCGAGCTCCCAAATGGGTTAGCCGGCGCAACACCCCAACTGGGTTCTCCTCCGAGCCTGCGGATTTCCTCTGTAGTCATAGCACGTGTCATTGAGGCGTAAAGAAAAATGTGCATTAGCCTCCGCTTGAGGAATCCAAAACTTTGAAGGTGTCCGTTGACGCAGAGAATAACTTTTGGCGCAGAGACGGAACCTTTAGGCGTGTTGACTTTCCAGATACCGTCAGCACGTTTCATCGCAATGACTGGAGAATTTTCGTAAATATTCACATTCCGGGAAAGGCCCTGCGCAAATCCCCGGACATACGCAGCCGCTTGAATTGTAACCGTTTTTGGGGTAAGCAAACCGCTCAGGTAATAGTCACTTCCCGTGATCCGTTTCATATCGGACGCATCCAGCCAGGTTGATTCTTCCCCCATGGAATTAAGATGCACGACATACTCCCGGTTATGCCGATCTCCTTTTTCGCTGGCCGCCCCGTTGATTTTTCCGCAGGGATTGAAAACTTCCTGTGAAAAACCGTAGTCCTCTGCGGTTTTGGCGGCAAAGGCAATTGCATAGCGGTTTTGCATGGTTTGGCGAATGTCCCGTTCCACTGCACCGGCATAGCTGTCGCTACTGATGTCGTGCGGTAAATCAATCATGAAACCGGAATTGCGTCCGGAACTGCCCTCACCTATGCGGATGGAATCCAGCAAAACTATACTCTCTTTTTCCCGGAGTTGTAACAGCCGTCTTGCAGCAGACAACCCAGCGAACCCCCCACCAATTACCAGCCAGTCGGCAGTGAGGTCTTCTTCTAAAACATGTGTTGGTTCCGGTTCCGGGAGAATCGCATACCAACCGGAAAGACCAGGATTTCCGTGGCGGATGTTTTTGACCTGAATCTTCTGCGGCATTAGTATTCTGTCTGAAATTTTTAAAGGGAACCCGGTACAACCAAGTTTAGATTTAACTCAATTGCTGACGAGAATTTCGGAAATATCTTTTTTTAATGTAGCGATCACCCGTTCCAGTTTGCTTTTTTCGTCCGTAGTCAGCGGCTGAAGTGGCAGGCGGGGAGGTCCGGGATGGAGGCCCGTCAGTTCACAGCCGTATTTGACGCTTTGAACAAACTTCCCTCCCTGCTCCAGAACACGCATTAGTGGAAGCAACGCCGACATGATTCGACGCCCTTTTGCGTAATCGCCTTCAAGCACACAGGCTTCATAAAGTGCGATGTGCTCTTTCGGCAAAAAGTTTGAACCGGCGCAAACCCAGCATCTGGCTCCCCAGGCAAAGAACTCAAGCGCCTGATCGTCCATGCCGCAGCACAGCCCGATGTTGGGATAGTCGTGCGCGAGCAGGTGAACGCGGTTAATATCTCCGGAACTTTCCTTGATGCCGCAGAAATTTTTGGAGAGTCCCACACGATCCAGAAACTCCTCACCCATATGAGTCCCGGTGCGTCCGGGATAGTTGTAAAGCATGATAGGCAGGTTTGCAGCTTGATCAATTTGAAGTGCGTGCATTGCGTTTTCTTCATCAGTCGGCACCGCATACGGAGGAGAATTGACCAGCAGGAAGTCCGCTCCTGCTGCTTTTGCCGCTTTTGCTAACATCACGCAATCTTCTGTACGTGTAGCTCCGGTTCCAACCATCAGCAAAACACGCTTATTGATGATTTCACGGGCGAAGTTCATCAGTTCAATTCGTTCTTCGTTGGTCTGTGCGTAATACTCTCCAGTTGAGCCGCCTACTACAATGCAATGAACTCCGGCGTCAATCAGGAACTCTGCTACTTCAGCAAAGGCCTCCTTGTCAATGGATCCGTCTTCTGTGTGCGGTGTGATGATCGGTGTGTAAATTCCTTCAAATTTCATTGGTTTCCTTAAATTTAGTGTATATTTTTTATGCCCTGATCTTAAATAATATACTGTTCACGTGGGCGATGTGGTTCAGAAGTTTTTCATTGTTGTCTCAGTCCAGTTTCGATTCGTCTATTGTACAAAACACTTCCAACATTAAATTTTTTTATATCTCCTCAAAAAAAGGATACAAACCACAAAAAATATTTTACCATTCAATACTTATCAAATGAAGAAAAATCTTTTTCCTAAAAATGAATTTAATCTCTGGAAAAATAGCTCAATCCGAGGGTAAAGTGTCGGTACAATCAAGCGGTCTGCTTTACCCGAGAAGCCATTACCCATTTCGAAACCGTCCAGTAAGATGTACCCAGTGGTTTTAGGAGTGCGTCCTGAAATCGTTCATGCTACTCTAGGAGATCGAAAAGTAAGCACCACGCTTGGCGTGGACGCTTGGATCTCCAACGGGGAAAACATGGGGCCCGACTTGATTGTCTTCTACGAATATCATGACACACAACTCATCGGACGGTTCTTGAAAATTTCTGAGAAACCCAGCAGCGGAGAACAAATCCGTGTCTGGATGGATTGTGCAGGTTGTTCAATCTTCTGCCAATCTACCGGACAGCGGTTATGACCGAGGCAAAAACCCAACACGTCCCCTGGACAACACTGACCCAGGAAGGGCACCTGTCTCGCATGTTGCTGCTTTGTTTCGGGGTTTGGCTCTACGCGGCGGATTCCACCCTGGTGGCCACAGTGATGCCGGTTGCCGTGGAGGACATCGGCGGGATACCCTACCTGAGTTGGACATATTCGCTCTACCAACTCGGCTCCGTGGTGACTGGAGCCATCGCAGGCTTGATGGTACTCCGCACAGGGATTGCCCAAGCACAAATCCTGGCCGGAGTTATCTATGTTCTCGGTTGTGCCCTCAGCGGTTATGCTCCGGACATGCCCACCATGATCGTCGGTCGACTTTTGCAGGGCATGGGAGGAGGCGGATTGGTGTCAATTGCGTTCATCGGCGCATCCACACTGTTTCCGAAAAAACTGTGGGTACGGATTATCGCGGTGATTTCCGGAGTCTGGGGGGTGTCTTCCTTGTGCGGCCCGTTGATCGGTGGGTATTTTGTATCCGGGGGAAACTGGCGCGGAGCGTTTTGGGCGTTTGCGGCGCAGGGATTGGTAGCAGTGCTGGTGGCCCCACCGCTTTTAAGAAGGCAGTTTCAAACACAAAAGGAACAGACCCAGAGGATGCCCTTGGCACGGCTTTGCCTTTTAAGCGTCGCGGTGCTGGCAATCTGTCAAGCCGGGGTGATGACCTCCACCGGGGTCGCAAGCGTCTTATGTGCAGGAGGTGTCCTTCTGCTGCTGGCTTTTCTCAAGCTGGATGCGGACAGCGAGAACCGTATTTTTCCGCAAGGTGTCCTCAACCCCCGGACGGTCTCCGGATCCGGCCTGATGATGATGTCGGCTCTCTTCATGGCAACCATCGCGCTGACGGTCTATGGCCCCCTCCTCATGTATATTATTTTTGGGGCAGAGCCTTTGGTAGCTGGTTATATCATTGCCTTGGAGTCACTGGGCTGGACCGTCGTAGCGATCAGCACGTCCGGTGTCAGTGGGCGAATTGAACCACGCCTGATCCGGCTGGGGTCGGTCTTGGTGAGCATTTCGATGGTGGGCTTGATATATGCTATGCCTTCAGGTCCGCTCTGGTTAATCGCCCTGCTTTCGACCATAATGGGCATGGGTTATGGCATGTCCTGGAGCTTCGTGTCCAAGCGCATCATCGCCAACGTTTCGGAAGCGGAGCGTACCCAGGCATCAGCGTCCATTCCCACGTTCATGCGGGTGTCGATGGCGTTGGGATCGGCCCTCAGCGGCATCATTGCCAACTTCTCAGGATTTTCCGAGGACAGCAGCGTGGAAGTTGCGCAGAACGTTGCGTTCTGGTGTTTCGCCGCTTTTGTCCCATTGATCCTGGTCGGTCTCTTCACCGCCTGGCGCGTCAGCCGAGAGTGAAGGAGTTCTGTTTTCGCTGTTGATTCAGCCTTTTCTTTCCTACCTTTTAATAATTTATCCAAAACCCCACAGAATCCCAAATTATAAAAATTGTTTGTAAACTTACTTATCAGCCACAACGCATTGATTCTGAACACCCAATTTTTCAATACCAAGGCGCATCGTCTGACCTGCGCGGAGGTAGATTGGTTCTGGTTTCTGACCCAAACCGACTCCGGGCGGTGTTCCGGTAGAAATAATATCTCCGGAATGTAGCGTAAAAAACTGGCTCAGGTAATGAATCAGATGTGCGACACCGTAAACCATTGTGCGCGTATTGCCGTCCTGGTAGCGCTTCCTGTCGACTTCCAGCCAGAGATCCAAATTCTGCGGGTTCCCCACCTCGTCCGGAGTCACCAGCCAGGGCCCGGTAGGCCCGAAAGTGTCACAGCTCTTTCCCTTGACCCACTGACCTGAGCGTTCTATCTGGAATTCACGTTCGGAGACATCGTTGATAACGCAGTAGCCAGCAACATGATCAAGAGCTGAAGCTTCATCAACATATTTTGCCGGTTTCCCGATGACTACTCCAAGTTCGACTTCCCAGTCTGTTTTTACTGAATTGCGTGGAATAATAACGTCATCATTCGGACCGCAGATTGCGCTGGTAGCCTTAGCGAAAATAATCGGTTCCGGCGGAATGGACATCCCTGTTTCTTTCGCATGATCGGAATAATTGAGACCAATGCAAATGAACTTGCCAACCTGCCCTACGCATGGGCCGAGACGCGGATTGCCTTCCACTTCAGGAAGCGATGCGGGGTCAGTGTTTCGCAGACGTTCAATGTTTTCAGGAAGTAGCGTTTCACCGGCAATGTCATCGACTATTCCGGAAAGGTCACGCAGAACCCCAGCTTCATCAAGCAGTCCGGGTTTTTCTTGCCCTCCGGAAGTTCCTGAGGTAGAAGTTTCATATCTAAGTAATTTCATTGTCGTTTTAAATAAAGGTTAAGTTAACTTTTAGGTCATTCCACCATTGATACTCCATGCCACACCGGTTGTGTAGGCTGATTCATCTGAGGCCAGATAAACGACTAAGGCAGCAATCTCTTCCGGCGTACCGATTCTTCCAATTGGTTGGCGAGCAACAAAAGCCGCCATCACATCTTCGAAATTCCCACCTTGCGCTTTAATACGTTCCTGCAGAGATGGAGATTCCACCGTTCCGGGGCAGATGGCATTACAGCGAATCCCCTGTTTAATAAAATCCATTGCCACAGATTTTGTCAAGCCAACTACAGCTGCTTTGCTGGCGCCGTAAACAAAACGGTTCGGCAAACCTTTTACGCTCGAGGCTACCGAAGACATGTTGACAATGCTTCCACCTCCTGTTTTCAGCATTGCCGGTAGAAATGCCCGAATCATGCGGTACATTGAGCGTACATTTAAATCAAAGGAAAATTCCCAGTCGCTCTCTTCGCAATCCAACAAAGTTCCATGATGCACGAATCCGGCACAGTTAAAAAGCACGTCGATGGCTCCTGTTTCCTTTGCTATTGCTTGAATTTCTTCAGGATTGGTAACATCAAGCAAACGAGTTTCAATCTCCGGACATTCTTTCTTGAGTGAATCGAGGCTGTCCTGATCGATATCTGTTGCCAAAACCCGGGCGCCTTCGTGTACAAAAGCAAGTACTGTAGAGCGTCCTATTCCTTTTCCAGCTGCCGTGATCAATGATTTTTTGTCTTTAAGTCTTCCCGCCATAATTTCTTCCTTTCAAAATAATAATGAAAACTACAGAATTATATCTTTTTTGTTCTTCAATAATCTATTCATAGTCGCCAAATCCAAATTCCTCACTTTTTGTTAATTCTCCAGAGGCAGTTGCTAAAATTTTTTGAAATATTATCGAACCCATTTCCTGAACATCCATGGTACCGTCTATGATTTCACCACAGTTCATATCCATGTCTTCAGTCATTCGAAAAAACATAGAAGAATTGGTGGCCAGCTTGAGGCTGGGGACCGGCTTACACCCAAAAACGGAACCTCTTCCGGTTGTGAAACAAACTACATTTGCTCCGGATGCAACTTGTCCTGTGACAGAAACAGGATCATATCCGGGAGAATCCATAAAAACCAAACCTTTTGTCTTGATTGGCTCTGCATATTGAATCACGTCCACTAACTCCGAAGTTCCACCTTTTGCAATGGCCCCCAAAGATTTCTCCAGGATTGTACTGATCCCCCGGCTTTATTGCCTGGAGACGGATTATTGTTGAGCGAGCCTTGATAGATTGCCACATAATTTTCCCACCAATGAATTAAATCCATGAGAATGATCAATTGCGGTAAGTTCGCATTTCGAATCGGCTTGGATGCACTCGATATGGCGTAACCCGATCAATACCGCACCTACGATGGTAATCTTGCTTAGTTCATACCGGCGTTTCTAATACTCTCTACTTAACCGCTCCAGTTGAAAGTCCTTTGACAATATAACTTTCAAGGAAAACACCGATAATTGCCAGTGGTGCAATTGCGGCTGTAGAGAGTGCCGCCATCGACCACCAATTGATCCCCTGTGATCCTGTTTGACTGGCCACCATGACAGGTAAAGTTTTTGCGTCCGCACTCGTCAACAGAGCGGCAAAAAAGTATTCGTTCCAGGACAAAACAAGACAGAGGATAAAAGCTGCCACCATTCCCGGAAACGAAATTGGTAAGACGATGCGCATGAAAACGCCCCAAACATTGAGACCATCGACCAGCCCTGCTTCTTCCAGTTCAATTGGAATTGTACTAAATTGATCCCGCATGATCCAGATTACTATTGGCAAAACCATGAGTGCATAGAGCATGACCAGACCAATAGTTGAATCGAGCAATGCCAACTCACGATAAAGTACTAAAAACGGTAGGGCCAGTACAACCGGAGGAAGAATCATCTGGGACAGAAAGAAAAACGAGATGTCTGAATTTTTGACAAATCCTAACTTATATTGGAAACGACTGAGTCCATATGCCGCAAGTGAACCCAGCATTACTGCAAGTATGGATGCACTTACGGAAGTAATTACGCTGTTAAAAAATCTTTTCAGGAACTCTTCCCGAACTGTAGAAATTTGAAAAATTGTTTCCGGAGATAAACCCAGTGAACGAAAACCGATCCATTTTGGTGTAAAGTCAATCCATGGAATCAGGTGACCTTGTGTAACACTGACTGCGGTTTTGAAGGATGTCGTGATAGTCCAATAAATGGGAAACAAACACAAAAAGGCCCAAAACAAAAGTGCGCCATAAATCAGGATGCGATATATAACGAGGTTTACACCTGGCGAAGATTGATTCATGTAACTTTTTGCATCCAGCGGTCAATAAGTTTTAACATTAGCGTCATAAGTATGATGATAATAATCAGATAAACGACAGCCATCATGGTTCCGTAGCCTACATTTGAGCGGTCTCGATATTCACGGAAAATAAAACTGGTGACCGTGTCCGTAGCCCCACCCGGACCTCCGGAAGTGACGTTAATGACAACATCCGCCAATTTTAATTTGAAAATAATCCGGATAACAGTTGCCGTTATGCTGACGGGAAGCATCAACGGGAAAGTGATTTTCCAGAAATGTTGCCATCCGGTTGCACCATCAATTTTTGCGGCTTCATTGACTTCTTTCGGCAAGGCCTGCAAACCGGCAAGTAGCATAATCATCATAAACGGAATGAAAGTCCAGGCATCTAAAACCATAATGCTAAAACGCGCAATTTCCGGAGACGAAAAGAAAGCCGGACTTTCCCAACCCAAGTGACGCGCGAGAGTCGCCGCCGGGCCAAAACGATATTCCATCAATGATTTTCCGAGCATCCAACTCACTGCAACAGGGCTGAGCATCAAAGGCATGAGAAATACCACCCGAAAGAATTTTCTGGCCACGATTTGTGAGTTGAGCAACAGTGCCAGTCCAAAAGCAATGGCGTACTCAAATAGGATTGCAACCAAATAATAGACCATGTTCAACATGGAATTCCAATAATATTCATCCACAAGAAGAGCCCGGAAGTTATCCAGTCCATTGAATTTTTGACCTTCAAAGGCACTCAAGTTCCAATCGTGTAGAGAAATGTAAACGCTGAAAATCAGCGGGAAAATCACCATTGCAATCGTGAAAAGAAAGGCTGGCAGGACAAAAAGTGCACGTTGACCACGATCGCCTTTGATGAGGAGTATCCCCCAGCAGAGGGCTATTGACCAAAGAAGATATGCATAAAGGGTAGGACGCCAGTTCTCAAAGCCTAAAGTAATGGTATCAGTCTTGTATAAAATCTGAATCAGGAACAATGCGACTAGTAGAATAGTTGCAATGAAAATAATTACCCGTCCCAGAGTTTTCTGTTGAGCAGGAACGTGATCTGTGCCGATGTAAGTGGTGGTCATCTTAAAGTTTGCAAGCAAATACTGATGAGTATTTGTGAATAAGAATGCTGAGCTGTATTCAGCTTTTATAATTTGGTGAAGAAATAAGGGAAGCGGGAAAGACCGGCGATTTTTACTTTGAACCACCGGTCAAACCATTACCTGTTATCGCATGATCTAACTACAAACCAAGTGAGGCGCGGTAGAGAGCAACTTGCTTTTTCCTGCCAATTTGGTCAGTAAGTTTCTCCCAGGCCGCCGCAATGTTATTTGCTCCGGTCTGGGCATCATACTTACCGGCATAAATTTTTGACAACTCATCTTCGGCAACGCTGTAGTACTGAAAGATCCCCGGAATTCGAGGCTCAATCGCTGCATTTGGATGGTTGTAGGAGTTGGACTCTGACTCCAAATAAGACGTGATAAATGCTTTATCATATCCTGCATTAACCCACTCATCAATATTGAAGTGACTGTTGCGATACGGTTGGAATCCAGACGGATAGGCAGAAGCCCAAAGAGAGATATCTTTTCCTCCAAGATGAGCAGCGGCACTCCAGGCGGCTTTACGCTTTTTTGAGTTACTATCAACGCGAGCCATAACATACACTCCCCAGCCAATATAGGCCATATTTGGAGCATAGTTGGGTCCGCCGGGCAGCGTATCCCATCTGCCTGTTTTTGAATTATAGACATCGTCAGATCCTGGCAGAATGTCGAAACCGACAACGTCACCAACGACAGACCCGTCACTGGTTTTTGCCATGGAACCTACATCACCCCACCAGGAAAGCATCGAGCCTGTTCCAGCAAGAAACTGCTGAAAAGCGGTTGTGCCTGGGTCTGCATTCAGTTGGTTTGCAGGTTGGGAAGGCAGAACATCAATGACATCCTGAATTGCTCTTACCCATGCTGGATTATTAACACGTGGTTTCATTGTATCTGCATCAAACAACCATGCAGGATCATTGGGATGCTTGGCATAGGCTGTAGCACGACTGGCCAGGAAGTAGAAACCAAAACCACCCCAGCCCTTGCAGGGATCAAGATAACCGACAGCATCTCCCCCGAAAGTCGGGTCTTTTTTGCCTTTGAGGAATTTACTGACTTCCTGAACTTTCTGCCATGTTTTTGGTACGCCCCATGCGCCCTTGTGCCCTTCAGCTTTCCAGGCAGCAGCAAAACCTGCATCTTTAAAATAATCGGCCCGGTAATTGAAATTGTGGCAATCGCCGTCAATCGAAATCCGATAGGTTTTTCCATTCCATGTTCCAACGGGAGCTTTCAGATAATCGACATAATCATCCATTTCTATTTGCTCTTTGACCCAATTTGGCATTTCGGAGGCAAGTCCTTTACCGCAGACGTCGCCTTCGAAAGGCGCCCCCATTTCCAAAATATCAAAGTCCACCGTTTTAGTTGCAATGGATTGTTGCAGACGTGCATTGTAGTCTGCCTGTGCCAGATCAATCCATTTTATTTTTGCACCCGTATACTTCTCCCAAGGTTTCAGAAATCCTCTGAACAGGAAGTTGTGCAAATTCTGATTGTTCAGTCCCATGAAGGTTAATTCGACACCGTCAAATTCACCCTTTGAAACTCGTGTCTTTGTCGGATTAAGGCACAGTGCACCGACTTTCTGCCAGTCTGAATCTGTAGGCGACCCTTTACCTACTCCGGGTATTCTCAGGATGTCTCTCCTGACGTTTGCAGCCGATGCACTCTTGGGAAAGAGTCCGAGTCCTGCACCTGAACCGGCTGCAATTACGCTTGCTCCAGCTACAACCGTCGATGCGTCTTTAACAAACTGACGACGGTTTATTTTTTTCTTGCTTTTCATCTTGCTCCTATTAAATTAAAACTAACAATCATTTGCAGTACCGGACAGTACATTTTGCAGAAGGCAAAATATGACACAAATGTTTGCTCAAAACCACTTCTCCGCTAAGCGCAGAAGCGTAAAACCAATCGCAATGCGATTGGATAACAACCGGACAACCCGGTTGTTAAAGGCTTAAAGTTTTAGTTTTCTCCCAAGTATAAATATAATTGTGTACCACGCTACATCAAAAACTGACCTTTTTCAATGAATTTTTTCCCATCCAGATACAGCACACCTTCTTCCCGTAAATCTTTAATAAGATCCCAGTGAAAAGCGGATTGATTAATTCCGCCACATTCCGGATAAGCTCGTCCCAGAGCTATATGAACAGTCCCGCCTATCTTTTCATCAAAAAGCAAATCATAACAGTAGCGACTGATTCCGTAATTTGCACCAACTCCAAACTCGCCAATTCTCTTGGCACCATCGTCCATTTCAAGGAGTTCCAGGAGTAGTGCTTCGTTCTTGTTGGCAGAAGCCTCCACCACTTCGCCCTTAGAAAAACGCAAACGGATACCTTCGATAAACTGTCCGGCAAAAACTGCGGGAAATTCAAATGTAATGTATCCTTCCGCACTGTCATCTGTCGGAGCGGTATAGATTTCACCACCGGGCATGTTAATGTGTCCGTCGTCAATCAGGTATTTTCGTCCTGTTGTTTTGAAACTGAGATCAGTACCCGTGCCGACAATTCGAACCTCTTCCGTAGTTTGCATGAACTCCCTGATTGCATCGTATCGTTTGCTTTCTTCCTGCCAGTCAAGCAGTGTTGCATCGAAGAAAAACTCCATCATTTCGTCTGTACTCAATTCTGCCTGTTGGGCAAATGCAGCGTTGGGAACCCGTACCAGGACCCAGCGGGTTTTTTCGGTTCGTAAGGCAGAAACTTTGCCTAAAGATTTCCGGAAAGCTGTAATTCTTTCAGGTTTTATTCCGTTCAGTTCATGAGGGTTAGCTGCACCACGTAATCCAATGTAAACATCTGCCCACTGCATCCCTTTTTGCTGAAGCTCATGTGCGCTATCGAATTGTTCAGGGTCACCGCCTTGCATCAGATCCCGCTGGAGCAGGGTGGACTGAAATTCAATATGAGGATGGGCACCAACCTTTATCACCGCTGAATGTACGGCCCGTGCCAGAGGCCAGGTGTCTGTTTCCATCATAGTGATCAGAACACGCTCTCCTGGACCGGTCGAGGTCGAGTAATTTACCAGAATATCAGCAAGTTGTTCCCAGCGAGAATCAAGCATAAAAACGGTTTTGAAAAATCAGTGTAAAGTTTCAACTTTATCCATAAATTTCCGGACTCGCTCCGGATCAACAGCACTCCAAGTATCGCCGTTATGTTTGAGGTGCGAGCCGATGACGCACCCGTCGGTGAGCGAAAAAATTTCGGCAACAGTGTCGATGGTTACTCCGGTATTGGCTAATAACGGTGTGTCCGGAAGGGCCTCACGGACTTCTCTCAATTCTGTTTGATTTACGCCCATTCCGGTCATTGGCCCGGAAACACAAATCACATCGGCCTTTGAGGAAAACACCGCACTTTTGGCCTTGACGGCTAAAGGCCTGGTATCAAGTGAGGTGGCAAATTCTGCATTGATATTGAAAAGCATTTGCAAATCGGAACGTCCTTGTGAGGCCCTCAAACGCGCAGCTCCGGCACAGTCCGGTGCCCAAAGTCCCATGTCAGAGGCATAAACACCCGTGAATATTTCACGTGCAAAACTGGCTTCGGTCGCAACTGCTAAAGCCACTGTAGCTACTGGATCCCACAGATAATTCACGCCGAATGGAACCTTTATAATTGATTTAACCTGCCCTATAACTGAGGCAAGTGCCGACAATCCTTCAGGTGGAGCCTTGAGTACATACGGACGATCGAACTCGTTGCCAAACATTACAGCATCTACTCCACCTGATTGCAAGGCTTCAAGATCGGCGATTACGGAAGCGATAATTTTCGTCATTCCGGAGGCTGCATCATAATCCGGAGAACCAGGCAAGGCCGGAATATGCACCATGGCCACCACAGTTTTACGGCCAAATTGTATGATTTTTTCAGACATTTAGTTCTCCAAATTATTGCGGATGTTTCTCAAGCCTACATAACTTGCTTTGTATGCTTCATAAAACGGTTGGTATTCAGCGTGCACCTGAGAGTTTGGCTCAATCACGCGATCAATTTGTACCATTTGTTCAACTGCTGTAGGAATGTCTTCGTATATTCCTGCTCCAACTGCGGCAAGGATAGCACATCCCAGCAAAGGTGCATCAGGATTTTTGGTGAGGGTCAATGGCAAGTTTGAAACATCGGAATGGATTTGAAGCCACAATTCAGAGCGTGTTGCTCCTCCGGAAACGACAATGCTCTCGGGGAAAAAGCCGTTAGTGCGCATGGATTCCAAAATCAGTTCGCTGCCAAAAGCTACCCCTTCAATCGCTGCCCGAAAAAGATGTTCTCTACCATGTTTGAGAGTTAAACCATGGAAAGCCCCACGCGACTTTGGATCTGTATATGGCGTTCGATTTCCTTGAAAATGCTCCTGAACAATTAAGTTTTCTGACCCTGGAGGAAGTTTCGAAGCATCACGGTTGAGTGCTTCATAATCGGACTCGCCAAACAAATTTTTGAGCCAGTTAATTACAGAACCGGTTGAAGTCTGACCGCCTTCTACAGTGTGCAGTCCGGGTAAAAGCGCATCTGCATAAGTACCCCAAATGCCTGTTCCGTGAAATGGTTTTTCACTCAATCCCAGATGAAGATGAGAAGAACCGGTAATGAGCGCAAGGTTTCCTGGTTTGACGACACCAAGACCGATCATGCCGATTTGCGCGTCCGGACCACCTTGGACGACGGGCAAATCAGGAGTTAAGCCAAGGTGTCCTGCTGCTCTTGGAGTAAGACCTCCAACCAATTCTCCGAGTCGAAACACATCCTGGGGCCACTTTTCGGCAAGTTCGCCTAAATCAAGTTTTTCCAATAACGATTTTGGCACTCCTTCTCTGGAATAATCACAATGCCAGCGAGTGGAAACATTGTTTATACTGGCACCCAAACGACCCGTGAGGTGCAGATTGATGTAATCCTGATATTCGCAAATTGTGACTGCACGATCAAAATTTTCCGGTTCATTCTGCTTAATCCAGAGAGCCTTGGGAATCATCCACTCTGCCGAGACTGGACCACTACCGTTACTGTTGATTCGCAAGGCATCATCCTCTGTGGCGACCATTTGTTCTGCTTGCTCTGCACTGCGGATATCCATCCAAATCAGTGCAGGACGCACTGGATTTCCAGAATCGTCAAGGGGCACCACACTGCAACAAGTCGTGTCCACAGCCATTGCCGCGATCTGATCAACACTTATTCCTGAATCACTAATCGCTTTCCTGACTGACTTGCCGAGAGCATACCACCAGTCGTTGGGGTCCTGCTCGGCCCAGCTCGGAGCAGGAAACTGAGTTGGATATGACGTTGAGGCGAAGGCAA
>LSNO01000038.1 GCA_002082305.1 SAR324 cluster bacterium SAR324-CTD7B
GCAATTTTAATTACTTTTGGGTGCCAAAAGGCCGCCCGGAGGAGAAAAGGACGATTTCTGAAAAGTATAAGTTGTTATAAGGTCAGCGTTAGTACTTGTGGTTGTAGTTACTTGTTTAAAACCATTAGTGATAATAAAAATTTGATTACTTACGACTGTTAATTCAGTTGCTACTGAACCACAACCACTATCCAGTATTTCTGAATTTAGAACCTTACCCGTTGAACTTAAAGTCACCTCACTTATTTGATTGTCTGAGCAATTAATTGAAAAAGAGAAACTGTAAGGGTAGGAAATGGAAAATGTAGCGGACCCCCATTTGACTACATTTGATTTTCCGCTACCCTCCCATTTCCAAGTTTGGTAGAGATAACCAGACACCGACCAAAAATAAGTCGTTTTTGCTCCCGTAGATTTCATCGTTTGTTCTTGGCTTAACCCTGATACATAATACACAGCTGATACTACAACCTCCTTTTCCGCAGCAGTATCTTCTTTACTTGTAGATGTATTACTTTGTTTTGATTGCGCGCAAGAAATTATAAAGCTCAACAATAACATAAAAAATAATGATTGCTTCTTATTTATCATAATCTGCTAATTAATAGGTTTCAATAGTCTAGGTGGTTTTAAAAGTTCTCCATTTCTAATGTATCTCCTAGCATTAGTAAGACATCTCTAACACTTGGAAATGGTCTTTAATCCGAATAATAACACTTCATTTCACCATGTCAAGCATAAAACGCAGTATGACTACGTGTTAGACGAAATGATACTACGTTA
Organism: SAR324 cluster bacterium SAR324-CTD7B; assembly: GCA_002082305.1. Taxonomy (GTDB): domain Bacteria; phylum SAR324; class SAR324; order SAR324; family NAC60-12; genus Arctic96AD-7. The sequence continues at coordinate 784 of LSNO01000038.1, forward strand.
TTATGTGCAACATGGAGTTGCGCAAGAAATTTGGAAACCGATTAAAACAGTTGAGGAAATACCGTGGACTTACTCAAGAGCAGTTAGCGGAGAGGTTGGATTTGTCCGTGGAGATGGTGTCATTCATGGAGCGCGGCATTCACGCACCTTCTTTTGAAACTCTGGGTCGTTTGTCCGAAGTGTTGCAACTGCCGGTACAGGACTTATTCGCTTTTGAAGGGAGTACGGATTAATTCTCTTCTCCAAAAAGAAGAGAGGATTCTTCAATTGACTTAGGGGGTGTTGTAAGGATGATTTCGACACGCCGGTTTATCTTACGGGCTATTTTTAGGGCACTACCAACGAGGGGTACGCCAACAGCATTAGTGTAACCGGTTTTGGGACGCGTGTCGGCATAGCCGACAATTGAGATTGAGTTTTCCGGATATTTGATACGGTTAATTAGCATACTTGCAATGATAGTCGCCCGTGCGGAACTGAGTGCCCAGTTACTGGGAAACTTTTTGCTGCGCATCGGCACATTGTCCGTGTGACCTTCCACAGTCAGCAAATCGGATTTATGTTCCGGTATTTTAAGGATTTGGAAAAAAAGCGGAGAGAGGGCTTCGTAAGCCCCTCTCTTAAGAACCGCGCCTCCGGAACGAAAGAGGAAATCCTGCGGTAATGAAACGATGCAGCTGAGTTTGGTTGAGCGGAGTTCGTACTTAATGAACTGGGCTCTATTGTCGCTGAGAAACTGTTCAAGGCCTCCGCAATTTTTAGGTTGAGTGGAAAGAGCGTTCAGCAAAACGAAAAAGCAGAATAACAAGGTCATTAAATCTGCAAATGTCGTAATCCACCCGCCCTCTGAACTGGCACTTCGACTCATGTTACAACCCCAACCCTTGACCTATTGCAGCCTGTTCCTCCTTAATTACTTTCTTACGCAGCTTGGGAGGAAGATATATTACTAGATCCTTGGCAGCAGTTTCAGGAAGCTCCCTGCGTTTCAGGTAGAGCAGACCTTCCCTGATCATTTCCATCAACAAAACCTGCGTCTCTTTGAGTTGAAAACGCTTGGAAGCGATTGGCAAAAAGATCAGCTGCGAAAGCAAGACACCATAGAGTGTAGTTATCATCGCAACTGCCATGCCTCCCATCAACCCCGCTATGTCAGCGCCACCTTCTCCGCCAACACTGCCCAGCATCATAATCAGACCGACAACTGTACCAATCATGCCAAAAGCCGGTGCGGCACGTCCCATAAATTCCAGCATGTCTATTTCTTCAAAAGAACGATAGTTGTACATTTCAATTTCAGAACGCACAATTTCCTCAATCATTTCTTCTGTAACCAAATCGACAGCGATAAAATCCTGCAGCCAGTTTTGCAGGTCTTTGTTTTTTACGGTACTGATTTCCTCATCAGTAATTAACTCTTTATTGGCACGTTTTTCACAGAGACTGATCACAGTATGATAAACTTCAAGAAAATCCTTGTCGGCTTTGCCTTTTAAAAAAGCTTTGGCGATAAACAGAATTGCACGCATTGCATCACCAAAACGGAAGGCAATTAGGGTTGCAGCATAAGATCCCCCGAGTACAATAAGCAGAGATTTTAAATCGGCGAAACGTGAAATAGAACCAAGCCATGATTCCTGAAACATTTTAAAACTTGCTTTCAGGGCTTGTATTTCTTCGATTGGTGCCTGAGATACTTTTAAGGCCTCCAGACTCAGCTCAAATTCCCGGAACTGGTACATGTAATAATTAGAAAGGTGATCGGGCCAAATAATACCGAAAATTACCAGCGATACTCCCATCAACATTCCCAAAAGGGTTCCTATTTTGTCTAACATGAGATCCTTAATTATAAACTTGAATTAGATATAATAATCAGTAATATCAATATTATATAATACATTTCGAAAAAACACTATAATTACTCTATAACCAAACCATAGAAGATACCGTCGTAAAAAAACCTAAAACCGCGCCATTTTGAGCGAAGCGAGAAATCCTGCATAAGCTACTACATTAATTTTATTAAGCTTTTTCACAACAGTCGAAATGACTGTGTGGATTTCAGACTTTTTGCCAGACCGCTATTGGTGACCAATAAATTAATAGTAATAAGCTTAAAACCTGATAGGCTAAAGACAAACAGAGCAAAGATACTAATAACAAACTTCTTGTTTCTTTAGTGCATTTTGTATCAAAAGCATAAGAGTTACAACTCATTTTCGTTAAATTGAATGAAATGAAGAGTATATCTAAAGTGCACAAAGGACAACACAGCACCGGTTAAAAATGGCGGAACACGAGCACTTTTTTCAGATACTACAAAAAAAACTTGGCGCTTCCTTAAGGATGCACCCTTGGACAGCGGCCCAACTGAACTCAAGCAATATCAGGTTGTTGAGTCGGAAAAATCTTGGTGAAAAACTATTGGATCGAATTCTACCACTTTTTGAAGTGAGTGAAGAATTGACAAGATTTGCGGGACTGCAACCGCTTTACGATGGTATTAATCTTCTTGATCCTGTTTATTGCCGTAAAGATGAGGTTTTGCGAATGCTGGAAAAATGCACGGGACTTAATGATTCACAGCGGGAACAACTGACCAGTGCCGTTATGGTTTTTATGGATATTGTGAAGAAAACGGACCTAAATCCCATGCAATTGAAATCAATTAAAACGTTGAGTTTGTGGTGGAAAATATATCCGGACCTCAAACCATGGAACGCACTGAAGTGGCTCTGGCAGGAAGGAATAGCAGTCCCTCACAGTCAAAGTGGTTATCGCGCATGGCGGCGTTTTTCACATGGATCTAATTCAGAATCAGCAAAAAATGCCAGCTTACATCCAAAAAAATGGTTGGAAATATGCGAGGAGCAAAACGTTTTTGAAACTGCCTTTGAAGCAGATCGTCTGTCTGCAGCATTTTCCGGTGAAGGTAGTCATGCCGGTTTGGCAGGTGTTTGCGGTAATTTACCAGATTGCGATAATTGTGAACTGAGTTTAGAATGCCATTGGTATGCAGCTGAGGGGAACTCAGAAAAAATGGCAATTGAAGAAAAAATACAGAGAAACAAAATTTCAACTGCAGATATTCCGGAATTAATGCAATGGCTGCTGAGTTCAAATCCGGAAGAAGCAAAAGCATTGCAAAATTCACTTAATGCGGAGGCACCGCTCAAAGATTGGAGCCGCGAACGTTTGCGGGAACTGGAAAATCAGCAGCCTCTTGATTCAAATCTGATTTTGCGCCTGGAGGCCCTACGGGAAATGTGCAGAAATTATGGAATTGAAAAGCTGAAGCCGCAGGATCAGTTTAATTCCAGCCGTGAAATTTTTAATCATTTTCATCAACAGTTGGAGCGTCAAAAACAGGAGCAATTTATAATTGTTTTACTGGATAATAAACACCGGTATTTGGCGGAAGAAGATGTTACCAAAGGTATTTTAAATAAAAGCCTGGTGCATCCAAGAGAAGTTTTTGCTTCGGCTATTGAACATCGTGCTGCAGCTTTGATATGCGTTCATAACCATCCTTCCGGAGATCCGGAACCTTCACAAGAGGATTTCCGGATAACGGAACGTCTGGTAGAGGTCGGGAAACTGGTGGGAATACCTGTGCTCGATCATGTGATTGTGGGTGGTGATAACTATACCAGTTTTGCTGATAAGGGTTTGCTTTGAAAAAAATTAAAGATCATTATTTTCACAAGGCAAAGCGAAACGGTTATGTTGCCCGTTCTGCCTATAAACTGGAAGAAATAGATAAAAAACACAGGATTATCCGTAAAGGTAATTTGGTGTTGGACCTAGGGTGCAGTCCAGGTTCATGGCTTCAGTACGCGAGCAGAAAAGTAGGTGAAGAGGGAGAGGTTCTCGGTGTGGATTTACAGCCAGTGAACCATTCGCTGCCTGCTCATGTGAAAGTACTTCAAGCAGATATTTTTGAACTGTCGGCAAAGGATCTGGAAATGAGTGGTGGGATGGTTGACGTTATCCTGAGCGATATGGCGCCAAAAACTACCGGAATTCGTGCTACTGATGCCCAGCGATCTTATGCACTGAACCAGCAGGTTTTGCAGCTGGCAGAGGAATTGTTGAGACCACAGGGAATGCTGCTGGTGAAAGCTTTTCAAGGTGCACCTCTGGATGAATTGCGTAATGCTTTTAGAAACTCATTTGCTAAGGTGAAATTATGTAAACCGAAAAGTTCCAGAGCCGAAAGTGTGGAGATTTTTTTACTGGGAATGGGTAAAAAACAAAATAACTAAAAAAAACCTGTAATATTGTTAAAGATTTATTGATTATTGCCGATTAAAGACACGAGAGTTTTCTACTGATTAAGTCTTGAGCATGCTTGTTGAAACAACAGCTCAAGCATATTTTTTACCTGAACTTAAAGTTTTTCTTCAGCAATGAAAATTAGACAAAATCCATCCTCATTAAACACTTTGAGACACGCCTCAAATCACTTCAACAAGGTGAAGGGCGGCATAGAGCGCCTTAGTTCCGGAGTAAAGATTAACAGAGGTGCCGATGGTCCAGCCTCTCTGATTTCTTCAGAAAGATTACGCGGACATATTGTGGGACTCCAGCAGGTATATAACAACGCTTCTTCCTCAGTATCAATGCTGCAAACAGCAGAAGGCGCATTAAATGAAGTAAGTGATCTGCTGATAAAAATAAAACAGCTGACTGTACACGCTCAGAACGAAGCAATAAACAGCTCTGACATGTTGTCTGCAGATCAACAGGAAATTGATAACCTGCTGAGTTCTATTGATAGAATTTCGGAAAATACTGAATTTGGCGGTAAGAGACTGCTTGACGGCAGTATGGGTGTTAACGGTACAGCTGTAGGGAATTACCTGCGGTTTGTCTCAGCTGAGGCTACAGCTTCAACCTCCCCTGAACAAGGCTGGAAAGTTGATATTCAGCAAGTTGCAACTAGAGCCAAAAAAACAGGATCGATTGCAATCAATATCAACAATATTCGTAATGGACTTCAAATCGTTCTGAATGAAGGTGGCAGAAATTTAAACTTAAACACAAAGGACGGTCGGTTGGGACAAGAGATTGAGCAATTGATAAAAAATGCTGATCAGGATCGATTACTGTTTCCTCAAGCAGAAATTTCATCACAAATTCGTGAACTTATCATATTTGCATTGAGTCAGGCAGCTGAAGAGAGTGGTTTAGATCTTTATATAGCTGAGACACCAGACAATAAATTGCTTGTTCAACACAACAAATTTGGGAACTCTGCCTCTTTTTCAGTGACAAGCTCAGTTGCAGGAATACTTTCTGATGATGCTAATATAGCCCAGAAGTCTGAAAGCGGTAAAAATATAGAAGGAACAATCAACGATGAAGTGACTTTGGGAGAAGGTCAGCTGCTGACTACTTTGGAAGGGATGGAAGCTGAAGGAATAACGATCAAGTATGATAGAGAGATTGGACTCATAAATACTCCAATTTTGAATGAGTCAGGTGAACTGATCGGAACAGAGCTGATTGAGGAGAAAAATGAGGATATTGTTGGTGGTCCAAATAATCCGAAAATAGAAGGCTACGTACATGTTTCCCAAATGTCGAAAGAATTCCAGGTTGGTCTAGATAAAAAATCTAATCCTACATTCTCATTTGCAAACGTCCGCACCAGTCTTATGGGTAACGGCATTCATAACAAGAGCGGATTTTCTAGCCTTGCTGAGATTGACGTAACTTCGTCACAGGGTGCTCAAGACGCTTCAATTATTGTAGACCGGGTAATTGAAGAAATCTCTGTCCAGCGTGGTAAGTTGGGTTCATTTCAAAAAAATGCCCTGGAAAGCAACATGAACAGTCTTAAGATTGCAGAAGAAAATATCACACAGGCAGAGTCAACCCTGCGTGACTCAGATATGGCTGCAGAAATGTCGAACCTCACTAAAGATCAAATCCTGCTTCAGGCCAGTACTGCAATGATAGCTCAGGCTAATCAAGTTCCAGAAACTGTTCTGGGATTAATTCAAAACAGAGGTTAAGCCGAAAAAGTTTAGTTCTTTTTAAGTGCAGACACCGGAATCCCCATCCATCCTTCCTTTACTCCGAATTTTTCATTTATTGAATCTCTTAAAAGACTTGCCGGTTACTCGAGTAAAAGGTTAATATCACAATTAAATAAAGAAAATACGCTTTGAGCTTAAGCACCTGTTAAAAGCTTTAGCATTGAGTTGTGATGCAGTCGAAAAATGTATACATTCATACGATAATGTTAAGCAAGTTCGGGAATGTTTACTATTTTCGAAACCATTAAAATTAATACTCTGTGTGCAATATGAATTCATCTGAAATAGAAAAGTCTCATTCGGAACAACGGCTACCTTTGCAATTGAGTAGAATTACAAAAAGTTTTCCGGGAATCGTTGCCAATGATAGTGTTGATTTTACATTGGAGGAAGGAGAGATTCACACAATACTGGGTGAAAATGGTGCAGGTAAATCAACTTTGATGAATATGATTGCAGGGCTCTACCCTGCCGATGCTGGAGAGATGCGCGTCTTTGGGGAGCAAGTGAATTTTACCAATCCTCGTCAGGCTATTGAAAAAAGCATTGGCATGGTATTTCAGCATTTTATGCTTGTTCGAAATCATACTGTTGCCGAAAATATCATCCTTGGTTTACCTGGAGTGGGGAAGCTTAAGTTGAAAGAAGTTCATCAACAAATCCGGGAAATAAGCGAACGCTATGATTTATATGTTGATCCAGAAAAGAAAATTCAGGAACTTTCAGTGGGTGAACAGCAGCGCGTGGAAATTGTCAAAGTTCTGTTTAGGGGAGCACGAATCCTGATTCTTGACGAGCCAACCGCAGTTTTGACACCTCAGGAATCAGAGGCATTGTACGAAATCATGGAGAAGATGGTAAATGAAAAACATTCCATCATTTTTATTACACATAAAATGAAGGAAGTGATGGCACTTTCGCATCGAATAACGGTTTTGAGTCGTGGAAAGGTGATGGCAACTTTGAAGAAAGATGAAACCAATCCGCAAGAATTAGCTGATTTGATGATCAGTAATTTGGAAGCTAAGGACTTAGTAAAAGTTTCTGAATTTCTACGGGATACAACTGTTGAAGAAAAAGATGGGGATGGTTCAGTTTCTCAAAAGCAAAAGAAAAAGTTTGGTAATTTGACAGTAGCTTTAAAGGATATTCATGCGGTGAATGATTTGGGGTACCCGGCATTGAAAGGGATTTCACTTGATATTCGTGCCGGAGAAATTCTGGGAATGGCCGGGGTTTCCGGGAACGGTCAACCGGAATTGACCGACGTTTTGAGCGGGCTGCGGTCTCCTACAAGAGGCAAGTATCAGTTTAAAGATGTGCCTTTGAACAAACCCACTGTGAATGAAATGATTGACATGGGAGTTGGTTACATTCCGGAGGATCGTAAAAGGTTTGGTGTTTCGTCCGGAATGTCAATCGCCTACAATTTTTTGCTGCGAGATTTTCAAAACCCCCAATTTTGTTCAAGACAGCTGCTCAAGCTTTCAAATATCTTCGACTATGGACAAAAAAAAATGCAGGAGTTTGATATCCGGGCACCTACGGAAAAAACACCGGTTGGACTTTTATCCGGAGGTAACATGCAGAAAGTCATTCTTGCCCGTGAAATTTCGCGTCCATTGAAATTACTGCTTGCTGCACAACCCACCCGTGGCCTGGATATTCATGCAACCAGTTTCATCCGTGAGCAAATATGCCAGGCACGAGATCGGGGTCTGGCGGTGCTTTGGATATCAGAGGATCTGGATGAATTATTGATGGTCGCAGACCGCATTGCAGTTATTTTTGACGGACGTATTGTTGGAACTCTTTCGCATGAAGAGGCCTCTGTAACTTTGATTGGTCAGATGATGACCGGAATGAACAAAAACGGCACGGAACACGTGATGGAGAAAAGAGAATATGCGTGATTATCTTCTAATTTATGTGAATGGCCGGCGTTACAAAATTTCCGGAAAGCGTGGATTTCAATCACTGTCTGATTTTCTACGTTATGATTTGGGTATGGTTGGTACCAAGGTGGTGTGTGCAGAAGGAGATTGTGGTTCCTGTACCGTACTTATCGGGCGAGTCCGGAACTCTCAGTTGCTCTATGAGGGAATTGACAGTTGCATTCAGTATTTATATCAACTGGATTGTTCTCATGTCATTACAGTGGAAGGCTTGAAGGATGAGGCTCAAATAATACATCCTGTACAAAAAGCAATGGTTGATGCCGCTGGGTCACAATGTGGTTATTGTACACCGGGATTTGTAATGGCACTGGCTGCAATGCTTGAAACCGGTGAAACACTAACGAGACATTCCGTGCAAGACGGCTTAACCGGGAATTTGTGCCGCTGTACGGGTTACGAACAAATTATTGATGCCGGCTTGTCTTTGAATCAGAAAGTCATACCAAAGGCTTCAAAATGTTACGATGCGAAGGCAATACTTGCGGATTTTATGGAACATGTTGTCCAGCCTGTTTATTGTGAGTACGAGAAAAAATGGAATGGAGCAGGTCAACAAGTACAGTTTTTTGTGCCTGCGTATTTAGAAGAAGCTCTTGAATTTAAGCAAAAAAACAAGCATGTCACCGTTGTTGCCGGTGGAACGGATATTTCTGTACAGATGAACAAAGAGCGGCTGGAGCCAAATTGTATTATGAGCCTGACGCATTTGACTGGACTGGAAATTCTTGAGATTGAAAACAAAACTGTGACAGTTGGCGCCAAGGTAACTTGGACGGAGCTTGGTGAATTTTGTCAGGAACACCTGCCTGAGCTTGACGAAATCATCTCAATTTTTGCCTCACGACAAATCAAGAACGCGGCAACGCTGGCAGGCAATATTGCAAATGCGTCACCAATTGCGGACTCCCTGCCATTTCTACATGTAATAGACGCGGAAATGGAATTGACTGCATCACATGGTACACGTTGGGTAAATATTAACCGGTTTTATCACGGTTATAAAAATACTGAAATGAAACCGGATGAACTTATCACAAGAATTCGCTGGAATTTACCTGAACCGGAGACTGTGCTGAAACTCTACAAAGTTTCCAAACGTAAGGATTTGGATATATCTACCTTTACCGCCGGGATTTTGCTGAGGTTAAAAAAAGGGAAAATACAAAATGCCCGCCTGGCTTTTGGGGGCGTGGGACCTGTTGTGTTGCGCTTGCCAAAGACAGAAGAGTTTTTGCAGGGTAAGCCGATGCTGCCGGGAATTTTCCATGAAGCTGGAAAACTGGCTCGAGATGAAATAAGTCCAATTTCAGATGTCCGTGCCTCTTCGGATTACAGGTTGCAGCTGGCAGAAAACATTTTGCTGAAGTTTTTTCATGAATGCTCTGACAACCAGAACAAAAAAGAGGCTGCATGAAAGAGAATGGGAATCAGGTTACGAATGTTTCTGCGGCGTCAAGTGTAACAAATGATGATTTGTTTGTGGATGATTTACCGTCTGCACAAAATGAACTGAGATCTGATTTTATCGAAAGTCCGGCAGCACAGAAAAGAGACCGCATGAAAGTGGTTGGAAAACAGGTTGCGCATGATTCAGCAGTAGGTCATGTTACAGGAGATGCTTTATTCGTTGATGATTTACCATTCACGAAAAATGAGCTGGTTGTTGATTTTATAGGAAGTCCTGTTGCCCATGGCGAAATTATAAATCTCAATTCTGAAGAACTGGCTCAATTGGACGGTATTACGGGAGTTTTTACACATGCTGATATTCCTGGTCATAATCTTTATGGGCCGGTCATTCAGGATGAACGTTTTTTGGCGGAAGGTGTAGTTGAATATGTGGGTCAGCCCATTGCAATTATTGCCGGTGAGTCCAGGGAGGCAATTCGGCAGGCCAAGAAAAAGCTGCGTCTAGAAATTAAGGAACTTGTTCCTGTTTTCACCATCGAGGAAGCAATTTCTGCAAAACAGTTTATAGGCACGACACGTCGGTTCAAACAGGGTAATTTTGAAAAGGCATGGAGTGAGGCAGAACACACTTTGAAAGGAACATTTATCTGCAACGGCCAGGAACAATTTTATCTGGAATCTCAAGCTGCTTTGGCATGGCCTGGTGAACACGGTGAAATACAGATTCATTCTTCAAGCCAGAATCCAACGGAAATCCAGGAAGTTATCGCTGAGGCTTTAGGATTAGGATTTAACGAAGTGGTTTGTGTTTGCAAACGTATGGGCGGTGCTTTTGGCGGCAAGGAAACGCAGGCAGTGATTCCTGCAGTGATGGTTGCACTGGTAGTCGCAAAAACAAAAAGACCTGCACGGATTGCTTACACAAAAGACGAAGATATGCGTTCCACTGGGAAGCGTCATCCATACAAAATTCATTACAAAGTAGCTTTCACAGCAGACGGAAAGATAACCGGAGTGAAATTCGATATTTTTTCCAACGGCGGTGCCGGAGCTGATTTGTCGACTGCAATCATGGAGCGTACCCTTTTCCACTCAGAAAACGCCTATTTCATTCCGAATCTGATTTTTAATGGAACGATCTGTAAAACAAACTTTCCGCCTAATACAGCTTTCCGTGGATTCGGAGGACCGCAAGGCATGGCAAATATTGAGAATGTAATTCAGGAAATCGCCATTTTTTTGAAAAAAGATGCATTGGAGATTCGGCGTCTAAATTGCTATTCCCATGATGAACGCAACGTTACGCCATACGGACAGATTGTCCGTAATCATCTTCTTCCGGAAATCATTGATCAACTGGTTGAAACATCAGGATATCGGCAGCGCTTGACTGAAGTTGAGGATTTCAATCGTCAGTCGGAAACGCATCTGCGTGGACTGGCTTTAACTCCAATGAAGTTTGGAATTTCCTTCACCACAAAATTTCTTAATCAGGGGAATGCCCTGGTGAATATCTACAAAGACGGTACGGTGCAGGTTTCTACCGGCGGTACGGAAATGGGGCAGGGACTGAACACCAAAATCAGGCAATTGGTGGCCGATGAATTCTCCATTTCTTATGATGATGTAAGGATGATGATTACATCCACAGAGAAAAACAACAATACTCCACCGACTGCTGCTTCCGCTGGAACTGACTTGAACGGATTTGCTGCAGTCAACGCATGTAGGAAAATCAGGAAGAATTTGACAAAATTTGCAAGCAGTTACTTTGCGGCGAAGCGGGGACTTGATCCTGCTCCGGAACACATTTGTTTTGAAAACAGAGACTCCGGCAACAATAGTTCAGTTTTTGATGACAGGAATCCAGAAAATAGACTCACTTTCCGGGAACTTGTAAAACTGGCTTTTATGGACAGAGTGAGTCTGGGCGAGAGAGGATTTTACAGTACGCCTGAAATAAATTTCAATCGTGATACAGAGAAGGGTGAACCATTTTTTTATTACACGACTGGGGCAGCTGTTTCAGAGGTACTCATCGACCGTTTTACCGGTCACCTTAAGCTTGAGCGTTCAGATTTACTGCTTGATATTGGTGAATCGATCAATCCTGGAATTGACCGCGGGCAAATTGTAGGAGGTTTTATTCAGGGTGTGGGTTGGGTGACAAATGAAGATTTGCGCTATTCTGAAAAAGGTGAACTTTTGACATATTCTCCGACGACCTATAAAATTCCAAACATTCAGGATCTTCCAGAAATTTTCAATGTGGACACCATCCATAATCCGCATCATCAAATCAACATTCGTCGCAGTAAGGCAGTAGGAGAGCCTCCTTTGATGCTCTGCCTGTCGGTTTGGATTGCAGTCAAGCATGCTTTGTCATGTGTCAGAAATGACGTGTGTCCCCGACTAAATCTTCCTGCAACAGGTGAAGAAATACTGCTCCGGCTAACAGAATTAAATGACTATTCAAAAGAACATAGAACAATAGATTTTTCTGCTTTGGAATCTGAAGTCTCCCTGGTTGTTCTGCCCTCATCTTCTGCTGAGACTAAAGCGACAGTATGAACAAGTCCTCTGTTGTTTACTCTCATCAGCGCACAATAGCTGATTGTATTGACTTTTTTTACTTTATTCAGCATAGTGTGACTAGTAATTACTTAAGTCAGACTGTCGATAATAATTAAACAAATTACTAACTTTGTGGAGAAAGAATGAAGGATATTGAAATTAATGGAATAAAGGAAACCATCGTTGAGCGCTCTGATTATCCGATTGAAGAATGCAAAAACATTCTAGGGAATGAAGTCACTGCAATTTTGGGCTATGGTCCCCAGGGTCGAGGGCAGGGTCTGAATATGCGGGATCAGGGTTTCAAGGTTGTTTTAGGACTGCGTAAAGGCAGGAGCTGGGACAAGGCTCTGGCAGATGGCTGGCTAGAAGGAGAAACACTTTTCGAAACCGAAGAAGCGGCTCAACGTGGGACAATTCTTCAATATTTGCTCTCAGATGCAGGACAAATAGCTGCATGGCCAGTGGTTAAAGCCAGCTTAAATGAAGGTGATGCACTTTACTTTTCACATGGTTTCGGAATCGTCTTTCACCAGGATACGAGCATTATACCACCCGAAAATGTGGATGTAATCCTGGTAGCTCCAAAGGGAAGCGGTCTGACAGTCCGCACACATTTTCAAGAAGGACGCGGAATAAATGCTTCTTTTGCAATTCATCAGGATTATACAGGACGTGCGCGCGAAAGATGTATTTCCACAGCATTCGCGATTGGTTCCGGACACCTTTTTGAAACTACATTTGAAAATGAGGTTCATAGTGATCTCACCGGCGAGCGATGTGTTTTGATGGGACTGCTGCAGGGAGCATTTCTCGCACAATATGAGGTCCTGCGAGAACATGGACATTCTCCTTCTGAAGCCTACAATGAAACAATCGAAGAAGCCCTGCAGAGTCTTTATCCTCTGGTTGCGGAAAAAGGAATGGATTGGATGTATGCCAATTGCTCGACTACTGCTCAGCGGGGAGCACTCGATTGGGCACCGCGTTTCCGGGATGTTATTAAGCCTGTGGTTGAAAAGTGTTACCAGAGTGTTCTCGATGGAACTGAAGCAAAAATATCCATAAACTCAAACTCTCAAAATGATTACAGGGAAAAACTGGAAAAGGAGCTTGAGGAAGTTAGCAGTCAGGAAATGTGGCAAGCAGGAAAAGTTCTGCGAAAATTGCGTCCGGAAAATTTATAATCATCTTTTGAGGAATGCATGAACCTGGTAAAGCTACTCGAAGAAGGTAATTATTTCGAGATACAAAAGCGTAGTGGACGTTCAAAAACTTTGGAGAAAGATTCAACTCCTTTTTGTGGAGCGTTGCGTCCACACTACAATCCGAAAATGCTGTTGCTGCTGTCCAGCCCACTTGAATCTCGAAGCGATGTTTTTGAGTTCAGGTCTGAAGACATTCTTTATGCAGAAGAACTTTCCAGTCTCACAAAACCGAACGGTGTAACAGTCGAACGGGTACGGCTTTGGGTACGGAACGGAAGCCCTGCGATGCGTATGGAGCCGCTGCGTGTCGGAAGTGCTGAATAAATTGAGCTGAATCTTGCTGGAAACCGCTTGCCAAAAGTTTTCATCAACAATATTTCGAAAATTGTTGCAGAGGTGTCCTTTCCCGAATCTCATCTGTACAATTTACAGCCAATTCTATTGACTTCAAATTATGCCCCCCCGCAGTTTATTTAAATCAAGTATTTACAGGGCCTTGCGTCAACTCCTGCTGTTACTGTGCTTGTCTTTGCTGTTCACTTCCGGGTTTCCGCATACCACGATTGCTCAGTTTGATGATGATGTAGTAATTCCAGAATCAGTTGTAACATTCCAGGTACGGCTCGAACCTGAAAAACCGCGTCCGGGAGAGCATGCCCGTATTATTGTCGATTTACAAATCCATCCGGAATCTGGATGGCACGTCTTTTCTGTTATTCCCGGTGAAGGCGATTTTGCCCCTATTCCCACTTCATTGACATTTGAGGCTGATCCGCTGATTTTGATCGGCCCGGTTTACGAAAGTAATCCAATTATTGCAGCAGACCCGGTTTTGGATATGGTGTTGAGCTATCACCTGATGAAAGCCACCCTTTTCCAAAATATTCTCATTCCAGATGATATTTCTGGCGGAACTGTCCTGAACAAAGGCGGGAAACTGCGATATCAGGCATGCAGCGAACGCATTTGTCTTCCACCCAAAACTGAACTGTTTTCACTCCAAATTCCACTTGGCACAGGGACTGTGCGTACTGAATACAAAATTCCACAGTTTGCAGTAGACTCACCTCCTGAAGAAGTTTCAGAAATCGAAGATGCGCTCAAGGAAGGTTTTTGGGGTTTTATCGGTCTGGCAGTCATTGCAGGTCTGTTAGCATTGCTGACACCGTGTGTGTTTCCGATGATTCCGGTCACAGTTGCCTTTTTTACTAAACAGGGCGAAGCAGGTTCCAAAGAAACATTACGTTTAGCGGCACTGTTTGGAGCAGGAATCGTAGGAACGTATACAGTAACAGGTATGCTGCTTTCTGTTGTTTTAGGTGCTGCAGGAGCAGTACAGTTTGCCACAAATGGCTGGGTTAATCTGGCAATTGGTGTAATGTTCACTCTTTTTGCCTTCAGCTTGATGGGATTTATTCAATTGAATGCACCGGGAGGATTTGGAAACCTTGCAGACCGTTGGTCCAGGAAGTTGAGTGGAACAGCAGGGGTACTGGCCATGGGGCTGGCTTTCACATTGACGTCTTTCACCTGTACCGTGCAGTTTGTAGGAACTTTGCTGATTGCCGCTTCACAGGGAATGTGGTTTTGGCCGATTGTTGGAATGCTTGTTTTCTCAACAGTATTTGCCTTTCCATTTTTCTTGCTGGGACTTTTCCCACGGCTTATCCAGACGATGCGTTCACAGTCCGGAAACTGGATGGAGCACCTGAAAATTGTTTTGGGTTTACTTGAATTAGCTGCGGCATTCAAATTTTTCAGTAACACGGATTTGGTTTGGCAATGGGGTGTTCTTGATAGAGATTTTGTACTGGCGGCCTGGGTTGTACTTTGTGTGATTGGAGCATTGTTTTTGTTAGGTGCTGTTAAAATACATCATGTTCGTGTTGAAAAAACAGGTGGTACGGGATTTACTGCAGCTTTCCTTTTTGCATTTTTGGGAATATATCTGCTACGTGGATTGTTTGGAGTACCGCTTAATCCGTGGGTGGATACATATTTGCCTCCGGTTCTGCGAACATTATCAGAAAGCAGGCAGGGTTTTGCAACTAGTTCGGGAACTTCAGGAGAAGCAGTGTCACATTCTTTACCATGGCAGAATGATTTGGCTGATGCCCTGATCCAGGCAAAAGCTGAAAACAAACGGGTATTTATTGATTTTACCGGATATACCTGCGTAAACTGTCGCTGGATGGAAAAAAACATATTTTCTCATCAGGATGTAATGGCTCGTTTTCAGCAGGAGTTTGTACTTGTACAGCTTTATACTGATGGTGGAGACAAGGCTGCCGCCAATCAACAAATGCAGATCAGCAGATTCCAAACGGTTGCCCTTCCGTTATACGTAATACTTGATTCAGATAACAATTTGCTTGCCAAACATGCTGGAATTTTAAATCCTGCAAAGGAATTTTTACAATTCTTGAACTAACTTTTCCCAAACATATTATTGCTGTGCGTTCAGGCTATTTATTATTGTTGGCTCTTGGGTCTGTCATTTTCTTAAGTGGTTGCTCAGACTTAGGATTTTATTGGCAGGCCGCATCCGGACACCTCGACTTGCTGAACCGTAAGCAAGATATTCGTGAGTTACTGGATTCTCCTGATACATCTCCGAAACTAGAACGGAAACTGAAATTGGTGGAGAGCGTGCGGGCTTTTGCAGTCAGTCAAATGGCACTTCCTGAAAATGAAGGCTACACCGGCTATGTAGATCTGGGACGTTCTTATGTGACCATGGTGGTAACGGCAGCTCCTGAGCTGGAATTAAAAGCACACAAATGGTGTTACTGGTTTGTTGGCTGTCAGGAATATCGAGGCTATTTTGATGAAGGTGATGCCAGGTTATATGCGGAAGAAATGGAGCAACAACAACTGGATGTTTCGGTGGGACCGGTAACAGCCTATTCCACACTCGGTTGGCTTAACAAACCCTGGCTGCCGAATTATTTTTCGGATCCGGTTCTTAGTACTTTTATTCACCGGCGCGATGCCGAATTGATAGCAGTCCTGATCCATGAGATGGCCCACCAGGTGGTGTTTGTCAACAATGATACTTCCTTCAATGAGTCATTTGCAGTTTTTGTTGAACAGGAGGGCCTACGGCAATTTCTTATTCAGTCCAGTAATTCGGATTTTTTTGATGGTGACGGAAAAGAAATTTACCAGTGGTATTTGAATGCCAGAAAAGATCGTAAGTTGTTCCAACAACTGATTAAAACCACTTATGATAAAATGAAAATCTTGTTTGCATCAGAACTTTCAGTTGCAGAAAAGCTCCGTAACAAACAGGTGCTTTATGATCAATTACGCGAAAATTATGAAATAGATAAAAAAGCATTTAAAGTACTTTCATACGATAACTGGTTTGCCAAAAACCTGAACAATACACATTTGCTTGGTGTGCAACGCTACCAGAGTCGAGTAGAACAATTTGCGCACCTCTTTGAGAAACAAGGACGAAAGTGGTCGCAGTTCTTTGAGGCTGTACGTGAACTTGCTAAAGTATCCGACAAAGAACGAAAACAACAATTGGAACTTCTGAACTGAATTTAATCAATGTCTAAATCTTTGTTCAATAATTTACGTGTTGTTCTGCTGGACCGTGACGGTGTAATCAACGAGGAGCCTGGACCGATACTGACTCCGGAACAGTTCGTGATGATTCCAAAAAGCGCTGCTGCAGTTGCACGTCTTAATGCTGAGGGCTTTAGGTGTTTCGTTATTACGAATCAAGCTGCGTTTGCCAGAGGTGATTTGAGTGAGTCTGCATTTCAGGCAATAACCGACAAAATGCAACACGAACTCCAAAAGGCCGGAGCACACTTAGACGGGCAGTATTATTGTCCGCATCATCCGGACTGGGAAAACGGAGAGCGTCGTGAAGTGCCAGCACCTTGTGCTTGCCGAAAACCTGGAACCTTACTACTGGAACAGGCAGCAGAGGAACATGGATTTTCTGCAGAGGAATCGATTTTAATCGGAGATTCTACCAGTGATTTTGCAGCAGCTTCGAAATGGGGGATATGTTCAATCGGGGTGCACACCGGACATGGTGGTCAGGACAGCAAGGCAAAAGCAGATCCGGATTATTGGCGGGATGATTTATGGAGTGCAGTAGAGTTTTTGCTGGCAAATGCTTCCTGATCTTCAAAATAGAATTTTTTCGAAAATGTCTGCTAAAGAAATAAGTTTTTGCAAACACAAATAACTTGAGACCTGCAGCGTAAACAGGCTAGCCTGAAAGATTAATTTTTCTCTTTTAAAGCTTTAAATCACAGGACCTCTTAATTTATTACAATTTGTTTACAAAATTCAACATGAACACTTTTTATATAAATACAGGACTTTCAATTAAGACATTCACGGTAACACTGTATCTAAGCGCGGCAGCAATATTTTTTTCGGGAACGGTTTGGGGAGGAACGTTTCAGGAGGGCCTGTACGCACAAATGAAGACGCCAAAAGGTGAAATAGTGTTGCGGCTTTATTTTAAACGTGCGCCTCTGACAGTGTCCAACTTTGTCGGACTTGCGGAAGGCAGCAAGGATTGGAAAGACCCTGTAACTGGAAAAGCCAAAAAAACACGATTTTTTGATGGTTTGAATTTTCATCGTGTGATCAAAGATTTCATGATTCAAGGTGGAGATCCACTGGCTACCGGTACTGGTGGCCCCGGCTACACATTTGCCGACGAATTCCATCCTGAACTGAAACATAATAAGCCGGGAATTCTTTCAATGGCTAACTCTGGAGCGCACACAAACGGCAGCCAGTTTTTTATTACACATGTCCCAACACCGCATCTGGACAACAAGCATTCAGTTTTTGGTGAAGTTGTTGAAGGAATGAATGTAGTCAATGCCATCGAAAAAGGAGACCTGATTCAGGCAGTGACAATAATTCGCAAAGGTAAAGCAGCCATGGCCTTTGATCCTGCAATTGCAGAAAAGTTAATTGCAGAACGTAACAAAAAACTTGCTGAAAAAAATAAAAAAAATATTCCTCACGCAACAACTGAATTAGATCCTGCAAAAATTCCAGACTCTGATAATGCAGAAGCAGGCGAAGTTAGTGTTGATATGCTGGTGGTTGCTTATCAAGGTGCGAGGACACCCAAACAAAATATATTCTATGACAAGTCTGGTGCAGAAAAAATTGCACAAAAACTGACAGATTATGCACGTCGAAAAGGTATCAAGTTTTCTGATTTAATCAACCAGTTTACGGACTTGCCTCAACAGTCTAAACTTCCTTTATTATCTGCTAAACAGCCGAGCTTACCGGACTTTCTCAAGCCCGCACTTAAATTGGGTGTAGGACAAATAAGTGATCCGGTAGACTCTCCTTTTGGCTATTTAATTTTTCGGCGGGTTTTAGTTGAGCTTGTAACGGCCAGTCACATCCTTATAACTTACGAAGGTGCTCTACGTGCCACCAAAAAGCGGGATCGAAAAGAAGCCAGAATATTAGCGGAACAAATACTGAAAGATCTCAAAAGAGGAAAAGATTTTGCAGAATTGGCGCGGGAACATTCTGATGGTCCTTCCGGACCAAAAGGAGGGGATTTAGGGCGTTTTACACGGGGACAAATGGTTCCGGAGTTTGATCAGGCCGTTTTTAACCTGAAACCGGGTGAAGTAAGTGGAGTAGTCGAAACTCAATTTGGCTACCACATTATCAAACGAATTAAATAAACAATTAGTTTTGAGTTAAGTCTTGGAAACTGCAGGTATCATCATCATTGGTAACGAAATTTTATCCGGAAAAGTGACGGATATTAATTCACCATATTTGTGTAAAGAACTGAGAATTCTTGGTGTAGAGGTCCAGCAAATCATCACAATTCCAGACATTCCGGAAATTATTGGACGGACGGTACGGGATTTTTCGGAGCAGTTCTCCTGGGTTTTTACAAGTGGTGGAATCGGACCGACTCATGACGATATAACCGTTGCCTCAATTGCCAAAGGTTTTGGTATAGAACTATTTGAAGCACCTCAGATCATGAAAGCCATCCAAAATTATCATGGTGATAAAATGACTGCCGCACACCGCAGAATGGCAATGATTCCGGAAGGTTCTGAACTGATTGAGTATGCCGAAGGCCGGGGTCCACAACTGAAGTTTCGCAATATATTTGTTTTTCCGGGAATTCCAGAGTATTTGAAGATCCGTTTTGCCAGTATCAAGGAACGTTTCCGGACAACTCCAATTGTTTTGAAGCAAATTTATCTCAAAGCAGATGAGGGCGAAATCGCGGATTCACTTGATGCAACCATGTCAGAATTTCCGCAGCTGATGCTGGGTTCATATCCTAAAGTATCAGGATCTGATTATGACGTAAAGTTGACTCTTGAATGTCGGGATTCTGAGTATTTGGACAAAGCCTTAAATTTTCTTTGTGAACGTTTGCCTGAAGAATGTATTCTTCGTTTTGAATAACAAGGTTAATCAAACTGGTAATGTTGTTTCTTAAAAACCTCCAACAGTATTTTTCTGGACGCGGACCATTGATTCACGTTGTTTTGGATGGATGGGGTGTTGGTGCGGCAGATGAAACTAATGCAGTCAACAGGGCTAATTTACCAGTAATGAGTCGTCTGATTCGCGGTTGTCCATACACCCAGCTTTGGACACACGGCAAATATGTTGGCTTGCCGAACGAAAAAGATATGGGTGGATCAGAAGTTGGGCACATGACAATGGGAGCCGGAATGGTCATGGAACAGGGACCGACACTGATACAGAACCTGCTTCAATCCGGTGAGTTTTTTGAAAATCCGGTGTTAAGCAGAATCATCCAAAATTGTGTGGAACGCGACACGCCACTGCATTTGCTGGGTTTGCTTTCAAATGGAAATATCCACAGCCACGTTGATCACACTGAAGCCATCATTCGACATGCTTTTCAGTCTGGTATAAGACGCTGTTATCTGCATGCTTTGCTGGACGGAAGAGACGTTGGTGTTCAATCTGCTTTGGATTTTACAGAACCTTTTGAAAAGCTGTTTTCGGAATTAAAGGGGCAGCGTCCCGGAATCGATTATGCTTTTGCAAGCGGCGGTGGACGTGAAGTAATCACGATGGATCGTGACAACAATTGGGAAAAAATAGAAACTGGTTGGCAGATTCATGTTCAGGGTCAATCTGAAAACCAGTTTCCTTCAATCCGGGATGCAATAGAACATTTTCGAAAACAAAATCCGGAGATCATCGATCAGGACATTCCCGGATTTGTGATTATTCGCAATGGGGAAGCAGTTGGCAGAATAGAAGATCAGCATGCACTCATTTTCACAAACTTTCGCGGTGACCGTGCTACTGAGTTTTCACAGGCTGTTCTCGCAGATGATTTTCCATATTTTGAGCGTTACAGGTGCCCAGAGGTGCTGTTTGCGGGCATGACACAGTACGATCAGGATAACCAGATTCCGCCGGATTATTTGGTTGGAACACCTGTAGTAGAAGAACCATTCGGCAAGCGTATTTTGGAACTGGGACTCAAACAGTTTAGACTCTCTGAAACGCAAAAATTTGCCCATGTGACTTTTTTCTACAATGGAGGTTATCGTGAACCGCTGGATCCTTTGCAGGAAAATTATCATTTCATTGCCTCAGACAAAATTCCTTCTTTTGCAGAGCGTCCGGCAATGAAAGCTCCGGGAATCAGCAAAAAAGCTGTTGAATTTATCAATTCCGGAGAATATCAATACGGTTTGATAAATTTTGCAAATGCAGATATGGTGGGCCACACGGGAGATTTCCAGGCCACAGTTCGAGCAGTTGAAGCTGCGGATGCGGCATTGGACAATATTGTACGTGCCATCGATGCAGTAAACGGCCTACTGGTGATAACCGCAGATCATGGTAATGCAGATGAAATGCTGATTTCAAATCAAAACGGAACATTGGAAATTAGTACAAAACATTCGCTGAATCCTGTCCCGTTTTTAATTTATGATCCCTTATATAATGGAGACTATCGACTTAAACCGTTTGGTCAGGATTACAATAACAATTTAAGTAATATTGCAGCAACAAATTTTTTGCTTTTGGGACAAGCTGTTCCGGACGATTTGGCACCTTCACTTTTTGCAGATTGAAGCAGATAATAAACCAATAATTTTTACAGACGACTAAATAAATGAGTAATATACTTTGTATCGGAGCCGGTTATGTAGGTGGACCAACGATGGCGATGATTGCCAAAAATTGTCCGGAACACAAAATAACGGTTGTTGACATCAACAAGGATCGGATTGACCGTTGGAACAGTGATGAACTGCCGATTTATGAGCCGGGACTGCTGAAAGTTGTAAAGGAAGCACGCGGCAGGAATTTGTTTTTTCAGACCGATGTGGCCGCGGCAACAACGGATGCAGACATCATTTTTGTTTCAGTCAACACACCTACAAAAATGTTTGGAGAAGGTGCAGGAAAAGCCGCAGATTTACAATTCTGGGAAAAAACTGCTCATGAAATATTAGCCAATTGCCGCAAGCCGGAAGTTGTTGTAGTCGAGAAAAGCACCCTGCCGGTACGTACTGCAGAAGCGATGGCTAAAATTTTAGAATCAGGAAAAAGTTCGACAAAATTTTCCGTTGTTTCAAATCCGGAATTCTTGGCAGAAGGAACTGCAATCGAAGATTTAACAAATCCGGATCGAGTTTTGATTGGCGGAGAACAAAATGAGCATGGCCGTAAAGCAGCAGAAACGGTGGCGGCACTTTACGCACACTGGGTTCCGCAGGAACGCATACTGCTGACCAGCGTATGGAGCAGTGAATTATCAAAACTGGTGGCCAATGCAATGTTGGCACAGCGCATTTCTTCAATTAATAGTATTTCCGCACTTTGTGAACGTACTGAAGCAGATATTGCGGAAGTCTCCAAGGCAATCGGTATGGACACACGAATCGGCTCAAAATTTTTAGAAGCCAGTATCGGTTTTGGTGGTTCATGTTTCCGTAAGGATATATTACATTTATCGTATCTTTGTGAATATTATGGATTGCCGGAAGTTGCAGATTATTGGGAAAGTGTTGTCCGGATCAATGAATGGCAAACTGATAGATTTTTCCAGAGCATTCTTCAGGAACAATTCAATACATTAGCCGGTAAAACCATTACATTGCTTGGTTTTGCCTTTAAACAGGATACGGGAGATACACGGGATTCTCCTGCAATTCCGCTTTGTGAAAAATTACTGGCTGAACATGCATGCGTAAAGGTCCATGATCCAAAAGCTCTGGAAAATGCCCGTCAGGATCTGAAGGAAATACAGGGTGATATTAGTTTTGTAGAAGACGTATATGAAGCTGCTGATTGTGCTCACGCACTGGCCCTTGTCACCCAGTGGAAAGAATATCGCGAACTGGATTTTGAAAGAATCTTTCAAGCAATGGCTAAACCGGCTTTTATTTTTGATGGACGAAATCATCTTGATCACAAAAAACTTTATGAAATTGGCTTTAATGTTTTTCCGCTGGGAAAAATGCCGCTGAAGCATCTTTGATGGAATTAGAAAAAAGCCAAAATTTACTTGTTTTTACTGTTGCAGGAAAGGTAGTTTATATATGAACTACATATTTAAAGAACTCTGACTAACAACGATACATGAGCACATTTGCAGAAAACTTAAAGACTATCCCAACTGTCGAAAATACAGTCATTTTGCGTCTCTATAATGAGCGAGAAGAACTGGTTTCGATCATTCCTAATATTCCCGGTCGACAGGGTTCGATCCGGGTCTTTCAGCATCTTGCAGACGCAAAGGGTCAAATTAACTTTGAAGCAGCAAAAGAGGGACTGAGGCTTTTTGGCGAACATGTTGAAGACGCACAGAAAAATCCGGGAAAACATCAGAAACTTGAATTGCTGTTGGGATTGAAAAACAGAGAGTCACTCCGGATAGAAATTGTGGAAAGTACCTGTTCAAACCTGTTGAACAACCTGTATGATCAAAAAGCTTCTGCAGAAGAATGCGAGGTTTTTATTGAATTATTGAATCAGGGTAAATTACGGGCGGCAGAAAAAGTTAATAATTTTTGGGTACCCCAACCATATATTATTGATGGTGTTTTAAACTATTTCGGTACTCATGGCAATGCCCGTATGGAGGGTAAATACTGGGATAAAATACCACTGAAAACTGCAAACTACACAGATCAGGAATTTGAACAGGGCGGAGTTCGTTATGCACCCGGTTGCATGGTGCGCACGGGTGCTTACATTGGCCCCCAGACAGTTATCATGAACCTGGCTTTTGTCAACATCGGAGCATATATTTCCGGAGAAGGCTGCATGATTGACGGAGGTGCACGAGTTGCTTCCTGTGCTCAAATTGGTAAGAACGTAAAGTTTGGCGCAGGATCCGGAATTGAAGGAATTCTTGAACCGGCAGGCAGGTTAGCTTCAATTGTTGAAGATCACGTTAAGATTGGTGCGATGTGTGAGGTAACTGGAATTATTGGTGAAGGTTCAGTTATTGCCAGTGGAGTAATAATGGCATCCGGTAAGAAAATATATGATGAAGATACGGGCGATTTTGTATCTCCCTTAGAGTGTATTGTAGGTGACAAAAAGTTTTTGCTGCCGGTTATACCACCGTATCGGCTTGCAGTTGGAGGTTCACTGCCAAGTAAAAAAGGGAACCACAACACAGATGCAGTTATTCTTAAGGCAGGTGATTTGAGGGATTCTGCAACGATGCGGCATTTTACGAAGCAGGGTATTTTATACGGATGACAAAAATGTCCCCATTGCTAGAGCGTGCACTCGAGACGCTACAAATTGAAATTGCGGGTCTGGAAGGGCTGATCAAACGACTCGATTCTGAATTTGAGGAAGCAGTAAATTTGCTTTTTGCCTGCGGGGGAAAAGTGATCCTGGCCGGAATGGGTAAAAGTGGTTTGATTGCTCAAAAAATTGCTGCGACGCTTACCAGTACAGGAACGCCAGCGCTTTTTTTACATGCAGGAGAAAGTACTCACGGTGATTTGGGAATCATTACCAAACAGGATGTAGTAATTGC
>LSNO01000039.1 GCA_002082305.1 SAR324 cluster bacterium SAR324-CTD7B
TCATGTTTATCCAGTTGACGCCAACTTGTTAACAAAAGCGGTATATCTGACGCGTCACCAAGCATACCGATCAACATCGCAATTTGCCAGGAATGATTATCAGATTCCGGAGTCTTAATTGAGTTTCTTAGAACAGGCAGACCCCATTCCGGATATGTTAAAAATGCCTGCATTGCTTGAAATCGTTTTTCTGGAGCAGTATCAACCAACATCGGTAACCAGCGATGCTCAAAGCCATACTTAACCTGTTCTTCAAAAAAAGCATGAGCCGGCGGTATTCTTAAGAATCCAGCGGAAAATAACATAATCATGTAGATCTGGATTATCAGAAGTAATTTTATATACTTTTTCAAATTCCGTCCTTCCATTGTTTGTATCCGTACTCAATGGCATGAGCCATCTGATTTTTGTAAATTTTCCTGCCAAAGCGTTCCGTTTGCTGCTGAAATGCTTCCGGAGTAAAATTCATCCAGATTCGTTCCATTTCCTCCACTGCCCCGCAGAGTGCGTCAACTTTTTGTTCTGAGAAAAACAGTCCTGTTTGCTCAGTTACGGTTTCCATAGCACCTCCGGAAGCAAAAGCAATCACCGGAGTATTGCATGCCTGTGCTTCCAGCGGGGTAATGCCAAAATCGTCTTCGCCCGGAAACAAGAAGGCACGCGCCTGCTGGTATAATTCTACCAGTTTTTCACTCGAAAGATCACCAAGAAATTCAATGTTTTCTCCAGCAATTGACCTGCAATATTCTTCGTCTTGACCGCTACCCACTATTTTAAGCGGTAACTTTAGTCGGTTAAAAGCTTCCACTGCCAAATCCACCCTTTTATTTGGTGCAAAAGCTCCTACCATTAGATAGTAACTTTTTTTTGTGTCTCCTGGTCTAAACCGGGAAAGATCAACTGGTGGGTAAATAACTTGTGACTCACGGCTGTAATAATCAAGAATTTTTCGGCGAATGTTGTGGCTGATGCAAAGAAAAGTATCTACACGTTTCGACGAATTTCGATCCCAATGTCGTAAATAGGGACGCATTAATTCTGCACCAATTCTGACAGGCCAGGAAGTTCGAGGCTGACGAAAATAAGTTTCAAACTGATCCCATACATAACGCATTGGAGTGTAAATGTATGAAATATGATAGACCGAGTCATCGTGTTTCACTCCTTTTGCAACACAATGGCTGGAACTGATTATAAGATCATATCCGCTGAAATCAAACTGCTCTATCGCCAGTGGGAAAAGAGGAAGATAATGTCGGTATTTTTTTAAACCAAAGGGCATATTCTGAATGAAAGATGTACGGATGCGCATGGACTCAATCGTCCGTGAAAGCTTGCCCTTATCATGAATTAAAGTAAAAAGATCTGCTTCAGGAAACAGTTCACATAGTACCTCCAAACATTTTTCACCGCCACGCATTCCATTCAGCCAATCGTGTACCAGCGCCACTTTACGCCCCTCCAGTAGCGATACTGTCATTTTTTTTCTTTGATCAGTTTTGGAAGCATACCCATGTGTTTCAATTCCGAATAGTGATTTATATCAACGGATGGATGATCCTGCTCATGCTCCCAGGTAGAAGAGTAAGGAATGTGTACTGCGTGCCCTCCAATTTGTACAATTGGTACAATGTCTGAGCGCATTGAATTTCCAATCATCATGAAACGCGATACATCAATTTTGTGTTGAGTTAATATTTTTTTATACGTCTCTGCGGTTTTATCACTGACAATTTCCACAGCAGCAAAATAGTCAGCCAATCCGGAGCGTGCAATTTTTATTTCCTGATCAATCAAATCGCCCTTGGTGATAAGCAGCAAGTGAAAATTTTTGGATAATTCTTCAACTACTTCATGAACATGCGGCAGCAATTCAATGGGGGCAGCTAACATTTCGCGTCCAAAATCCAAAACCTGCTGTATCTCTTTACCGCTTACACTGCCACCTGTCAGTTCAATCGATGTCTCAATCATAGAAAGAATAAAACCTTTGATTCCATAACCGAAGTGCTTGAGATTCTTTAACTGAGTTGAAGATAAAGTTTGATCTACTACTTCAGGTCCATGGGACGAAAGCATTTCACGAAACTTTTGCTGAGTCATAGTAAAGATAGACTCATTATGCCAGAGGGTATCATCGGCATCAAAGGCAATTACATCAAACATCGTTTAGTTTGTTGTAATCAGAGAGCGGGTAAAAGCAGAAGAGAAAAACAGTTGGCAGGAAGCCAATTCAGAAGTAACCGTAAAAATCAGGAAGGAAAAACATAGCTTCAGCTGTTTTTGAAGACAGCTCCGGGTGAGATAAACAATCTCACCCAAGAGGCTTCAAAAAGATTGGCACTGGCGCTCCTCAACTAACATTTCTGTAAAGGAATCACGCATTACGTTGATCATTATAACGTCCTTGCGTGTCTTTGCCGATGCCTCCAATAGATCCAATCCCAGACCAATTGAAATGTCCTGCTGAGTTAAGTCTTCCAACTGCAAAACAATATGTTTTAGCGAAGAATTCATCTTCCTCCTTACGGCTTCAAATTAACCGGAATCATTGGCCAGATTTCAAAAAAACCCGTGCCTAAACAACTATCTTCCGGTATACCGCTTATTCGATGCAGTTACTATGCCTCCGATATTTGTTTTAAAAGACGTGCCATTTCAATTGCGCAATCCGTTGCATCACGACCCTGGTTACCAGCTTTAGCACCGGAACGCTCTATGGCCTGTTCAATGGTATCCGTCGTCAGGAGACCAAAACTAACCGGTACTCCGGTTTCCAATGAGGCTGAAGCAATTCCACTGGACGCATTTGCACAAACGTAATCATAATGCGATGTTTCACCACGAATTACAGCGCCCAAACAAACAACAGCATCATTTTTTCCATTCATGGCTATTCTTTTTGCTGCTAAAGGAAGTTCAAATGCTCCTGGGACACGTATCACGGTAACATTATCTTTATTTCCACCGTGACGCACAAAAGAGTCCAGGGCACCTTCCAGCAAATGTTCACAGATAAATTCATTAAATCTTGCCACCACAAATGCTATTTTCAGATTAGCGGCCTGTAAGTCACCTTCAATTTGAACCATGTTTCTCCTTAAATTATAAATTTAAGCTTAATCAGTCTTATGTAAAATCTCTAGATTTCGCAAAATCACGGAGCATCTTGAAATGGAAAATACCTGTGTCATGACTATCGCTCCAGTAAATACGAAGAGCATAGTTACCCACGTACTCACTTCTCAGGGAGTGTATATCTTTGGGGATACTTTCGGTGTCCAAAGTCTTCTTACCGCTGAGTTCGTCAATACAACTTGCACAGGGACATGCGTCCCGCAAATCAAAAAAACTGATATGGCTTTCTTCACCGTCTTGCCAGAGGATATATACTTCATCTCCTAAAAGAATTTTTTCCGGTTTGGCTTTTTTCTTTATTTTAAGCATAATAAGCAGAACGTTTCAACTAAGTTACTCTTTTTACAAGGTGGTAGAGTTAGAAAAATAGAATTGCATGTTAATTTACAGTAATTGAAAGAACAACTCAAGCATTCCTTAGGCATAACAATGTATGCTATCGTGAGGAACATTGTAATTTTTACATAACAATTTGAGAAAAACCATGGCTGAAACCAAAGAAACAGGAGAAAAAGCTGTAAAATTCGGCAAAACACAGGATGTATCACTAAAGACTATTGAAAAGGCTCCAAAGGATACGCAGCAAAAATATCATGCTATCTCATCAAAAGGAGAATCCCTGAAAATAGTGGAAGCCGATGTTCTCAGCAGCAGTACCAAAGATGATATAAAAACACAATTGCCTAAAGCAATTGTGGTAAAGAAAAATCTCAAAAAAGACGTAGAAATTCTGTATGCCAGCTTCAAAAAATTTAAGGAAACTCACAGTAATGCTGAAGAAATAAAAGAATTCAAGATGGCATGCGACAAGGTGATCCTGGCCGCACAAAAATCTCATACTGAAATAAAAGAAAAAGTCTACACAATTTACGATAAAAAGAAATAAATCCCTTCCTTTCTATTTTGATACCCCAAATCCATGAATTCCGGAAAACTTATCACTTTTGAGGGACTTGATGGCTGCGGAAAGAGTACCCAGTTAGAAAAAGTACATGACTGGCTGACCAGTCGTGGTTATACTGTCCTCAAAACCAGAGAGCCCGGCGGCACAAAAATTGGCCGGCAAATCCGTAGTATTCTTCTCAATCCGGAACATAAAGAACTACAGCCTGAAAGTGAATTGCTGCTCTATTTGTCAGATCGGATCCAGCACCTTCAAGAAACAATAATTCCGGCAAAAAAGGCTGGAAAGATTGTCCTGTGTGACCGCTTTCATGATTCAACAGTAGCCTATCAGGGCTATGGCAGAGGCTTGAATTTGAGCAGCATTGAGTCTATTGTAGAGCATTGCATAAATCCTTATGCTCCGGATTTGACTATTTTCCTGAATATTTCTCCTGAGACCGTTGCTGTACGTTTGGAGCAGCGTCAAAAACAAACAAAAAAGAATCGACTTGACCTGGAATCATTGAACTTTTTCAAACGTACTGCACAAGGATTTAAAGCTTTATCTGCAGCTGAACCTGAACGCTATGTTTGCCTCGACGGCGAACAGAAAATTGAAGTTATCCATCATGAAATCGTTGCTGTCTTACAGAAACGATTCCATTTCCAGGATCTCAGTTAGGAATTTTGGCTGCTAATTTCGTTTAGGGACCTAAGGTAAGGGAAAGTTGTTTAAAGGAACAAACGTCCCAGTGTTGTAACTCTATCCATTTTAAATAACTCCTAATAAAATTACATGGAATTCTCAGGTTCGATAGTTATGACGCTTGTTTTTGTGTCACTGTTATTTGCTGTTTGTAGTGGTATCCTTGCATCAAAAAAAAATAGAAACTTTATTGGCTGGTTCTTTACAGGACTATTATTTGGTCCCTTTGCTTTATTTGTAGTATTACTTCCTTTACTCCCGGAAAAAACCAAAGATAATTCTAAGCTCTGGACATCTTGGAAATTCTGGACAGTTTGGGTTTCTTTATTTGGATTGATTGCTCTGTTGGCCTTTGGGTTTACTACCGACCCCAAAAATGTGCCTTCTCCTCTGGTTGGGCGACCTGCTCCGGATTTTGAGTTGACGGCTTTGAAAGGCGAGGAAACAATCCATTTAAGTGAACTTAGAGGTACGCCTGTGCTACTGAATTTTTGGGCTTCATGGTGTCAAGAATGTAAGGTGGAAGCCCATATTCTGGAAGAATTTCACAAAAAATATGGTTCGGAGACAGAACAAATTCGAGTAATAGGTATTGCCATTCAGGATACTCTGCAAAACGCACAAGCATTTGCACGCCGTTTTGGTAAAAGCTATTATCTGGGCTTGGATGATGATGCCGGTAATATTGCCTTGGATTATGGAATTTATGGAGTGCCGGAATCTTTTTTCATCGATCCGGATGGTATGATTTTCTATAAACAAATTGGGGGAGTGACTCCAGAATTACTGGCAAATAAATTTGAGCCATTTCTGTGAAAGAGGCTGCAAATCATGTTTTCAGGGTATAACTCTTAACCGCACACTATAGGGAGCTTCAGAACGTAAGGATTTAGGCAAGTCGCCAAAACGTGCTTGACTCAGTCCATTCAGCACGGCAAGCTGAAATTTTACTGATTTTCCCGGCTGGGTCAGTTTTTGTTCCACCACTTTACCGAAACGGTCTATACTTAACTCTATTTTCAGTTCCAAACTAGGATCAAATCGTTGATGCGGTCGAAAATGTGAGGAAAATTCCTGCCGTAATTCTTCGTGAAAAGATGACCTGCTCAATTCGAGACGAAGTTTTTTTATAAGTTTCTTTGCCATTTTTGATGTGATACGATGTTTTTTTATGAGTTTCTTTGCCATTTTTGAAAGACTATCGTTTCCTTCTACTGAATTGTTATCTTGAAGAAGCGAAACTTCTTTCACCTGATTTGTATTTGATTCAGCCAGATGATGCATTGGAGGGTGGTCAAAGCGGAACTCAACTTTTAACTCTTCATCAGGAAACGCCTCTGGAAGAGGAGGCAGTGGGACCAGGATGGTTGCTTCTTTTGCTGCTTCACGCATGATGTCTGAAATTTCACCCCTGCTATTGACCTGATAACTGCTCACAATACCACTTCTTTCAACGGTAGCCTGGACGAAAACCTCTCCGCCTTCAGGTTTGGAACCTGATAAATAATCTTGCGGTGGGTGATTGCGCCAATGGTAATATACTAATTGGCTCCAACGTTCAATGTAACTTTTATAATTCCAATCGTAATTGCTGAGCCGGTAATCCTGATAAAAACGAATTGTCAATTCCGGACGAAACAATATGCTGAGTTTTTTAGTCTTTGAGAAATTGGAACTTTTTGATTTTGAAATTTTTGATTTTGAAACTGGTAAATCCTGAGATTTGGCAATTGTGTCTGTAACCGGCGTCTCTGGTTTTGGCAAACTCTCTATTAATTGGAGGTCTGATTCAGGAAAATCAACACTGTCCAGCAATTCAAATTTGAGAATAAATTGAGGTGAGAGCATGGCTTCAGTTTCAGTAGGACTTGCCTCTTTGAGATAATCTTCGTCTCCAGCAAAACTATTACCGGAAAAAAATACCCACTGACCTTCATTAAAATTAGCCAGCCAGCTATGCAGTGATGTTCCGGGAAGGATCAGAGTGTCGTAATCCAAATCTGTGTAGGCATTGTTCCAGGTTCCCATTGTGACCCTGAATTCCGGAGCAGTTTTATTTTCAGTAGCATTTTCCGGAGGAACCATTGCGAGTTCAATTTCCAAATAAGCTTTACCATTACCAGTAGTATGCAGTGTCCGAATACGACCGATCCACTTTGTTAAGACCCTGTCCTTTAGTTGCTCAGCCAAAAATTGTTGTCGTTTTTGTCGCAGTAAAAATTTTTGAACAGCATTGGGTGAGGCTTGGTATTTGGCAGCATATTCTGCTAAACCATTCATGAATTGTTGCTGAATTTCCGGAATCATTGCTCCAAGTATTTCCGGAGATGGATTAATGTTTTTGACAGTATTTTTCGGTTGCTCACTCCAAACTGCAGTCGCAAAAACAACACAGCATATCAGCAAACATATTCCAAAATATTCTCTATGATTCAGCATTGTCTCTTTTTTTCGATCTAATGTAATCCGGATCCTTCATTAACTATCAAACAACATAGCAGTGTCTGAAAACACAACTTCAATCTTGAGTTCATACTCACTGTTTTTCTCCCTTTTTGTTAAACTGGACAAGAAAGATGTCTTTCCCACCACTGTATTTTGCTCCATCCATTCGACCTTCTGTAAAACCTGTAACGTATATTTGTCCTTCCGTTCCAATAGCTAAACCTAAGGGGCGTTCGTTTTCCGGTGTACCAAATTGCCGAAGCCAGAGCAATTCGCCTCCCGAATCCAGCATTGCTAAAAAAGCATCCTCCTTTCCGAAATGAGATTGCTTTTCCATACTACTTTCAGTATAGCCTCCCACCAGCAAGTTCCCTTCTGGAGTCCACAAAGTAACCGTACATTGTTCAGATTTCGTGCCTTTGAAAATATATGTCCATAATTTTGTACCTTCGGAATTATATTTTGCGACAAATGCATCATAATTTTCTTGCATATCAGTACCATTACTTTCAGTTTGAGTAGTGTACCCAACCAACGCAACTGCTTCATCAGATAGAATTGCCAGTGAAGTCCCCGAGTCATCGAGCTTTGTTCCAAATGTTTTGCTCCAGCGTTTAGGCCCCATCTTATACATTTTCAGCAGAAAAACATCTATACCTCCTGTTGATTTATTCCCGTCAAGAGACCGCATCATACTTCCGGTAAGATACAGACCAGTTCCTGAATCAGCGGCAATTGCCTGAAGACTGATCCCTGGATTTAATTCAGTCGCCCACATTTTTTCGCCGGTTTTGCGGATCTTCATTAAATTGAAAGGAGATGCGGCAGAAACGTAAATATGTCCTTCCGAATCCAATGCCATTCCATTTCCTGATACTGTTCCAGAAATTCCGATTACTTTTGAAGATAATTTTTTGCCATTTACATCATAAGTCAACTTAATAACAGCAGAATTGTTTTTTCCCTGCGAAAGACCACTCAAACTAAGTTGACCTGATTTTTTCATTCGCAAAACTGCAGCCTTAACTGAGCGTCCAAAACCAGGTTGATGAATCCAATTCAAGAAACCGCTTGGGGCATATTTTGCCAGAAATAAATCTGATTCTTCTCCACTTTCACTTACACTGGTGTTTCCTGCAAGATAGACATTACCATCCTTATCAACAGTAATTGCAAAACCGGTATCGTCACCTTGCGTCCCAATTTGCTGGCTCCATGTCGTGCGAAATCCAAGTTTAGTTGTAAGATTTTTTTTCAATGAAGCACCATTTATAGCTTTTATTTCAGTACTCAAACGTATTTGATGAAACTCTTGTGCAGCATAAACTCCTTTGGGAGACAGCACGATTCTTTTATTACCGTCCTCTAATTCCGGTAGATTCATGCGCACACAATTTCTGAAATTATAGGAGCTAATTTGTATGGTACCGGAACATTGCGTATCTTCAGTGTTGACAGTAAGCGTCAGAGGATCAATTGGAACACTAAATTTCAAAACAATTTTTTCATTTCGTTTAACAGTGATTGCATTGTCTCTCGGTTCTATCGAAACAAGTTTTGGAGTTATAAGTGAAGTGTTTTTTGGTTTTTTCACAACAACATTTGCTGTTCCGCCGCACCCTCCCAATAATACATTCATTAGAAAGCTTACAAATACAACTGAACAAGTAATTTTGGTTGTTAAATTCAATTTATTAATTTTATTCTTCATCTGTGAAAACCATGACATTTATCTGGTTCCTACTATGCGATTTTACAGCAAGCATGTCAATGTCTGAGGCACTTGAATTAATTGTAGAATTACAAAGATACAGAATTAAATGAGAAAATATGTTAGAAATAAATGCTACACAGAATGACACTTTATCAAAAATCCGCGTGTTTATTTCTCATACATTTCGCTGGAGGCGATGGCTGTTACTTTGGCTAATGTTCTCTGCGTCCAGCATACAAGCTCAGCTTATAACACAGAGTTCAGGACATGAGCTTGCTGATGAAAAAACTGTTTTTTTGTCACTCTGGAAACAGGCTGACGAGCGCCAACTTACTCTTCATCCTTATTGGCTGAAACTTTTACACTTTTATTCATTTGGTGAATCAGTCGGCCAATGGAGTTTTAAAAGTGATATAGTCAGTAGCGGCTTTTTTCTTTCACAAGAAGGAAAAATCGATCCGACAGCCGAACTTAAAGCAACATTAAAAGCATTGCTTTCACCGCTCAGTGGGGACCCCAATCTACATGCACGGTGTAAGTTTATTGCCCGCTACAACTGGCTCCGCAGTAATCTTGATTTTCCGGAATTACCAAAACTGTCCTGCCCTCTATTTGAACGTTGGTCGAATCTAGAAGAAGCAACTGGAATCAGCATAGTATTTGTCTCATCTTATTTAAAAAATCCGGCTTCAACATTTGGACATCTACTCCTCAAATTCAATTCGCAAAACCGTTATTTTGGACATTCTCTCCTCAGGCCCACATTGAATTTTGGGGCAATGATTAATCCTGATGACAACCCTTTAATCTATGCTTTACGAGGACTATTTGGGGGGTACGACGGAAGATTTACTGATGAACGATTTTATAATTTTAATCATGTTTATGGAGAAAATGAATTGCGTGATTTGTGGGAGTACCCACTATATTTTACAGTTGAACAGCAGCATCGTGTGGCCTATCATGCATGGGAATTGCTACAAAACGTAAACTTTACTTATTATTTTTTCCTCGATAATTGTGCATATCGAATGGCAGAATTATTGGAAATGGCGTGGACCGACACAACTCGAATCAATACTTCCGGAGCAATTTGGGCTATTCCGGTCGATGTAGTGTTTAAACTAAAAAATATCAAAAAAGAATCAGGAGAACAATCTCTACTAGGGGATCCAAAGCTGATTCCGTCAAGACAAAGAAAATTGCAGAACCGCACAGCTCAATTAAGTGAAATGGAGCAAAAACAATTGACGAAATTGATTGAATCTGAAAATTATTTGGATTCAGAAGAATTTCGCAGCTTTCCGGAACAGTCACGAGCAAGAATTATTGATACTTTGCTGGACTACAGGCAGTATGTGAAAAGGGACAAACCCACACTGAATCAGCAAAAAGAGCGTTCTGTACTGCTCCGTGTCCGTAGTGAACTGCCAATTCTGGAAAACAACGTTTCAGCAGAAATTCCTGAAGCCCCCACTGACGGTACACCACCTATGCGTTTTCGATTTGGTGCAGTTTCCAACTCGCTATTGGGACCTGCACTGGAAGTTGGTACCTGGGCAAATTATCATGATTTACTTGGAGATGAATCAGGACACCTGCAAAATGCAGAAGTTGTAACGCTGGATTTGCATCTGCAGTTACGCAAAAACTCTTTTGAAGTAACACAATTCCAATTATTTAATATTCAAAAATTTGCCCTCAATCCAACAGGGATATCCGGAGATTATGAATGGTCATGGCGTGCGCGTGGAGGTTGGGAACGTGAACATCTTGGTTGCTTACCCTGCAGAAAATTTAGCATAGCTGGAGGTTTTGGCAGGTCAGTTTCAATTGGTGGTAAAGACTTGGAGTACCTTTTTTTAGATCTCTTTGGAGAAACAAAAAATCATTCGTGGCCGGCAACAACTTGGGGTTATGCACCACATCTTGGTATGTTGTGGAGTGTATTGGATATTTGGAAAATAAGGTTCGACGGAGGTTGGTTTAAAAGCATTTACGGTCCAAAAAAAGAATATTTCCACATTCGATTTGATCAACGTCTGACCATTGCTCAAGACTGGGATATCCGGATGGAAATAGAACAGCTTGGAAGTCTGGAAGGAACATTAGCTTTACATTATTTCTGGTGAGTTATAAAAACAAATGTTGAATTTTGACATTTTAAGGGCACACCAAAAATGAATAAAATACGAGAGTGTTTATTTACTTTTTACAAGTTCATCATAAATGAACGGCTGCCGCTCATTCATCTCTCTGCACTTCTCATTCATGCCGTAACAACACGGGCTGTTTAAGATTTAATTCCCCTTTTGAAACATTGTATATGAGGCCGCTTCCATGCAAAGTGTGTCCTTCCCGTAATACCCTCACCGGTTTGGGGATAGTAAGAATCTCTTGTTTTGCATTATAGATTGCAGTTTCTGTGTGAACTTCAGAGCCGTCATTCCGCAAAAGCACTACATTCCCAGTAAGTGTTACCCTGTTATCGTCCCACTCTATCAAGCCCTGCTCTGCAGTAATAAAAAGATCAACCTCCTGAGTAGGAAGGTTGGTTGATAGAGGCAAATTTGGTGTAGGTTTGACAGAAGAATTGTCTGAAACAAATACCCAGATCGTTACCTGCTCAATACGCATACGACTGGATTTTTCCGAAATAACGGCCCTTTTGCCTTTGAGCTTCCAACTTCTCCGCTCCAATTGGTAATCATTTACTGTGATCTGCTCCAGATCCAACACACCTCTTTCTTCAAAAGGAATATTTTCAGGTGGTTCGCTGAAGGAAAATAAATAATAGGCAGCTCCGGCTAGTGCTCCCAACAAAAGAAGAATCGTGAGTTCTTTGCGATTTTCATGTAGAAAGGACGAATAGGTCTGAAGTCCCTGAGATTCCATGATAAGTTGAAGAAATATTATTCAGAAACGGAATGCGAAAATTGGAACCTCCCACTTTAAAGGAGCAGGTTTTACTGCACGAGAATATAGCGGCATCATCTCAGATTCAATGAAAGCTGTATTTGGTTGTTGTGTACTAGATTGCGGAGAGGGCAGTTCAAGAAGATAGGATTTGTCAAAACTTAAGCCTCCTACAACCAGGTATATCCCCAGTCCGTAGCCAAGTACTCCACCAATTGTTGTAGAAGTAATCAATGACTCTCTGAGCTGAATTCCTGAAACTAAATGATAAGAAAAACCCATAGTGGCTCCCCATGCTGAGCCCCAAAGTGTGTTCCAAAAAACAGAGTACATTACCGGTTTTTTGGGGCCACCAAGTGGAATGACCTCTTCCTGTGCTGAAATCACAGGAAGATTTATGCACCCCAGTAAAACAATAATAACAAATATTCTTTTCAGCCTTTGTCTCATGTACCTGGTAAAAATAAATATTTACAGTATCCTAAAATCGGAATCCAAAAATAGGGAGCCTGAAATTTTGAACAGATTTGATTTCATTTTGAGAAATAATTGAACTTTGAATCGGCCGTAAAAGGTCGTCTTTTCCCAGGAGTTGATCCAAATTTTCCGGCAAGGTTGATTCTGAGGGTACTATGATTGCGTTCTGCAGCATATAAAATCCAAATAATGCACCCAATGCTGTTCCGGCAATGAAACCGTTTTTAACCGTACTTTTCAAGGTGACGTTTGGATTCAGGGGATCCATGAACCAGACAACAACACCTAAACCTGCTCCGAAGACACCTCCGCCAAGGGTGTACCCCAACTCCTGCTTCATCATTAAAGGTCCTGTTTCCTGTGCCTGCAAAGAAGCAGTGATCATCAATAGAAAAAAGAAAGGTAAAATCCATTTTATTTTCCAGAGTCTGAGTTTTTTCATTATTGAAAAGCAGTCAGGATTTATATTTTGAGTAATGTCCGTTACAGGTCATTCCATCGAGTGCTTGGTCGGTTTTTTTAACAACAAATGCAGGAATATGAATATAATAACCTACTAACTAAAAAAAGAGTTAAAGACGGTTTTTCTGAGTTTGAATGAGAATTGCATTTAGGCTACTGTGAAATTAGCTGAAAAGTCTAAGTCTATTTCAAATTTTAATCTTTTTCAAAATTATTAGTCTCTTTTTCATGTTCTTCTTTACCGCCATTCGACGGTTTGTTTTAGTTTTAACAGTCCTTTTTTGTGTAGTATCGCCTGTAGTTGATCTAGCAGCACAGGAGTTTGACGATGATCCTCTCATGTTAGATGGAGGCGATGAATTCGGTTTTGGGCAGTTCGGCGACAATGACTTCCAAAGCGGTGATTTTGGTTCCGGAGGGTTTCAAGATTTTGGAACCCAGCAGACACAAGACCCTCAAGATCCTTTCGACTCTCAGTTTGATTCAACTGATCAATATCTTGATGAAGGTGCGTTTTCTGATGAAAGTGAATCAACTTTGAAAGACGATCTGATTGTCCGTCGCGAATTATTATCACAAGAAGGAAAAGCTGTCCCCTCTAACTTAGGTTATGGTGCAGGAACCGGGTTGATGATTGGCACCTGGTTCGCGTTTATTCGAAAAGAAACCAACACTCGTCAGCAATTCCGCACTATAGGCACCAGTACTGTTGTAGGAGCATTGATAGGGATTATGCTAGGTACACGTAGTGTATGGGATCCCGGTGCCCCTCGTCCAGAGGATGATGCTTCCCCCACGGGTTTTTCGCAATCTCCTGCAGGTTGGTTATTTGCCCAGAATAAAGAATCGTTAAAAATTGCCTACCGCTGGAAGTTTTAGCAACACTTACGCCAAATCAAGGTAACACGTTTCAGTTTACAGGGTATAGAAAACAATATTTGAACTTGAAACCTGAAAACTTATTACTTCACCTGCTGCGAATTATTTTGTGCAACTGACGCATATTTTCTCGAAAACGGTAACTTATAGTGTTCAGCAAAATTCCAATCCCCATACTGCCAAACCCTAACAACATAAATCCAGTTGCCAAAATTGCAGTTGGGACCTTGTTTACATATTCATCTTCCAGATAGTCCAGAATAACCCAGATTCCTGAGATTCCTCCAGCCAATATAAAAGCCAGTCCAATACCCCCAAAAAAAGTAAAAGGTTTGTAAGCTTTCGCAATTCTGGCAATTTCTGCAAGCACCCTAAAACCGTCATGGAAAGTTCGCAATTTTGAAACAGATCCCTCCGGACGCTCCCGGTATGGTAATGGAACTTCTTTAATCCGGAATCCATAATCCAGTATCCGAATTGTCATTTCTGTTTCCACTTCAAATCCGGAGGAAAGAATCGGAATGGATTGAACCAGTTCCCGACTATATGCACGATAGCCGGACATAATATCGGAGAGGTTGCTTTTAAAAATCCAGTTGACCAGTCTGCGTACCAGATTGTTGCCAAAAACATGGAGCGGCCGGAAAGACGTTGCGGTGTATTCTGCTAAACGCACAGCAACTGCCATATCTGCTTGTTCTTTCATCACCGGTTCCAGCAGTTTCCGGACATGCTCTGCAGAATATGTGTCATCACCGTCAACTATCACATAATAATCCGCATCCACTTTCCGGAACATACTTGCAACCACATGCCCTTTGCCGGGACGCGATTCCGGGATCACTTCTGCTCCACACTCTCGTGCGATTGCTGCGGTGCGGTCTGTACTGTTGTTATCAAAAACAATGATTTTTGCTTCAGGAATTGCATCCTGAAAATCATGGATCACTTTGCCAATAGTTATTTCTTCATTAAGGCAAGGAATCAGAATGACAATCTTTGCTTTATTGTTAATATCCATAAATTTCAGAAAAAAAGTAGTTGCTCAAAGTTTATATTTTTTTTTGATACTTCGCAACTCTTGTTCAATATCAGTGTCTTTAATATTTGAACGAACAGAAAATGCAGATTTTGAAGTTGCCTTAACTTGTTGTTTTTTCAAACGCCCCAATTCTGCTTCAATGTTGTCTAACGGATCTTTATCTGTATACGATTTTGTCTGCGTTTTATGGTTTGAACTTTCTGTACTTGTTCTATAATCTGCGTTATCTTCAAAGGACTCAGTCACTTCCTGAAAAATCTGCCGTGCCCAGTCCACAAATATTTCCAGCGGATCCCTAAAACTTAATCCGAATTGTCCCAGCATTTCTCCAGCGTCCCGTAGTAAATCTTCTAAAGTGTCATCCGGTTCCAAAGTAGCAGATTCATGAGAATTGCCACGAAACTCTGGTTTTTGTTTGTAACCTCTTCTACTTGAAGAAGAACTTGAGCTTGTTCTATTTTTCTGGTCATGTGGTTGTGAAGCTTTTGCACCAGACTTTCCAAGTTGTCGGTCCAGAATATTACGTTTTTCCGGATCTGCAAGAACTTCATAGGCTTGAGAAAGACGTACGAAGATCTTTTGTTGGCGTTTACGTTCTTCTTCGGACACTTGCTGAAATAAGTCCGGATGACATGATTTAGCTTTTCTGCGGAATGCTCTGCGAATCAGAGAAATATCTGCGTCCGGAGGCACTTCAAACAAGGTGTAGTAATTTTCCAATTTTCAACAAACAACTAATGATTTTGAGCTATGAATAGAATCCTTTATTTTGACTTGGAAACCAAGTATTCTGCCGATGAAGTTGGCGGCTGGGGTAACATAGAAGACATGGGAATGTCTATAGGTGTGATTTGGGACACACTCGATGAAAAATTCCATGTCTATATTGAACACCAAATTAAGGAAATGGTCGATCATTTTTATCGTGCAGATCAAATTGTAGGATTCAACCATGTTGGTTTTGACTATCGAGTAGTGGCCGGAGTCCGCTATGCAGACTCCCATGAACGTTCCCGTCTTCACACAGAGTTGGCCGGACTGAAAAATTTTGACATGCTGCTTGAATTGAAAAAACTTCTCGGTCACCGTCTCAAACTTGAATCCATTGCACGCCCAACACTTGGAACCGGAAAATCTGCAGATGGCCTGCAGGCCCTGAAGTGGTACAAAGAGGGCAAACTGGATAAAATCATTGCGTATTGTAAAGTAGATGTCGAAGTAACTCGTGATGTGCATCTTTATGCCCTTGAAAACGGTAAACTGCATTATGATTCACGAAGCGGCATTAAAACGGTAAGTGTTGACTGGAACAGCCAACCCAAAAAACAGGAGCCACAGCAAATGTCATTGTTTTAGTAGTTCAAATTTGCTGTTGTCAGTACTATGGTCTCCAAAACAAACTTAGAGCATCTTAATGAAATTTATGCTTTTGTTTACTAAATCATGACTTTTTTTAAAAAACTGGAAAAACGAGTTAGTGCCAGACAGACCTATCTTTGTGTTGGCCTTGATCCAGTCTGGGGGAAAATCCCAGAGCATCTGCCTCATTCTCAGGAAGGTTTACTAGAATTTTTGTTGCAAATTGTAAATGAAACGAAAGATCATGTTGCAGTTTTTAAACCTAATTTTGCCTATTTTGAAGCTTTAGGGCCTTCCGGAATGGAAGTATTGCAGGAATTAATTCAGAAAATTCCTCCTGAAATTCCTGTTATAGGTGACGCAAAAAGGGGGGATGTAGGGCACTCTTCACGGATGTACGCAAAGGCAGTATTTGAAACTTTTGGTTGTGATGCGGTAACAGTAACACCGTATCTGGGACATGATGCATTGGAACCGTTTTTAGATAATCCGGATCGTGGTGTTTTCGTTCTGTGCTTAACATCTAATTCTGGAGCCAACGACTTTCAGCTTCCGGATTTACATTTAAAGGTTGCAAAAAAAGTACGGGAATGGAATATTTACGGTAATGCAGGCTTAGTTGTGGGAGCCACCCGACCGGAAAACATAGCTGCAATACGAGAGATTTCCGGACGGATGCCATACCTAATTCCCGGAATTGGAACACAGGGAGGGGATTTAAGAAATACGCTTTTTTACGCTGATGATGGTTCGAAAATTCCATATTTGATCAGTACCTCTCGCAGCATACTGTATGCTTCCTCAAAAGAGGATTTTGCACAGCAGGCAGGGACTACAGCCCGGAAACTGCAGGATCAAATCAATTTGTGTCGCTCAAGTTTGTGAGCATGCTGGTAAGCCCGGATAAGAAACTCTGAACTGGAACAGCATTTTCGGTTTGCAGTTTAACTTGTCCCAACAATTTGCCATCCAGCCGATATTCGAGGCTGCCTAGTTGCTGTTCAACTTTAACAGGTGCCGTGATTTGTTGGGGGATCTGAGGCCAGATTTCCAGTCGTTTGTGTTCTTCCTGACTCAGTAAAATGGTGACCGCATCAGTTGTCTGTAAAGAAACACCTTCCGCTTCTCCATTTTCTACACTTACTGAAAATGGAACAGTATCACCTTTCTTGTTCAACTCATATTTTAAATAATTTTCGAAACCATAATCGAGCAGGTTTTTGGTAGCCTTGCTCCTCAATCTTGAATTTTTTGCTCCTAAAACTACTGTAATATAGCGTTGTCCTTTCCGCTTTGCAGTGGAAACCAGATTAAAACCGGCTCGCCGATGATATCCTGTTTTCATTCCATCCATGCCGCGATAATTGCGGATCATCCGATGATTGGTATTCAATAATTGGAACGTCCCGTTTCTGAAAGTATCCAGACGGATTGAGGACCAACTAAGGTACAGTGGATGCTTTAAGAGTTCCAATGCCAGCAAATACAAATCATATGCGCTGCTCACATCAATTTTTTGGCCGCGTCCTGGTGGTAGACCGTGTACTGAATAGAAACGTGTTTTCTTCATGCCAAGTTCATCGGCACGTTCGTTCATTTTTTTGAGAAAAAACTTTACTTGCCCGGAAACATGCTCAGCCACAGCTACAGCTGCATCATTTGCCGATGAAATGACTGTGGCTTTCATCAACTCTCTGAACTTAAAAACTTCACCTTGCTTTAAATAAACCTGGTGTCCGCCAATTTTGCTGGTCCAGCGAGAAATATTTACCTTGTCCTGCAAACTGATTCGTCCGGATTCAATTTCCTCAAGCGCGATCAGCGCAACCATCATTTTTACCAGTGACGCAGGATAATTTTTTTGATGCATCCGGTCGTGCAGTAAAATACGTCCGGATTCGGCATCAGCCAGTATAGCTGCCTTGTAGTGGGAACGGTATCGGTTTACGCTCTCTGCAGAAAACGCCTGGTTTGTAGTTGCCAGAGCGAAAATAAGTAATGCTCCGTGAATAATGGAATAACGTTTTAAAATAGTTAAATTTCGCAAGGCCTTATCCTTCCAATGGAATTTGGTGTTGTGTATGAACAATGATTGTCTGGCCTCTATCTCTTCAAGGATCGTACCTTTCTTTTTGTGTTAGTCAGTTCTGGTTTCTTTAACTTCAAAATAAGCAGAAATAGCTTTGACAGTTTCACATCAAACTATCATTCCCAGTAAGCATATCCAGTAGTTTGAAAACAACTAAAATGATAAATTTTACTTGACATTTTTTACGAATTTTCTTAGCCTGAAACTATCTTCGTTAGGGGTGGCGGTTTCCGATAAAGGAACCACCTGAGAAAGTCCCTTGGAACCTGATCCAGATCATGCTGGCGCAGGAAAACGACACTTCTGTTTGGCGGTTTCTGCAACCGTCTTTCCAATACCCCCTCTTTGTCATCCCTGCGAAAATTTTATTAAGTGAGTTTCCGGAGTGTCCGGAGCCTTTCCTTTCAAAAATTATTGTTCCGGAGATTGTTATGAAATCTATAAAATTGTCCGTTTTACCCATGTTGCTCATTGTTGTGGGAATTTTCATTAATCCAACATGGGGAGCGGAATTAACCATTTACACTTACGACTCTTTCAACAGCGAATGGGGACCGGGTCCTGTCGTTTTTAAACGTTTTGAGAAACAATGTGCCTGCAAACTAAAAGTTGTTTCTCCGGGCGACTCCGGAACTGTGCTCAATCGTGTGATTTTGGAAAAAGCAAATCCGAAAGCCGATATTCTGCTGGGCTTGAATAACAGCGAACTCGAAAAATCATTTAGCTATGATTTGTGGGAACCGTACCGTTCGCCACTTTTGGAGCAAGTTCCAGCAGATTTACGTGTTGACAAAAAACACCGTGTGACCCCGTTTGATTATGGTTTCATTGCCTTTGTTTACAATAGTCAAAAGATAAAAAATCCTCCAAACAGTCTGCAGGATTTACTTGATCCAAAATACAGAAGAAAAATTGTGATTGAAAATCCGAAAACTTCTTCTCCGGGCTTGTCGATGCTGCACTGGACGATAGCAGTATTTGGTGAAGAAGATTACCTTGATTACTGGAAGAAGTTAGAGCCAAATTTACTCTCTGTGACCAATGGCTGGTCTGCGGCTTATGGTATGTTCACCAAGGGCGAGGTACCGATTGTGTTGAGCTACGTAACCAGTCCCGCATATCACTTGGAGTATGAAAAAACTGAACGTTACAGGGCTGCTGTTTTTCAGGATGGACATTACCGACAAATAGAATTTGCGGGAATTCTCAAAGGGACAAAACGGATCAAACGGGCACGTGAGTTTATTGATTTCATGCTTTCCGAAAAATTTCAAAACGCGATCCCTTTGACAAACTGGATGTTCCCGGTGATCCAGCACCAGCCGCTTCCGGATTCTTTCCGAATTGCACCGCAACCAAAAAGAGCTCCGGAATTGAATCCAGCGCGAGTCAACCAGCAAAACTCAAAATGGTTGAAAGAATGGTCCCGGACAATGTCGCAGTAACCCATATCCAATCGTGAAACCACATCCTCTTAGGCTTCTGCAAATATCCGCACTGCTCTTGCTTGGAGCAGGTTTTTATTGGCCCCTTTTGAGCTTTCTTTCCGGTAACAATCCTTTGCATCCGGAAGAAAGTTTTTTGCAGTGGAAATTTTTTAAGGAGTTTTTGAGTGATCCATGGAATTTGCGGGTCATTGGCTTTTCCCTCTATCAGGCTTTTTTAAGCGCGCTACTTTCGATTCTTGTCGGACTTCCCGGAGCATGGCTGCTAACATACTATAACTTTCCGGGGAAGCGCTGGTTTCGTCTGCTGACTTACCTGCCCTTCATTCTGCCTTCGATTTTGGTGGTTTTGGCAATGGTGCTGTTTTATGGCAACAACGGCTGGATCAATCGCGGACTGATGACCATACTCGGAACGGATGAACCTCAGGTACATTTTCTCTATTCGTTAACAGGAATTTTGATTGCACATGTTTTTTATAATTTTCCGTTGGCTATGAAAATCATTGGAGATCAATGGGAGCGAATATCATTGAAATACCATCATGCCGCAAGTTCACTTGGTGTCGGGAATATGCGGCGTTTTTTCGGCATTACTTTACCCTTGCTGATGCCTTCAATCGGCTCTGCCTTTGTGCTTATTTTTTTACTTTGTATGAATAGTTTTGCAATTATTCTAGTACTCGGAGGTGGTATCCGTTACACGACAATTGAGGTTTTGATTTATCAACTGGCACGTATTGAACTTGATTTCTCAGGTGCAGCAAGTTTAGCTTTTTTACAGGGAGGATTGAGTTTAATCGGCATGGCAATTATGCTCAAAGGCAGGGATCGCAGAGTTGACCAGGAATCTGCAAGCAAGAGCTGGCTTCCGGAAAAACTGAGGAACCGATCCATGAAAGCATGGTTTGGTTTGTGCTGGATTTTGTTAGTATTGATCTTTGCGCTGGGACCTTTGTTTGCCATCCTGATGGATTC
This sequence comes from SAR324 cluster bacterium SAR324-CTD7B, assembly GCA_002082305.1. Taxonomy (GTDB): domain Bacteria; phylum SAR324; class SAR324; order SAR324; family NAC60-12; genus Arctic96AD-7. The sequence goes on from LSNO01000039.1 coordinate 20,536, forward strand.
ATTCCGCAAGTTTGAACATGGTGAATGGATTTACACCTGGTATTGGTACAGCGAGCTTTTTACCTGGCGAGAAAATAATTATTTTCTTTCATCTCTTTGGAACTCTTTGCGAATCGGACTCGGAAGCGCACTTATTTCTTCCATATCTGGTCTTGGGTTGGTAAGTATAATTGCCTACCGAAAAGGTGTAAAGAGGCGTTTTTGGGAAATGCTGACTCTCTTCCCGATTGCGCTGTCAACAGTCGTTTTTGGTGTGGCATGGTTCCATTTTTATCAGGGGCATCTGGCTGGGACTGTTCCGTTAATTTTTGTGGTGATGGCAATGCACGCCCTGCTGACCTGTCCATACTGGATACGAATTGTACTTCCAACTCTGGAAAGCATTCCGCTGCAGTGGCACACAGAATCAAAAATGCTGGGCAAGCAACCTCTTGAATATGGTGTCAGAATTTTGTGGCCCTGGCTGAGCAAAACTTTTCTGATCGCCTTTTTCTTCAGTTTCTCACTGTCTCTGGGTGAACTAAATTCCACCATGATGATTGCCGATGAAACCGTACGTACGCTTCCACTTGAAATTTATGGAGCGATTTCAGGATATCGCTTTTCTTATGCATCTGCAGTAGCAGTCATTTTGCTTATCCTATCAGTATCTACATTTCTTCTGGTGGAGCGGAGTATTGGCTTTTTTGGCCGGCTAAAATAAATAAATTTGGGCTTTCAAGGAAAAAACTTTAAATTGCCGAAAGAACAGAATAGCATAAAAGAATCGCAGGTCTCGGTTTAGAAACTAAAAAGTCGTTCAGTGAAGGGATGTATGGAGGTTGGAGGTATAAGAGAAGAAACATGTACTGCAGAAGAAACTGCTTGCGAAAAAATTAATGCTTCTGTTGTGGAACAGGAATTGGAGACTGCAATACTTGAATATGCAATCAGTACATTCCCTTTCTCAAGTGCCTTTGAGAACGTTCCTGGTTATCGCGAAGAAGAGCTTCCGGATTTGATAGAAGGTCTTATTTCTGAAGGAATCGTCAAGGTCGGTTTCTACTACGAAGAAATGCAGGAAAACCTGACAATCTTATATTTTCTTCGACTGGATGAAGAAAAACACGTTGTTCTGGGACTTGATCCAAACGAAGTCTGTGTCAGTATTTCAAATGTTGATGGTATTTTTCGTTTGAACGATGACCAATACATGAATTTACTGAAAATCCCACTCTGCTGAATCATTCTGATTTTGCTAAATTCCCGAAAAAATTACAGTTTTAAGTTCCATGTCTGAATTATCGGATCCTCCAACACTTCTTAAAACAGAAGCTGTTCAACTCTCTCTAATTGGCATGTCCGGCGCAGGAAAATCGCACTGGTCCAAGAGAATGGAAAGCCTGGGATTCCAAATGTATAGTTGTGACGATCTAATTGCTGAACGTCTTGGACAGAAACTTGAAGAGAAAGGGAAGTCCACAATAAATCTTGCTAAGTGGATGGGGCATCCATTTTCAGAAGGATATCCGGAGGCAGAAGCTTTTTATCTTGAACTTGAAGGTGCCGTTATCTCTCAGATCTGCGATGAGTTGGAAAACAGCAGTCAAAAAGATAAGCAAGTTGTTGTTGACACAACCGGAAGTCTGATTTATCTGGAAAAAAAATTACTCAACCGTCTGCGTAATTTGACCTTGACTGTTCAACTAAAACTGCCGGAAGAAAAACATGAGCAGCTTTTTGAGGCATACCTCTTGGATCCTAAACCAGTCATCTGGGGAGGGGAATACCTCCCCCGTGAAGGAGAAAGTCCCCAAAACGCCTTGGGGAGATGCTACAGGGAGTTGCTTTCTTTCCGCAATGAAAGGTACGGTTTGCTGGCAGACTGTGTGCTGGATTATTCATTTCACCACTGTGCCAAGACAGGAGTTGAAGAACTGCTTGAGTTAGTTACAAACAACTACAAGATGAAGCCCTGAATCTTCCAACAGACCGCTTATCTCTTTTTCAACATTAAGAAACAACAATGCTCCAACCATATCTTTGATTGTGTTTCAGACTGTCTCAAAAAGATTTTACTGCCTGCAAAAAACTTAGCCTCAGATGCAGTTTTTTCTGAAGGAAATACTTTAATCAACTCTTGCCGATTCATTATTTTTCAAAGTCGATAATTATTACTTGAAATTAGTTTGGCAACAATCTATAATGCAATTTTCAATCTAATAATAAGGAGGCACTATGGAAATCATCTCGGTTGATGGTTGGTATTTATTGTTACGCTGGATACATCTGCTCGCAGGCATAACCTGGATTGGGCTCTTGTATTATTTTAATTTTGTGCAGGGTGAATGGTTTAAAGAAACAGATGCGTCCGCCAAAACCGCGGCAGTCCAAAAACTTGTCCCACGCGCCCTTTGGTGGTTTAGATGGTCCGCCATGTTCACTTTCCTTGCAGGTGCACTGATCTTGATTTCCAAAGGTATGAAGGGATGGGAAATTTATGCAACATCCTGGGGCGTTGTAATTCTTACCGGTGCCGCTCTTGGAACATTTATGTTTTTAAATGTGTGGTTGATCATCTGGCCGAAACAGCAAGTTGTAATCGCTTCTACAAATCAGGTAGCAGAAGGCGGAGAGGCTTTGCCTGATGCTGCAGGATGTGCGGCAAAAGCAGCATTGGCATCCAGAACAAATACATTGTTTTCAATTCCGATGCTTTTAATGATGGGTGCGGCAAGTCATTTCCCCGTTGGTGTGACAGAGAGTACAAGTTTCTCTGGACTGTTTTGGGTCCTCGCTATAATTATCGGGGTGCTAGAAATTAATGCAGTAATCGGTAAACCCGGACCAATGGCCTCCGTAAAAGGGGTAATTACTTCCGGTTTTGTCCTGACAGTAGTACTCTTTGGAGTTATAGGATTATTGGTCTAAGCACTTTAGATCATGCTTATTTTTTAACTTTGTTTTCGAACGCAATAGTTCGGAGTTAGAAATAATTAAAGATAAGCCACTCCCACCGCTTTACATCTCCCCATATTTTTAAATATGGGGAGATGTAAACTGATTTCATTCCACCGGCAATCTCAATTCCATTTCCAGTAATGCCCCGCTTTTGTTCTATACTCATTTTGTTTTTATTGCTCACAAGTTGTGACCTAAACATTTTCAAAGAAACTGATACAGATGTGGAAGTGGTTTCTGAGAAAAATAATGAGACCCTGACTTTAGGCAGTGATCCTGAAAAAGGTAAGATCGTTTATTATGCCAACTGCATTTCCTGCCATAATTATAATCCAAAAAAACCTGGAAGTATCGGCCCACAAATATACAGGTCTTCAAAAGAACTTCTCTCAAAAAAAATTAATTTCGGAATATATCCAAAAAATTACAAACCAAAAAGGTCAACCAAAATAATGCCTTTACAGCCTCATTTAGATAAGGAGATTGCAAATTTACATGCATTTTTAAATGCTCCTTAATGAGCAAGAACAGAGACGCAGATAAAGCTTCTATATTTAATAGGAAAAATTTTGCGAATTTAGAAAGATAACTTGGTGAAGCGTTGATGGAAACAAATAACGCAACTTTTACATATATTTTCATTTCCTTCAAATCCCCCTTTTTATGGCATGAGAATTGCCTTTTTCTACTGATACGCGTGAGTAACCGTGAGTAAGCCTGTGCTTAATTTTAGTTTAACTGAAGCCCTAGAAAATAAGCAAAGATCTCCATAATGTTGCCATGCCGGTTTATCAGCTGATTCCTGAAATACCCCTGTTTCCACCAATAGAAGAGGCGGAAGATGACGGTTTATTAGCTGTTGGCGGAGATCTGACTAAAGAGCGTTTGCTTGGTGCATACCGGAGAGGAATTTTCCCTTGGTATGAAGTAGGTCAACCAATATTGTGGTGGAGCCCTGATCCGCGTTTAGTTTTATTTCCGGATGAATTAAAAATTTCACGCAGTCTGCGCAAAGTCCTGCGCAAGGAACAGTTTGAAATTCGTTTCGATACTGCATTTCAGGAAGTAATAAAATCTTGTGCTGATGTCAGGACAAAGCAGGGAGAAGGAACTTGGATAATTCCGGAAATGCAGCAAGCCTATACTGAGTTGCATCAGGAGGGTTTTGCACATTCTGTTGAAAGCTGGCTTGATGGGAAATTGGTCGGAGGTCTTTATGGAATTTCAATGGGACAATGTTTTTTTGGTGAATCTATGTTCAGTACAATGAACGATTCCTCCAAAGTGGCTTTAGTTGCCTTGGCAGATTTTTCTCAACGAGTAGGTATTAAACTGATTGATTGTCAAATGACAACACCACATCTGTTGAGTTTGGGTGCGAGAGAAATAAAACGGGAGGTTTTTCTTAAAATGTTGAAAAAACATCTTGAAACCACCTCTATCAAGGGTCTGTGGAATAACGGTCCTGTTTCAATGAAAGTAAACTTGTTACAAAATTGAAATGCCAGAATCAAAAGGGAAAAAAGTTTTTCGAATTCAACTGACGCTTTCAGTTGTTGTGCTTTTGTTGACTCTGAGTGCCTTCAGCCTGGTTGCAGCTTTTTATTTAGGAATGACAACCGGCATTAGCATGCAGCGTCCCCCAGAAGGTTCTGTTGCAGACACAGATATTTCTGCAGATAAGCCTTTGTCAGAGGAAGAACTGAAGTTTTTTGGACTCAGTGAGCGAAAAAAAGACCAAGATTCGTTCGACATGGAAGAGTTACGTGACTTGAAAAAGAAAACAACTGAACTAACTAAAGCTACAAAAACACCAGATTCAGCCTCACCGAAAGTACCAAAAACAGAAACTCCAACAGTTAAAGCACCGGATAGTCCTGCTTCTGAACAAAAGACTGTGGTTAAAAAATCTGTTCCTGTTCCCAAAACTGTCGTTCCTAAAAAACCGGATAATGTTAAAATTCCTGTAGTCAAATCAAAGAAAGATGCAACTTACACTATCCAGGTTTTTGCTTCACGAAAGCATGCAAATGCTAAAAATCTGCTTGAAAAACTTAAGCAAAACGGTTTTAAAGATGCTTTTATTTTTAAACATACTGCAGGAAATAAAACTCTTTATCGAGTTCGTGTTGGTAAAATAAAGCGTTCAGAGACTAATAATTTAGCCAACAAACTCAAAGAACTAAAATTTATTGATTCCGTCCAAGTTACACGCTTCTGAAGTGTGTCCAAAATTGATAAACTCGTTAAAAGTCTAAATATCACACTTGTTTATTAATATTCAGCTTAAAGCTTTCAATTACATACATCTTGATATCCAGAACAGGAATCCATGAGTAATTATTGGCGTTTTTCACGCTCAGCTTATTATTCTGTTGTTGCAGCGCTGCCGTTACTGGTGGCATACGAAATACTGGTTATTCTGACACAATCCCGTTATTGGAGTCTCAGGAATGCCGCAGATATGTGGATCCGGACTTTTCTAATGGCCTTCGATCTTCAAGCGCAACACCTGACTTTTGTGATGATCGGCATCTTATTCGCTTTGATTCCGTTAGCAAAATCTTATTCTACCGGAGTTCGGCTTAAGGTTAATTATTTTGCACTGATGCTCGCAGAGGCTTTTGTTTATAGCCTCCTTCTTGGAGGCCTGCTGCAGTCAATTTTACGGGTGAGTGGGCTGTCTTCCGGAGGACCTGGAAATGGTCCGCTTCAGAACTTTGCACTTTCCTTGGGAGCAGGTTTATTTGAAGAGATCATTTTTCGAGTACTATTGCTCAACCTGCTTTTTTTACTCTTGAAACCTTTCTTGAAAAGCAAGATCGGTGTAGCCGTTGCTTCTGTTTTAGTTGCCTCATTCCTTTTCTCAATTAGTCACTATATTGGAACTATGGCTGATCAATGGCAGTGGTACAGTTTCATGTTTCGCTGGGTTGCAGGATTATTGTTCACTGTCCTTTATTTCATGCGCGGCTTTGCCATAACAGCCTATACTCATGCACTATATGATATTTGGGTTCTTGTTTGATTTTGATTTTTCAGATTTATTTTGATAAATTTACAATCAAATTTTTTCCAGTTCAATCCAATTCGATAATTGCCAAAAGCCCATCAAAAAATTATGAAAGTACCATTGCTCGATCTGCGTCCTCCTTTGGAGGAGTTACGTGATGAAATTATTGAAGCTGTTACTCAAGTCATTGATTCAACCCGCTACATTATGGGACCTGAAATTGACAGCCTGGAAAAAAAAATTGCTGAATATTGCGGTACTGCGGACGCAGTAGGAGTATCGTCCGGAACTGATGCCCTTTTGCTTTCACTGATGGTTTTAGACGTTGGGCCTGGAGATCTTGTGTTGACTAGTAATTTTTCTTTCTTTGCTACTGCCGGCGTTGTCGCCCGTCTGAATGCGACTCCGGTATTTGTAGACATTGATCCGGAAACATATAACATTGATCCGGAATGTGTGAGAATGACTTTGGCAGAAATGGATAAGGAAACCCGGAAACGAGTAAAGGCCATTATTCCGGTTCATCTCTACGGCCAATGTGCAGACATGAAAGCAATATTAAATATTGCTGCTGAATTTGAAATTCCTGTTATTGAAGATGGTGCACAGGCAATTGGTGCAGAGTGCGAGATTGATGGGAAAAAGAGGCCTGCAGGCAGTTTGGGTGATTTTGGCTGTTTTTCCTTCTTTCCTTCAAAAAATTTAGGTGGTGTTGGAGATGGTGGGATTGTCACAGTCAATGAACCTGAACTAGCAGAAAAGTTGCGTCTCAAACGAGTTCATGGAGGCGAGCGAAAATATTACCATCGTGTGATTGGAGGAAACTTTCGCCTTGACCCCATTCAGGCAACCGTAATACGTGTTAAACTACCACACCTGAACCACTGGCACAACCAGCGTCAGGATAATGCTGAGTACTACAACAAGTTGTTTGCTGAAACAAGTTTAGGTGGGAGTATAAGTATACCTCAGGTCATGCATTCCAAAAGGCTGCAAAATCCTCACATCTACAATCAGTATGTAATCAGAGCTGAACAGCGTGATCAATTGCAATCATTTTTGGCAGAAAACGAAATTTCAGCAGAGGTATATTACCCACTTCCTTTTCACCTGCAAGAATGTTTTCTGGATTTAGGCGGTAAAGCAGGAGACTTCCCGGTTTCTGAGACGGCAGCAGAGGAGGTACTTGCTTTGCCTGTTTATCCCGGATTAAGTCGGCAAATGCAGGAATCGGTTGTGGAGAAAATTGAAGAATTCTATCAGGCTTAACCTTCTTTTTCCTTGAGTTTTTCCTGCCGCTCCTTGATTACTTTTTCCTGCACAAAGGAAGGACATTCTGCATACTTCTCAAATTCCATTGTGTAATTTGCTTTTCCTGCAGACATGGAGCGAAGAGTTGTTGCATAACCAAACATTTCCGCTAAAGGCACACCAGAATTAATCACGGTGTCGTCACCTTTTACATCTGAGCCATAAATCACACCTCGCCTGGAACTCAAGTCTCCTATCACTGAACCTTGATACTCACTTGGAGTTTCCACTTCAACTTTCATGACTGGTTCCAGCAGTACCGGATTTGCCTTTGCAACAGCCTGGCGCATGGCGTAACGTGCTGCTAATTGGTAAGCTAAATCACTTGAATCAACATCGTGGTATCTTCCCTCATTTAGTGTAACCTTAATATTAACCATTGGGAATGCGGCCAGGGGACCTTTTTCCATCACATCCTTGAAACCTTTTTCACATGCACCAATGTGTTCTGACGGGATTGAACCACCAAAAATTTTGTTCTCAAATTCAAAACCTTCTTCATGATCCAAAGGCAACGGTTCAATTGATCCTGTGACTCCTGCAAATTGTCCGGAACCACCAGTTTGTTTTTTATGCAAATAATCGTAATCCGCTGCTGTCGTGATTGCTTCTCTATAGTTCACTTGCGGAGCACCAACAATAACATCCACTTCAAATTCCCGACGCATTCTTTCAATGTAAATATCAAGGTGCAGTTCACCCATTCCCGAGATAATCGTATCTCCGGATTCTTCATCAGAGGAAACGTGAAAAGTAGGATCTTCTCGCATGAAACGCCCAAGCGCTTTACTCAATTTCATGTGCTGTTCATTATCTTTACCTTTTACTGCAAGAGAAATAACGGCATCCGGAACAAAAATAGATTCACAGGAAACACGGATTCCCTCACCACAAAAAGTATCTCCAGAAGCACAATCAACTCCAACCATTGCAATTATATCTCCGGCTTCTGCAACATCAATGTTTTCACGGTCATTGGAGTGCATTCTTACCATACGGCCAACACGCATCTTGTTGACGGTTCTGGAATTAGTAACCTGGTCACCTTTTGATAGTTTGCCCTGGTAAACCCTGGTATATGTCAACTGTCCAAATTGTTCTTCTGTTAGCTTAAAAGCCATTGCTACAGTCGGTTTATCCGGGTCGCAACTCAAAAGAACTTCTTCTTGTGTCTTAATGTCAGTTGCTTTAGTTGAAGCAGCTTCGAGTGGCGATGGGAGGTAGCTGATCACAGCATCAAGAAGTGATTGAACACCTTTATTTTTGAAAGCACTTCCCATATAAACCGGGCATAGCTCCAAAGACTGTACACCTTTTTTTACTGCAGCATGGATGCTTTCTTCTGCAATTTCTTTTTCTTCCAGTAAATCCTCCATCATTTGATCATCAAACATGGAAACGGCTTCCAGCATTTCTGCCCGGTAACTTTCGGCATCTGATTTCATCTCATCCGGAATTTCCTCAAACCTCAGATCATCACCATGCTCACCGTCAAAATAAATAGCTTTCATTGTGATCAGGTCAACCACTCCTTTGTGATTTTCCTCAAGTCCGATTGGCAGTTGCATGGCTACTGCGTTCAAATCAAGAATGTCTCGAATACCCTTAATACCATTATGGGGATTTGCACCCATTCGATCCAATTTATTAATAAATGCAAGTCGCGGAACCCGATAACGTTTCATCTGACGATCTACTGTGATCGACTGAGATTGAATACCGGCCACACCACAAAGGATCATAATCGCTCCATCAAGAACACGTAGTGATCGCTCAACTTCAACTGTAAAATCAACATGTCCGGGAGTATCAATAATGTTAATTTTTGTATCATTCCATTCCACAGTTGTTGCAGCAGAAGTAATCGTGATACCTTTTTCTTTTTCCAGTTCCATGTAGTCCATGGTTGCTCCGGCACCTCCTCCACGAACCTCTTCAATTTTGTGAATTTTGCCGGCGTAGAATAAAACACGCTCTGTGAGAGTTGTTTTTCCGCTGTCGATATGAGCGGAAATACCGATGTTTCTTGTATTTTCAAGAACTTTTTGAGATGCAGGATTCATTAGCTAATCTGTTTTTTTATGGGATTTGTATAGAAATAATAAAAAAAATATAATCTTATATAATAAGTCTATAATAAGATTTTATCAAGCACTATTCTTAAACTATATACAAGGAGAATTTATTAGCCTGTCAGCGGAAGTGTTATGTAAAAATGAGTTTTGCTTCACTAAAATTGCTGACGTAACCGATACAAGCAGAGGGAAACACTCCGACATTATGCAGGTCTTTTAGAATTGGGGTAGTTTCGTCTTCCGGAACTGCGACCAAAAGGCCGCCGCTGGTTTGTGGATCCAGCATTAATTCTTGCAGTATCGGTGCACTTCCTTCAGGAAATTTCCAGTATTTTTCAACCAAACTGCGATTGGTTTCATTTACACCGGTACTTACACCACGCTCGTACATTTCCCTGGCTTCACTCAAAATAGGGATATCATCAAGTGTGATGTTCAATGTTAAGTCAGAACCGGGCACCATTTCCATGCAATGACCAGCAAAACCGAATCCAGTGATATCAGTTGCTGCGTGTATCTCGTAGTTCGCCAATACTTCAGCCGCAGCTTTGTTTAGTTCAATTAAGGAGTCCAGACAATCCTGAAGCGCTTCTTTTGAAACTAAATTTTTTAGATTAGCATTGAATAAAACGCCACTGCCAATTGCCTTCGTCAAAATCAACTGATCTCCAGGCTGAGCACCGATATTTCTCCAAATTTTTTCAGGATGCACCAACCCTGTTACAGTCAGTCCAAATTTTGGTTCATCGTCATCAGTGGTATGTCCTCCTAATAGAACTGCACCTGCTTCTGTGATTTTTTGCAGAGCACCTGCAACAATCCTTTCCAGCACCTCATCTTCAAGTTTTCCGGAAGGAAAGCCTACAAGATTTAGACAGGACAAAGGTTTGCCGCCCATAGCATAAACATCACTTAGAGAGTTGGCTGCGGCAATTTGTCCAAATAAATAAGGATCATCAACCGGTGGTGTGATAAAATCAGCTGTGAAAACAAGAGCCTGTTCATCATTCAAAAGATACACTCCTGCATCATCACTGGTGTCAAAACCAACGAGCACATTAGGGTCATTATTTTGAGGTAAAGAAGCCAGCATTTTTTTCAATCCGACCGGATTGAATTTTGATGCTCAACCACAGGTTTTTGCCAAACTTGTGAGACTGGGCTTTTGAAAAATTTGTTTCAATTTCATAGAATTTATTTTGCTGTACATGCATTGCTTGCAGAGAAGCAGGCCTGATCAAGAGTTTTTACTCTGCATTCAAGATGCTCCATCTGCAAAATCCAGAAATTTAAGGATTTCAGTAAATCCGTAAATAAACAAGACTTATACATCAAAACAGGCTCTGATGGAATCCGGAATGACCTGAGCCTGTAGGCGTTTTGGGTTTGAAGGATGTGGTTTGGCCCACACCCTTACTTCTGTACCCTTTACGCAAAGTTGTCCGTTGTTATGAATTTCGTGGGATGCAATCATTGTTTTTGCCCGCCACTCACTGATCCAACTGGTAACTTCAATCACATCGCCATATTTAGAAGGACAAATAAATTCAGCATGAGCATCTACGATCGGTAGGCCGACAACGCCATATTGTTTCATTAAATCCCCCATATTCGCACCGGCTTTGTCAAACAAAAGATGGGCACTCTGATCAAACCAAATGAAATAATTTGGATAAAACACAATTTTTGCGGGATCACAATGTCCCCAGCTAATTTGAATTGTGAGTGTATATTTTAGCATGAATTTCCGCTCATTATTAGATTATCTTTCGGATGACTCAGCACCTGTGAATCAGCAGACTTAGCAGGGAGAATTAGTAAATTTCTTTGCCTTCAAAAAAGTGCGATTGTCAACTGTTGAAATACTAAAGCATAAGCAGAAAAGGGAAAGAATGCAACGATCTATATTGACAAACATTCATCACAGAAGCAGAATGATTGAACCAGTTCCCGGAAATACAGGGAGAGAGAATCAAATATAATTATTACTAATTTAAAGGGTGAGAAATGGGAACCGTTTTCAAGGTGCAGGAAGCCCCGACTGTGAATGTTACAGGCACGGGAGATAGTTTTCCGGTCCATCGAATTTATTGTGTGGGTCAAAATTATGCGAATCACGTTCGGGAGATGGGAGCAAATCCGGAACGAGAAGCGCCTTTTTTCTTCAGCAAACCTGCAGATGCAGTTTGTCCGGAAGGTACTCAATTGCCGTATCCTATGGCAACTGCTAATTTGCACCATGAAGTAGAACTGATCGTGGCTGTTGGGAAAAATGGTACAAACATTCCAGCATCAGAGGCACTGGATTATGTCTTTGCTTATTCAGTAGGACTGGATTTGACACGTCGTGACCTGCAGAAGTAAGCAAAGAAGAAAGGCAGGCCTGGGCTACAGCCAAAGGTTTTGACCGATCTGCTCCTTGTTCTGATTTGCATAAGGTGGAGGAAGTTGGTCACATAGAGCGAGGTAAAATTACTCTATCTGTAAACGGAGAGATACGTCAGCAGGGAGATATTTCGGATATGATTTGGTCTGTTGCAGAAGTTATTTCAAGCCTTTCAAGTTTTTTTGAACTGTGTCCAGGAGACTTAATTTTTACCGGCACACCCGCCGGAGTTGGCCCCCTGGAATGTGGTGATATACTGGAAGGTGAGGTGGAAAATTTGGCAAAATTGAACATTACAATCGTGTGAAAAGAAAATTGATTGAATTTTTACTAAAGTTTCATGAAAATTTGCCGAGATTAATAGTAGTTCATTTGCTCAGGAATTTTATGTAATAGCATTACTGATTTGTATGCCTTTTGAGCAACACTTTTTTCAACATAGTACAAAGATGAAAATGATCAATATTTCACAAAAAACATCTTGGTTAGTTATTTTCTCTGGAATTATATTTTTTGGTTCCGGATGCTCAAAATTGGTCGGTTTTACCAAAGAAAATACTACTCCTACTTCTTGTGCTGACCGTGCAATTGAACGGGCCTTTAACCTGCACGAGGGTGCCAAGACCGGTTTGGCTTTGTATTTTGAGGAACGAAGTGACAATCAACTTTATCTGGCTTTCTATGCAGCAACAGATTCAGTTTATGAATCCAGGAGGGTGAAAAAGTGCTGGGATAGAAGGGTTTCTCATTACAATGCAATGCAGAATTTATGGGAAATGAACACGGCATTAGCCAGGGTGATTCGACGCAATATGCCGGATGACGACCGTGGTGAACTGATCTCAGTTTTCCGCGAACAATACGATTGGGTGATGCCTAATTTTCGCTGAATTTCCTAACTTGCCTTTTTGCTTTCATCAGTCTACCTTATATCTTCTGTTATTCCCCATCGACTCCGGTCACTTATTTTTTCAGTAATTTTAAATTCTTAAAAAGATATTTCAAATGAGCGAATCTTACCCTATGACCATTCAGGGTTACGAAAAATTAAAAAACGAACTCAAAGAATTGACCAGTATAGATCGGCCCGCTGTGGTGAATGCTATTTCTACTGCAAGAGAACACGGCGATCTAAAGGAAAATGCTGAATACCATGCTGCCAAAGAACAACAGGGCTTTATTGAAGGAAGAATTCAGGAATTGAATGCAAAGCTGGCTCTCGCATATGTGATTGATATTGCTAAACTTTCTGGTGAAAAGATAGTGTTTGGAGCAACTGTTACTTTTGTGGACGTTGATACAGACAAAGAAAAAATCTATCAGCTGGTAGGTGATGACGAATCAGATCTTGAACAAAATAAACTTTCTATTTCCTCACCTATTGCCCGTGCTTTGATCGGAAAGTCTGTTGGTGATACTCTCACCATTCCAATACCCAAAGGGAAAATTGAGGTCGAAATATTGGAAATCGAATTTATTGTTTGATTTCAATTTTTGTGGTCCAATATTGAATTCGGCCCGTCTTTCAGAATCATAATACTCCGGAACACTTCTTTCAAATCTTCAAGTGTCTGAATTTCTTCAAACGGAAGATTTAGCGACTTTGCGGTTTCCTGATAAATCCAAGTTGGATTCCGGTGTTTTTCCCGTAACATTTGTATAGAATGAGCTCCTTTTGATTTTGATAGTTTGTCTCCGGCATCATCTGTTTGTAACACATGGTGTACAAAGCGCGTTTCAGGAAAGATAGAATCGTTTAAGCATTTCGCAAGATAAAGTTGTGCACCAGTTGAAGACCTCAAATCATATCCTCTGACTACAAGATTTACTCCAAGTTCCAGATCATCCATGATGGACGCAAGCTGATAAGCTGGAAGTCCATCTCTCCGTTTTATTACAAAATCAGCCATTTCCCTGGAAACGTCGATTTTCTCTATTTTGTTTGTAAATGTTTTTAAACAGACAAGAGTTTGCACAGGAACAAGGATCCGCCAAGTCTGATTACCTTTCAGTAAATTGAGTTTTTTGTTACGGCAAGTTCCCGGATAGTTTCCGTTTGAAGATATTTGTCTGATTTCTGAACGGGAGCATTCACAGGCAAACAGGTGTCCGGATTTGCGAAGAAGTTCAAGTGATTCATGGTAAAGCTCCAAGCGTAATCGTTGTGAGAATTTTGAGAATAACTCGTCAGGTCCTGAAGGTCCGGAATCGTATTTGATGCCGAGCCATTCCAACTGCACAAAAATATCTTCAACAGAAGACTGCATTACTCGTGGTTCGTCGAGGTCATCTATTCGTAGATGAAGATGCCCATCCATAAAATCTACAAGCAAACATGTCAGCAAAAAATTAAAAGCATTGCCAAGATGAAGATAGCCGCTAGGAGTCGGGGCTAATCGAGAGATGACAGGTGAGTTCATTAATGTTTTTTGTAGCGTTAGCAAATAATTTACTGGAATTTTTACACTACTCTGCTTGTTTTTAGAGTACAAGTAATTATCATGGACTAACCACTATTCTACCTAAATCAATGTAAATGTTCGGGATTTGAATACCAAACAGGTCTTGCCACGCTGAAATTCAGTGAACAGATTTAGTGCTGGTTATTTCTGAAGAACAGCATTCGAAAAGAGGCCTGGGAAGCAGGAAGTTGAGGAGTTTCAGAATTGTACATTGATGAAGTTTTTGCATATTAAGCTCGATTTGTTTTGGTGCCTGTACTAAGATAACACATCAGGAATAAGCATATGTGGAAAATGAATCAAACCGATTATTTCAGTCTATCTGCAAAAGTTTTTCTGTAAATGCAGAGCATTTTATGTTTGTTTTAAACAACACAAAGTTCAGGTTTAAATAATAATCAACGAAAGATTTAAATGTACGAAACATCAGATATCAGGAAAGGTCTCCGAGTTGAACTGGATGGTGGTCCATTTGTGGTGGTGGACTTTCAGTTTGTAAAACCTGGAAAAGGGACTGCATTTACACGGACAAAAATCCGAAACATGATTAACGGTGCCGTGATAGACCGTACATTTAAGTCAGGTGAAAAACTAAAACCGGCTGATACAGAAGACCGTGAAATGCAGTTCTTATATAGAGATGGAGAATTTCATTTCATGGATAACAGTAACTACGAACAAGTAAGTTTGGAAAGCAGCGTTGTCGGTGATGCTTCGAATTATTTGACAGAAAACATGATGATTGAAGTGAGTTTTTACAAGGGGCGTTCTATTGGCTTAACTTTGCCGAATTTTGTAGTTTTGGAAGTTACAGAAACTGCACCCGGTGAAAAAGGAAACACAGTCACAGGTGCCTCAAAACCAGCTATGGTTTCCACCGGATACACAGTTAATGTACCATTATTTGTTAATGAAGGTGATCAGCTTAGAATTGACACTCGAACAGGTGAATATGTTGAAAGAGTCAAAGCCTAGAACAACTTCAAATTCGCTCTCAATACTCCAGCCAGAACTCAAATAAAGTTTTTCTTTAGGTATCCGATCATGTCCGGATCTTCAAAAATATTCGGCAATTCGCTGTTATCCGGGAACTATAATGGCCGAGTCATAGAAGTCTCTTTCGAGACTGAACAATCTCAAGGATCATCTCCCGAGTATTTTTACAGTATCCTGGTTTTAGTTGAAGATCAGTTGTTGCCTTTGTCGTTTCGAGAGAAAGAAAAAATTAAAAATGGTGCATTAATTTCTTTTGGAGTGACTGAAGAAAGTGAGATCGAAATAGTAAAAATAAAAAATCATGCTTTTAATTTTGATGCAGAGAGTGACTTGCTACGCTGGAGACGTCCGGCAAATAATCCTTCAAGAATGGAGTTGCTCCGGACTCGTCAGCGAATCTTACGCGGTATCAGGGAGTGGTTTGAAGAACAAAATTTTCTAGAAACAGAGACTCCTATTCTGGTTCGTGCACCAAGTCCGGAAGCACAATTTTTCCCCGAAAAAACCAGCTCCGGTTATTTAATTACCTCTCCGGAATTTCAGATGAAACGTTTGTTGTCAGGTGGTTTTAAGAGAATATTCCAATTTGCGCGTTGTTTTCGCAAAAACGAATCCGGACCTTTGCATAATCCCGAATTTACAATGCTCGAGTGGTATCGTACAAACGAACCACTGGCAAAGCTGATGTCGGATATTGAGCAAATGGTTAAGCATCTTACTGAAACGGTTTCAGCACAAAGCTTTCCTGAACAAGTTCCATTACCACCATGGCCTCGTGTAACAGTGAGTGAATTATTTAAAAAACATTTGGACATTATTTTGGATGGTTCTGAAAATGCTGATCGCTTAAGAGAAAAAGCAAAACTTGCAGGATTTTATGAATCAAAAGCTGAGTTTAATCCTGCATCAAAACTCACAGAATCTCTTGATTATGAGCAAATGTTTTTCAAACTTTGGAATCATTTTGAAGCAGATTTAGGAATAGTATCTCCAATTTTTGTATATAGTTGGCCACTTCCACTGGCCAGTCTTGCCCGTCATTGTCCTGAGCACCCAGGATTTGCCGATCGAGTTGAACTATATGCCGACGGTATGGAATTGGCCAATGGATTTGGAGAATTGACTGATGCATCCGAACAACGTAGGCGATTTGAACAAGACTTGGAAAACAGGAAAGCAGAGGGCCGTTCTGGAGTACCACTTGATGAAAATTTACTAAAAAGCCTTGAGCAGGGATTGCCCGAGAGTTCAGGAATGGCCTTGGGAGTTGACCGTTTGATTATGTGGCTTTGCGGTGTACAAAATATTCGAGATGTGATCTGTTTTTCTGAGGATGAAATTTAAGCAGGATTTCGGTTGTACTAATCTGAAATTAATAATCCATAATCATAGATAACATAATGGAACGTTCAATCATTCACATTATTCTTCATTTTTTGGTACCGTTCATAGTAGCTAAAACTGCTTGGAGAGAACTATGGCTACGGCCGTTTATTATAATGGCACTGACTTTCGCAGTAGATTTTGATCACCTTCTAGCTGAACCTGTTTTTGATCCAAACCGTTGCAGTCTAGGTTTTCATCCTCTCCATAGTTGGCCTGCCATTGGAATTTATCTTGTGTCACTTTTTTCTCCTCGTTTACGAATTATTGCTATTGGATTGCTCATACACTTGGTATTAGATGGTACAGACTGCTTTTGGACAGACTGACTTATCCTGTGATTTCTGCATCAAATAACACCTTAGAAGAAAAAAAGTAAAAAAATGCATTTTTTAAAGAAAAAGCTTGACAAACTACTAGCACTCTTGTAAAGTGAGTGCTAACAAAATGTAAATCGTTACTTCAAATGGTTCAGCAAGGTGCGAAAAGGGTCAAAAGTTGACGTAAAATTATAGTAATAAACGGACCTGCTGAGTTAATATAGGATAAAACTTTAATTATTGAGGAAAAAATGGCTAAAAAAGCAAAAAATATTTCACATGAAGAAGTAAGTGAAGCGATGGCCCGCTTTCTTAAAAAAGGTGGTGTGATCAAAAAGATAGAATACAATGATAATGGATTTTTACTGAAAAATGATCTTGCTTTGGATGACTCTTACACTGAAACATCGGACAGTATCATGAGCCAACTGCACATAGACTTTGAAACGGAAACGCGAATCTAAACTGCTTCTTTATAAAGATCTCTAAAATGCAGGCGGATATAAAATATCCGCCTGCATCCCCCCGTAAATTTCACCTCTTCCGTTATCAATCTCAGGATTCTTTACAAAAGCCCACTACTTAGGTATAGTTTGTAAGCATGTATTGAAATACATTCTAAAATTATAATACGCCGTGTATTAGAAATTTTTCAGGGCTTGGGTGCTAAAGTTTTTATTGAATTCAATATTTTCCCGACATTGGCACGAACTGTAGGAACGTCAAGATTATTATCGTCGAAATATGGATGATCGTCCGCAACTCCAATGCGTTTCATAATTTTTTTGATGATAACACGCTCCTCGTCTTCAAATACACCGTCAGATGCTGCCACTAAAGCCATTAATTCAACCAGTGTGTGCTTTGTTTCTACTGACTGAATGTGTTTTAACATCTCTTCCAGAGAAGTGTTTGATTTCATTTTTTCCTGCTCTTCCTGTGTGATTCCTGCAGCTTTGAAAACAGCAATCAGGACTTTCTTTTCAGCTACGTGGACATCCCTTTCAGCATGTGCTAAAAAACTTACGACTGAAAAAATATTAACTAGCTCATCACGACTGATTGACATGAAATACCTTTCTTAAAAAAACACACCGTAGTATACAGCTGTTGTAATTTGCAACATTATAATTTCATTCTTAATAATGTATAACGAAATTCGGAAAGAACGTAAAGAAAAATTATTATTCTCATTGATTCAGGAAGGAAAAAATGGGCCGTGACACCCGTTATCATCCTGAATGGAGCACAGTTTCACGTTATGTAAGGGAACTGTTTAATTATTATTGTTCCAGATGCGGAAAAGATTGCAGAAATACAAAAAATGCAGAAATGGTTTTGCAAGTCCATCATATTGATGAAAATCCTGGAAACAATGACCTGGAAAACTTGATCCCCCTTTGTGCGAGCTGTCATCTTAAAATTGAACGGGAAGCCAGATTACACGCACCAAACCATGAAAAACAACTGGAATTGTTTGAAAACCAATCGTACATGAGTCAGATGAAAATGATGCGGCAGAGTGCATTAGTAAAACATGGTGCTGTGAACAAAGCAGACGTTTCACAGATGGATGCCGAAACTTACGAAATAAGGGCTCTGGATTGGGAAATTAACGAACCGTCTTAAATTCCAAGTAATCAATTGGTGCCCAACTCCTACACAAACACTGAACCAAATCAGCGTCTTCTTCTTCCGAAACCTCCAAAACCAAACCCTCGCATGCGTCGGCTTCCTCCTCCAAATAGCGATCTTCTCCGTGTTGAGGAACGTCTGCGTTGTGTGGCAACAGGTTTTCTTTGTGTCCGGCTGTTGCCGAAACCTCCTCCGGAAGCTTTACGATTAGCAGAGCGAAACTTAGTACTTTTTATGTTATTCAGTGATTGTTTTGAAGTAGAACGGAACTTGTTAGACGAAACACTTCTTCCACTGCCAGTTTTTGCAGCAGACTTTGATGGAGAAGCTTTTTTTAGTGAAGATGTGGCAGCACCACGACGGTTTTGAACAGAACTAACTGCCATTGGACCACCGCCGTAGCCGTAACCATAACCTCCTCCCCACATGAAAGGTGGACGAAAGAGCATCGACATCATCATTGAAGTCATAAACAAATTAGTCATGCTGTAGCCGGTGCCGTAATATGGAGGATAAGGTGCCCCGGCTGATTGATACATCTGCGGGTTCGGTGCGGATTGCATGGTCATTTGATCACCTGAACCGCGGACCACTGAGGCTGTCATAATTTCAATAGACTTGTTTTCTGCAATATCTCTCCAAGCTCCATTATCTGACCCAGAAGGAAGAACATTAACTTTATCGGGATCCGGAACCAAAATCGAAAATACAAGAAAATCAGAATCACCTGTTTCAGTTTGAGGTACAATCAAAACAGGATCTGCAATTCCGTCTTCATTAAGGTCAATCGTGCTTACATCACGAATTTTATTGGATATTTTACTAACCAGAATAGGAAGAAAACTGTCCTTGCTAACATTCTCTTGCGTCGTTTCTCTTATTGCCTCTGAAGTGATAGCCGGAATTAGTTTTGGGTCTAGATGTTCTGTAAGATTAATTCCCAGTTTTTCAAGGGCTTCAGGATTTAGTTGATCACTGACTCCTATCGGAACATTCTGAGTCGTAAAATTGAATCCTCTAGATTCTCGATTATTGTCTTCTCCAAAAAAAACCCAATAAAATCCTAAAATCAAAATTGCGATCAGGATACCCTGGGTTGAAAATAATTTTTCCATCCCGTCTGACGGTTCATTATCTTTTTTTCCCATTGCTCGTTTCTTTTGCTTAAGTTGTTAGTCTAAATTGAATTTTATTAATGTCTAGAGACTTTACTGCACTTTAGTGAAGGCGCAAGTTAAAACGATGTTAAGTTTCAATCAAGCAGTATTGGAGGCTATCAAATTTTTTCCAACAGCCATATCATGAGTACTTATTTTGAGATAACAATAGCTGACCCACTGTGCAAAAAAAGTGTTGCGATGTGAACGCCAGCGGTTTATGGGATTGTTAAAATCAAAATTTACGGGCGCTGGTACCTCTGGGTTTCCGTGATCTCGTTTAGCTTCTTCAGCAAGTCTGGTTGCATTGTATTCAGGATGCCCGGTATGTGCGATAAAACGGTCATCGGTAGTGGAAAAAATCGAATAACCAGCTTCGGGCCCGTAGGCCAGCAATTTTAAGCGGCCGGATTCTGAAGCTTCTTCCATTGCTTCATCAGGCATACCTGCATGACGGCTTTGTGGACAGAAAAACACATCATCCAACTCACCAATGATTGGATGATCGGGAGCCAGATTTTTCAGCTCAAATACTCCAAAAAGTTTGTGATCATAGTTAAGTTTTTTCACACCCTCCAAATAAGCCATCACAAATCCCGCCCAGCACAAACCAAGTGTACTGGGAATATTTTTACGTGCATCACTTAAAATTGTTTTGATTTCTTCCCAATAATAAACATCTTCATATTCAATCGTTTCCACAGGAGCACCAGTCAAAATCAACCCATCTAAAGGTTGGTCACGCATTGCTTCTTCATAAGTTACGTAAATATCATCAACATGCTTTGGCTCCCAGGATTTGTAATTATGTGATTCCAAACGAATCCAAATTGGCTCTAACTGTAATACAGAAAGTCCTAATGGATGGAGAATATTAAATTCATATTTTTCTCCAAGCGGCATTATATTGAGGATCCCAATCCTTAGTGGGCGAATATCCTGTCGCTTTGCCTGAGATGGTGGAATCCAGCGGATGCCATTTCTTTCCAAAATTGGCACTGCGTGATAATCAGGACGAACAATGAGTGTCATTTGCTTCTTAATCTAAATTTGCAGGTGTCCGGAAGGACAACTGTGTGTTCAACTAACAGTTCTACACAAATGAAAAAGTCAGGCAAAGTCTCTTCACTAGCAGAAAACAAGAACCAACAAAGTCATTCTTGCAATAGGTTAATCAGATAGACGTGAATCAATCAGGTGGGTCACCAAAAGAGCAGGACCGGCACTTTACTCGAATCGAGTCGTATCGACTCCCTTCCGAAACTTTCCGGAGGGCTGGCATTAGCACCTTGATGCTGAAACAGGATGCTCGACACTTCAAAGGGCCAGATCCCTCAGTGTCATCTGGATACAAAATTACGTATATTCTATCACAATCAAAGTTAAAGTCAAACTTTTTCAATCACTTAATAAGAATATAGTGATTTCAAATTTCAGAGGGGCTCATCAGAGACTCTTTGAGGGACTCCTCAAAGTTTGACTTTACTAATTTTTCATGATCCTCAGGAGTAATGTAAAATGTATCAATCACTTGATGTCCAATGGTTGTAATAACTGCCTGCTGAATTGGTACTCCAACCTGATCAAATGCACTGACCATTTTGTAATAAACCAAGGGAGCATCATCGGCAGTAATTTTTATGCGAAGATAGTTTTTGTCACGTCTCGAAAAATCTGTTTTTTCCCTGAACTCTCCATTCCAAACAGGGAAATCCCCCAAAGCCTCACTTTTCTTTTCTTTGACCATGTACCCTTTTTTGTCATCTTTGAGGTACTCCAGTTGAAGCTTTGTGTTGTAAAGAAAAGTTTGTGTCTTTATTATTAGTGCAGGGAGGGTATTCCTTTTGATGGAAGTTTCCAATTCCCGGGGTAAAATCACATTCTGCTCTCCTCTTTTTGAAACCTTGAGATAATAGCAAAAGGCAACTTTACCACTCGCAAATTGAATTTGATTTATCTTTGCCGATTCAATATTGAGGTGCTTCAAATTTAAAGTATAAGCAATTCTACTGTGAATTTGGGGCTGATCATGTACATAAATCAAAAGACCGTTAAGACGTCCTCGTGCATTGGTGATCACGTTTACGATAGCCGGCCGCTCAAGCCTATTGAAAATTGATAAATTTTCTGCCAGCATGCCTGGAGTAGAACTTAGCAGAAAACGATTTGGAAATGCCGCAAAAAACCAGTTAATCATGGGACTGTAAAGTTCAGTAAGTGTCACCAGACTTTTTTTGCTGATGGATTGCCTGATGGTGCGAATAAATTTATCTGTAGTTTGATCAGTACCCTGTTTATCAAGTGAACCCAACTTAAGGTCCCGCCACAGAACTTGTAAATCGTCTTCGGATTTTCCAAGTAATTTACGTTCCTCTTTGTTGATTTTTTTGAGAGGTGTCAGCAATACAGATTCTATATTTTCCCGGAGACTTCTGTTTATCAAAAGATCAATACGCGTATCTGATTCTAAATCATTCTTTTTAATATCCAGGTATGTTTGTATGAAATCCATTGAATCTTCCTGCAACTTAGAAGATCGCATTTCCGCAAACACACGATATGTTTCTTCAAAAAATGTTCTCAATCCCCGTGTGGAGTGAGCATTGCTTTCACTAACAGATATGTAATCAGAAATATTGCATAGGAAGAGCAAAATGACATTGATCAGGTTGCGGTCCGCAATTTCAAAAAAACTTTGCAGAGCCTGATCGAAATATGCAGAAGTTCTGCTCAATTGAACAACTGTGGTGTGGTGTACGATGAGCAGAGATACAAGAGTGAATAATTCCTGGTCATCATAGCCAATACGTTCCAGGGCATTGACAGCAATAGATGTGCCGGAAACTTCATGATCTGTTTGTGGATCAATTTTTCCCACATCGTGAAATAGAATGCCCCATTTGAGAGCTAAAATATGTTTTGGTTCCAGATATTGATATAATTCCTGATAATCTTTTTTTAGCCGATCCAGTTCTTTTTGCGTACGATCAAGTGCATTGAGGGTATGTACGCAAACGGGATGTTGGTGGTAAGCAAGATTCCTGAGCAAGAAACGCATTTTGTTTGTTTCCGGAATGAAACAACCTATTAAAGTACGAGGTTGACTTTCAGCATTGATCGGTTCGCAAATTTCTAACATTATCCGCCAGGCATTTGCTGTAAACGGTGTCAACATCAGTTTCGTGAAACTTTTTGCAATCTGTGTCCGGTTTGAAGAAATCACGTCCGGCGTTATAATGCGAATCAAGTCGGCCATCTCATCCTTGAGTTCAAAAGATAAATCGTATTCTGATTGACCCACATATTCAAAAAGTTCCAGCAACGCTGTTGGATCGTTGAAAATCAAAGATATTGGAACTTGCGGCAAACCTTCCAGAGCATTTACCTCAACAATTAGACGCTTCCCCAGATGAACGACAACCTGAAAATTTGAGAAAGTCCGCACTATTGTACGGTCCAGCAGGCGTTGTAAAATAGCTTGTGAGAGATCTTGAATGTGATTCACCATTTGCAGACGATAGCGGTCAAAATCGTCAATACTCTGGAAGCGTTTTTTCTTGAGCAGGTAAAGACGTTCGGTAGCATCATTGATGATGTTACTTTGGATATCTTTTTCGGATAGTCCACTTTCCCTTGCCTCATCGTCAAAGTGATACTCCTTGGCGCTCGCGGAAAAGTTGCGTAAGTCGTAAAGGAATTCGAGGGCCTGACAAAGTTTGTAACCCTGACGAGGTGAAATAATACGTTTTTGTATCAGAAGTGCCAGCATTTCTGCAGTTTGACTTGGAAAAATTCCGAAAGTTGCAGCAGAAAGCCAAAGAGGAATTTGCAGGGAGCGCAAACCACCTCGATCTTCCTTGAGATTCATCTGACTCAGATCAGGAACTGTACGGTCATTATAATCTCTAATTTGGCTCAGGACAAAAGTTTCATATGGCAAGATCTGAAAAAATCTTCGTTTCAAAGCATTTGCTAAATCTTTGCTGCCAATTAAAACTCTGCTTTCCAAAATGGATGGAATTGTATGGATAACACTGGGATCTTTGAAACGTGATAAGTCTTCATTTAATTCAAAATATTGATGTGCCGTTTCAATACCTGCTTCACGCAGTAAATGCTCAATATGAATGATGAACTGTCGGCAAATTTCTGACTCACCAGCACTTAGTTGTTGTGTGTCGAGACAATATCCCAAATCTCGATCGGAAGCAAAACTAAGTTCAGCCCTGCCATAACCACCTCTGGCAAAGACAACCAAATGATTAAGTAATAAATTCAGCTTGATCTCAGATTTCTGTACCTGCGGTAACAACTCCTCCAACTCTTTCAGTCGTTCGCTGAGGTTTTCAATTTCATGTATCAACTCAGCTTCAATACTTTCATAATATTTCAGCATCTGCCTTTGATCCGGATCTTCTGGATTTGATTCAACCTTCTCGATTTGTGTCCGGCTAAGACCGAGTTTTTTCTTTTTTTTCGGTAGAGATCGTTTTTTGAATAGAAGCTCTTTTTTGAGATCTTCCTTTATCCTTTCCTTCAGGATTTGAAGATCGGCAAACCCATATTCAAAAGCAGTATGGATAATACTGTCCAGTAGGTGAGTATTTTTTGAAAGGGTATCAAACGAATTGTTTGTACAGAGGCTGCTTTCAACAATTTTTTTGTACTGCTCACGATAATATTCCTCAATTACTCCCGCAAACACTTTTTCACGGGCAGTAAGATATTCCATAGATTGACAGGAGTCAATAGCCAAAGGCCGCCAAACTTCTTCCAGTTGTTTAAGCAAGGCTTCCTTGTGAACTTCAAGTTCTTCCGGATTCTCGGTGAAGATGAAAGGAGAAAGAAAGGGATAATTCTCAATTGGAGAAAAATTTGTTTCCATGAAATTAAAACAGGTAACTGATAACTGTTAAAGTGTTTTTAAACTGCACGATTTAAATAATCATTAGCCATCAATGATGGTTTAAGTTTACATCTAACCCAGTTTTCAAAATATCAATCTGTAGCTCCCAGCATAATTTTCCGCAAAATACTTTCAAAAAAGATCTACCTGAGATTGAGGAGGGGCTGAAATTTCCAAATGTTGATAAGCTCGCTCAGTCGCCACTCTGCCTCGCGGAGTACGCTGCAAAAACCCCTTAAGCAACAAAAAAGGTTCATAAACGTCTTCAATCGTGTCTTTTTCGTCTGAGACTGCCGCAGAAAGAGTGCTAAGACCTACTGGACCACCTCCAAATTTTTTAATGATAGTTTCCAAAATATGACGATCCATTTGATCAAGGCCCTCCAAATCGATTCTCATTCTTTCCAGACTTCTTTCAACCAAAGGCAAAGTGATCACACCGGACGTCTCCATGTCTGCAAAATCCCGGCAACGCTTCAGTAAGCGGTTTGCAATTCTGGGAGTACCTCTAGCTCTGCGTGCCAGTTCCAAAGAAGCTTCTTCAACAATTTCAATTCCAAGTAATGATGCTGCGCGCAAAATGATAGTTTTCAGATCTTCCGCATCATAAAAATTCAGCCGGAACTGAATTCCAAAACGCTCCCTCAAAGGAGAAGAAAGCAGACCGGCACGGGTTGTAGCACCAACTAGAGTAAAGTGCGGCAAATCAATTTTTACTGTGCGTGCTCCAGGTCCTTCCCCAATAATGATGTCGAGAGTAAAATCTTCCATCGCACCGTAAAGCACTTCTTCAACTACCCTGTTCAATCGATGTATTTCATCAATAAACAAAATACTGCCTGGATCCAGGTTAGTTAAAATAGCAGCTAAATCACCTTGACGCTCAATGACAGGCCCGGAAGTAGAGCGTAGTTGCACCTCCATTTCACGCGCAAAGATATTTGCTAGAGTAGTTTTTCCCAATCCTGGTGGACCACTCAAAAGGACGTGATCCAGAGCATGTCCGCGTTTTATTGCAGCACCAATAAAAACATGAAGATTTTCCTTAATTTCATTCTGGCCAATATAATCCTGTAAACGTTGCGGACGCAATGATTGATCAAACTGTTCTCCCAGTCGTGATTCTGGAGCAACCAATCGATCTTCAGAGTTTTCCTTAGACTCGGAAGTCTCAGTGTCCACAGTTTGATCCTGCATGGGTGTTTATTATGAAGTAGAAAGTTTTTCCAGGTGTTCCTGGGAAGCGATGTCCGGACTGATACGCCAGGTATACAAAGGAGAAAAAACATACAAAATGAGGTATCCAAGTGCAGCATGACCGAAATATGGAGTAAAGACGAAGCCGATGACAAGCACTATAGTAAAAATTAAAAATTTTCGACTTCGGCTCATCAAACGACCGATGTGCATATAGCGAATTGGAAAACTTATCATCAGGATTGCCGCAATTATCATCAGAAAGAAACTAAATTTTGACCAAAACACTAGATCAGGAGTATTTGATTCAAGTGCGTTTCCAATCATTATGAAAGGTGCTGCAACTAGCAGGGCTGCACCTGGAACAGGTATTCCCTTGAAAAATCCCGGAATGCTGTTTTGGTCCAAAATGAAGAAAACTAATCTTGTAATACCTAGAACGACATACAGAATGGCAATCCATCCATAAGGGAGTGACTGGATAGATTCATCTGTAACCCGCCCCATCAACATATAAAATATTACTGCTGGTGCAATACAGAAACTGACGGTATCTGAAACGTCGTCGAGGACTCCTCCTAAAGTAATATTATATTTTTTGGGTTTTGCTGATGGTAGCGGAGTAGTGAGTCCCAATTTTCTGGCGACTGCACCATCTATTTTATCAAAAAATCCCGCACCAAGTAAAATCAGGTAGGCTTCCTGGACCCGTCCTCGATAGGCAAATAAAATTGCTAAAACTCCCATGAGCGCATTCATTACGGTCAGGACATTTGGAAAGACGGCTAATATACGGCGGCGTAAAACCTCATCGTTCAAACAAAGATCGTCGAGGCAAGCAGTACCGTATTTACGGCAATATCCTGCAATAGAACCAAAATTGATGATAAGGAACAGAATTTCCAAAAAGAAAAGTTGCTGAATTGGAATTGCTCCCAGCCAGCTGATCCAGGAATAAAGTGAAGAATCAGGACCACCAGGGACATAAAATGCGTGAATATAGAGCACAACTCCAACCGGTGCGGCAACCATTGTCCGGAGTCGAGTAACTTCCTTCA
This sequence comes from SAR324 cluster bacterium SAR324-CTD7B, assembly GCA_002082305.1. Lineage (GTDB taxonomy): Bacteria > SAR324 > SAR324 > SAR324 > NAC60-12 > Arctic96AD-7. The sequence continues at coordinate 47,375 of LSNO01000039.1, forward strand.
TTTCTTCTTCCTCACCTTTCCGGAGTGAAAAATTACGCATGAAGTGTGCAAAATTATCCCGCATTAAGACAGTCACGCACAGGACAAATACAAAGACGACATGCAGCATTTCCAATCGAAAATCGGCACTCTCCGGCAAATACTGATAACGCCACATCATTCCCACTGCAACCATCGGAAACACGATAGCATACACCACTTTGTCCATGATCCTGTCTGCTAAATGGGCCAGTTTTGCCTGCGGTCGAAATCGGGCTGCAAACCAGCCGTCAATTATATCAAGAATCATTGCGGCAAGCAGAAAAATCACTCCGCTGTAGTAAACGAGGGGGTTATGGTCAAGCATAACGCCTATGGCGCAGATCATTCCAGCAAACACCATCGGTGGACGCCCGTAAACTAGCAGGGCGGCTACATTTGTAGAAAGAAATTTGGGTTTGGACATGTTTTTTGTTAGATAAAACAACTTATTCTGCAAAATCTGTTTCTACCATTTTACCAGCAACAACAATTATTTTAATAGTCCTTTAACCGATGTGCAACATTGAAGACATAAAGCAGAAGTGCGGCCCTTATATATACGCCGTTACGCAATTGCCTCCAGTACATGGCTCGTGGGTCTGCATCTACCTCGGTTGAAATTTCGTGCCTCCTGGGTAAAGGGTGCAAAATAATGGCATCTGATTTCATTTGATTTACATTGTCGGTCGTCAAACTAAATTGGGAATAATCTATCAGGTTGGATTCACCAGAAAGATCATACTCATCCTGAAGACGGGTCATATAAACACAATCCGCATCTGAAAGAACACTGCCCAAGTCATCAGTTTTGCGAATTTTGATGTTTTGAGAACGCAAAATATCCTCTAAATCTTCAGCAATCTGAAAAGAGGATGGTGCAACAAAATCCATCTCGACATCTTTATATTGACTCAATAACATCACTGAAGAGCGTACTGCCCTGCCACGCAACAGGTCACCCACAAACGCATAGCGTTTTTTACTGATTCCTCCCTTGTGCTGAAATGATCTGTGCATAGTGTAAAGGTCAAGAAGAGCCTGAGTCGGATGTTGATCTTTACCGCTGCCTCCATTCATAATGGGCACGCTGCGTCCAGTATTATCGAGCAAATAAGCCATATATTCGCAAAATCCCGGTTTCGGATCACGCATGATAATCAAATCAAAATAGCTGCTGAAAACCCTAACTCCGTCTTCCTGACTCTCGCCTTTGTATTCAGACGACAAAGAGGGATCGCGGACTTCTCCGGTGTCCATTCCAACCATCTGGCATGCAGTCAAAAAAGACAAAAAGGTCCGTGTTGAGGGTTGGGTAAAATAGAGCATTGCCTTTTTGTGGCTCAATAAGGATTTCAGAAATTCTATCCCGTTTGGTTTGCGAGTCATTCCTTTAACGTGATCCGCAATGTCAAATAATTCTTCCATCAACTTAATGGAGAATTGATGCGAGAGCATCACATGCTGGAGACGTCCATCTTTTTCATAATGCTGCATGCGTACTTCCACTGACTGTGAAAAGTACTCTTCGAAGGTCTTTAGTGAGGATTCCATGAGCGTAAAACTGCTAAAATGAAATTAGAAAATAAGCTGTAATCTAGCCTAAAATTCTATTCAGAAACAGTCCAGCGGAAAGGGAATGAATCAATTTTTTCAGCAGTAATAAAATTTTTTCTTGGGAGGTATTTTTTGAGAATTATAAGCGGGCAGGCAGTAATTGCAAAGTATCGTGCAACTAAATAGAGCCGTGTCCATTTAAGGACACGGTGATAAAAAATATTACTTGATTTCTGTGCTTGCTCCGGCTTCTTCAAGTTTCTTTTTGACTTCTTCTGCTTCTTCCTTGGAAACACCTTCTCTAATAGCTTTAGGAGCAGATTCAACTGCTTCTTTAGCTTCTTTCAATCCTAATCCAGTAATTGAACGGACTTCCTTAATGACGTTGATTTTCTTCTCACCAAAGCTGGTAAGTATTACATCAAATTCAGTTTTTTCTTCAGCAGCGGCTTCACTCTCTCCACCACCGGCGACAGGTGCCGCGACTGCAGCTGCAGCTGCACTGACACCGAATTTTTCTTCCATCTCTTTCACCAGTTCAGACATCTCCAGTACGGACATGTTTGCAATGAAATCAACTACTTGGTCTTTTGTTATATCTGCCATTTTATATCTCTGATAAAGGTTAAAGTCATCCTCCATTTTAGCTAAGGGAGGAATGTGGGAAAAACCGGTTTAGTTATTTGCTATCCCGGATTGCAGCCAAAGTGCGAACAAATTTCGCAGGGACTGCGTTTAGAGTACGAACAAATTGAGTTGCTGGAGCCTGCATAAGGAACAGCAGCTTCACGATGAGCTCTTCTCTTGAAGGTAGTTTGGAAAGTGCTTCCACTTCACCAGTATTGAGGATACTTGTTTTGCTGTCTCCAACAAGTATTCCTGCAAGGATTTTTAAATTATCAATATTTTTAGCTGCCTCCGACAATACTTTGGCCTGCACAACCGGATCACCGTCACTATATACTAACGCACGAGTTTGTGTGAACTGATCTGCAAGCTCCGAAAACGGAGTGTCTTCGGCTGCAATACGTGCCAGGGAGTTTTTGAGTACCTTCATTGTGGAAGATGCATCATTCAACTGCTTGCGCAGTTCCACTACCTGATTGGCTTCAATTCCTCGGTAATCAACCAGCACTCCAGCTGACATATTATTAAATATTGATCGAAGCTCGCTGACTTTAGCTTCCTTTTGACTTCGTTCCATGGCCCCTTTCCAAATTGATTAAGTTAAAAATTCACTTCTCCGGTGTTTTACACAAGTGCGAAAATTCACATTATTCTCATAGAAAAGGCTAAAACCCATTTCTAAGAAAACTGAAGATTGTGATGTAAAAAATTTGAATAAGACAGTGGAAGGAACACAGCAGAAAATTTCTGTGTCACTCGCGGAGAGGTGTCTCGGCAGGGTATGAATTAAGCCGTTAGGCCCCTACTGTCTCAGACAATCATACTAAAAAAAATCTTTTATACTGTTTGTGGATCCACTTTAATTCCTGGACCCATAGTTGAACTCAAACTAAAATTTCTCAGATAAATTCCTTTTGAAGAGGATGGTTTCATCCTCTTGACGGTGTCAACCAAAACACTGATATTTTCACAGAGCTTATCTGCATCAAACGAAATTTTCCCAACTGAAGCATGGAGATTGCCCAGTTTATCTGCACGAAATTCCACTTGACCGGCTTTGATATTTTTTATGACAGATTCAACCTCAAAAGTTACTGTACCAGTCTTTGGATTTGGCATCAACCCCCTCGGACCAAGAATTTTTCCTATTCGGCCAACTACTGCCATCATATCAGGCGTTGCAACCACACGATCAAACTCGAGCCAGCCATCCTGAATTTTTTTGGCAAAATCTTCTCCGCCTACATAATCTGCACCTGCTTCTTGCGCTGCAATTGCCTTTTCTCCCTTGGCAAAAACAAGCACGCGTACTTCCTTACCTAGTCCGTTTGGCATAGAACAGGTCCCGCGCACCATTTGTTCTGCTTTACGGGTATCAACTCCAAGCCTTAAGGCTACATCTACGCTTTCATCAAATTTAGTTGCTTTGACTTCTTTAAGCAAATTCACTGCTTCAGACAGCGTATACACTTGTTCGGATACTACTTTATCTTGAATAAATTTTGCTCGTTTACTTTGTTTACTCATATTTCCTCAGTCAATACGCCCATGCTCCGGGCTGTTCCAGCCACAGACTTCACAGCAGCTTCCAAGTTGTAACAATTCAGGTCAGGCATCTTCTGCTTGGCAATATCCTCTATCTGTGCTTTGCTTAGAGTACCAACTTTTGACTCATGTGGTGTTGCCGAGCCTTTGTTCAGTTTAAGTGCCTTTTTGATCAAAACTGGTGCAGGAGGAGTCTTGGTAATAAAGGTAAACGATCGATCATTGTAAACAGTAATCACCACCGGAATAATGGTATCCTGACCTTGTGTTTGGGCATTGAAGGCTTTACAAAACTCCATGATATTCACTCCATGCTGACCCAATGCAGGACCAATAGGGGGTGATGGATTTGCTTTACCAGCCGGAATCTGAAGTTTGATAAAAGAAGAAATGTCCTTTGCCATAGTTATCTGTCTTATTCTACTACATGTTTTACATTTTCGAACTCCACCTCTACCGGTGTGGGACGACCAAAGATACTAACTAATACCTTTAATTTCCTGCGTTCGAGATTTACCTCATCGATTGTTCCACTGAAATTCCCGAATGAACCTTCTGTGATTGTAACTTTCTGTCCGACTGAGTATTCATCCTCAGTCGCTTTTTGCTGAAAACCTTCATTAACCTGGGATCGAATCTCTTCCAGTTCCTTCTCATCTAAAGGTAGAGGTTTTTGTGGAGTTCCACCAATAAATCCGGAAACCCGGTTAACGTCCATCAAAAGGTGCCACAATTCAGGTGTTAACTCCATGTGAATTAGTACATATCCGGGAAAATATTTTTGGTTGACTTTCCTTTTTTTACCTTCCTTGGTACGAGTTATGTCTTCTGAAGGTATAAAAATCTCATCAACCAAATGTTCTATTCCCTTAATTCTTAATTTTTCTCTAATTGTTTGTTCAACACGCCCTTCGTAACCTGAATATGCCTGAAGAATATACCATTTTACGTTCGGATTTTGGTGTTTTACCGGTTCTTGTAATTCGGTTTCTTCGGTTTTATTTTCAGTTTCCACCGAACTTTCAATATTTTCTACTTTCTCAGTTTCACCAGTATTATCATGCTCTCCAGGATCCGCTTCATTTATTTCCGGAGCATTTTCCTGTACTTCAGGATCAGCCTCATTTATCCCCGGAGCATTTTCCTGTACTTCAGGATCTAAATTAGACTCTTCCGGAAGATTCCCCTCTGGATCGCCCAAAATGATTTCCTGTGTTTCCGAATTTTTTTCCTGCTCTTCAAATATCATATCTGTTCCAGTTTGTTCTTCCACCATTTTATCCGGCAATAATCATTTGCATAATGTCTGAAAGACCCAAATCGGCGATTCCCAAATATAGTGCCACAGCAAAAGAGAGACAAACAACCACTGATGTGGACTTTATTGTGGCATCACGTGTCGGCCACTGCACCCGCTTAAATTCTGCAATGACATCTTTAAAAAACTGCCGAATTCTTTTGAACATAATCAGGTTCGCGATTGAATTAGAAACATTCTAAATTAATATTCTTCTGCTGTTCTGCAGTCCAAACCTTTAAGTCAAAGCAGGTGCTGACAATTTTGGCAGGGCAGACAGGGGTCGAACCTGCGACCTTCGGTTTTGGAGACCGATGCTCTACCAACTGAGCTACTGCCCTTTTCGGACGTAAAATAAAGGCAGAAAACGAATTATTTCGTTTCCTTATGTAATGTATGTTTGCGATCCCACCTGCAGTATTTACGTACTTCCATACGCTCTGTTTTTAATTTTTTGTTGCGGGAAGTAGTATAATTCCTGCGTTTGCACTCAGTGCATTCCAAGTGGATCGTGTCTCTCATATTTTCATTACCTTAAAAAACTACTATAATAAATTGGAGCCTGAGAGCAGGATTGAACTGCCGACCTCTTCCTTACCAAGGAAACGCTCTACCACTGAGCTACCCAGGCTTAAAACTCATACTGTTATAAGCTTTTGAAGCTGTGGTGGGGAGAGAAGGATTCGAACCTTCGAAGGCGTAGCCGTCAGATTTACAGTCTGATCCCGTTGACCGCTTGGGTATCTCCCCATGCTGGAGCTGGCAATAGGACTTGAACCTACAACCTGCTGATTACAAATCAGCTGCTCTACCAGTTGAGCTATGCCAGCATGAGTTAAACGGTTAATTATGTAATGCCAGTTGATATTTGTCAATATAAAACATAAATTATCTGTTTCTACCACATTAAAAATGCGGGCAAAATGTAATCAGGATACTTGAAAAATAAACAGTAATTAAATTATGCGGCGGCCAATGAAATGTTGGAGCCGGCAGAAATTTTCCGGTCAGGAAGATTAATTGTATGATCTTTGCTGAATTGATAATCTTGAAAAACTTCTTCTGCACTTAGAAGCTGATACTTGCCATCCTCAAGTTTATGAGTTGTATCTTTCAGGCGGTAAACATAGTGGCCACATGTCCAGATTTTAAATTTACGAAATTGTGTGCAGAGGCATGTTTTGTCCTGCACAGAAATATTTTCCGGATTTTTCTCCAGTTCTCGGTTGTAGGCATCCACGTATTGACAGTGCCCTTTGCTGTCCAGAATATAACCGAAAGCTTCACAATTTGGCCTGATTCCTGAGCCGATACCAGGAGACTGTCGAAGCATCCGCATAGGGTAACCGGTTGGAGAAATAGTGTTAACAACAATATCATCCTCAACTGCTTCCAGGTAATGATGTTTTGTTTTTTCCGGTAATCCGCATTCATGAGTAACCGTAAAGCGGGTGGCCACCTGAACAGCAGAAGATCCGGATTCTAAAAATTCCACTGCATCAGTTCCGTTAAAAATGCCGCCGGCAGGAACAACAGGTATATTTAATTCGTTTTCTTTTAAAAATACTAAAACATCATTGACAATTGTTTTAAGATCATACTCCTGCCAATCATCTGCACCAAAACCTAGATGTCCTCCGGCCAACGGTCCTTCAACCGTTATATAATCCGGAAGACGCTTGTATTTTGCTGCTCTCTTGAGAAAAGGACGTAAAGCTCTTGCTGAAGACACAATGATGCCAATCAAAACGTCATGAAAACGGGGGTGGTCCTTCATAAGCTCCATTGAGCCTAAATGAAGTCCTGCACTCAAGGTTATACCCTCAATACCTGAATCCATTGCTGCAAGCAATCGAGCCTGCAGAGTGTCACGAGGACTGTTCATCGTGAGCTTTTCCATGCAGTTGATAAAAATCGCTCCGTCTCCTTTTTTTGATTCCATTGTACGGCTCACAAAAAGACGTTGAGCTTCGGCCAGTCTTTCCAAGTCAAACTTTACAGCAGATTTATCCGTATTACCAATATTGTATTTGTATTTTTTTTGTTTCTCCTGCACAAATTTTGTATTAAAACGCCGGTCTGAAACTGTGGGAACCATTGCATCGGAGATGTGCCCAATTCCTCCCAAACGTGCTGCTTCCAGAGCAAGTTCTGCAGTAGAGATATCAACTCCCATTCCACCAACGATTATGGGCACATATTCCCGTCCACCAAGTTTCAAGCGGAAATCATTCATGGCTTTGCTCATATCATCCTCACTTTTCTTAGGGTTTGCTTATTAAAAATATTCTTCAGTATTTATCAATTGGCCATAATCGAATAACCACAATCTACGTAGATCACTTGTCCTGTAATCCCCGATGAGGCCTCACTTGCTAAAAATACAGCTGTTTGAGCTACTTCACTTTGTGTAACAGTGCGTTTCATTGCCGAATGCTCACCGGCAACACGCATCAATTCAGGAAAATCTTTGATTCCGGCAGAAGACAAAGTCCTTATTGCCCCGGGAGATATCACATTCACACGAATATTGTCCGGACCTGCTTCCTTTGCCAGATAGCGGGATGATGCTTCCAAAGAAGCTTTTGCCGGTCCCATCACATGATAATGCGGAACTGCCAGCATGGAACCAATAAAACTCATGCTGATTATACTGCCCCCACCACGTTTTTTCATCATGGGGATTATTCCCTCTGCGAGTGGTAGCAAAGAAAATGCACTGATTTCATGTGCTTTAGCAAAACCATTACGGCTGGTACTTGAAAATTCGACTTGAAGGTCTTTTTGATCTGCAAAAGCTAAACTGTGAATCAAAAAATCAATTTCGCCCCAATGATTGTTTAATGCTCTGATTAACAACTGAATCGAATTATCATCTGCAACATCACATTCCTGAATCAGGGTAGCATTTACTTTTTCTCCAAGCTTTTTGACATTTGCTTCAAAACGTCCTTTTGGATCACTAAGAAAAGTCAGTGCCAGCTCTGCACCTTTTTTATGACACTGTTCGGCAACAGACCATGCAATACTGCGTTGATTACCGACTCCAAGAATTACACCTCTTTTCCCAGATAAACCGCCCATGTCTCTTTTCCTTATTTCAATAACATTTTGTAAAGGATTAAATTAAAACAGAATGATGTTATAATTTAACACAATTTATCACTCTTTTGAGTTTTGACTAAATCGGCCGATAGCCTGTCCAAAATTAACTGATTGACCTAACTGTAACTCATTTAACTCAATCTGCCCTGGAGGGAAAAGGCAAATAACCGTGGAGCCCAGTTCAAACAGTCCCACTTCTTCGCCCCGCTCCAACTCAAACGGAGTTTCGAGCACAATTTGTTTAGCTTTAGCACTGTGTAGATTCGATATTTGGTCATGGTAGCTAACACGAATACGTCCCACTACAGTTGCACCAACTTTCACGAGGGCGCATTCTCCTTTAGCAGTTTGGAAATAAGTTGTTAATCTCTCATTCCTGGCAAAAAGGTTTGGAACATGATACACCCCCAGTGGGCCGACTGTCCATAAATCACCGGTAATGTATGAAAATTCACTCACTTCCCCTCCTACCATGCTGTGAATACGGTGGTAGTTCTGTGGAGCTAAATAAATGGTTATGAATTTCCCACCATCATATTTTCGGGTTCGCTCCGAATCCTCCAACAAGTCTGCTAATCGATAATCCAGGCCTTTTGCTTGTATCAAGAGTCCATTGCTGATGTTACCAAATTCACCGACAAATCCATCCACGGGACTGAGGATAGCATTTTGATCCGGATCAAGCGGACGTGCATCCGGAAGAAGTTCCCTTGTGAAAAATTCGTTAAACGTATGGAAATCTGAAACCTGAAGTTTTGCTTCTGTCAGATCAACACCAAATATCCGGGAAAACAGCTGGATTAACGGAGTCAGCAAAAGACTGGGCATTCGTACATTTGCCAGGAAACCGCAAAATCTGCTAAAAAGATTGCGGGGCAAAATCCACACAAAATAATATGCCGGTGGATACCCAAATCCTGGAAGCGACATTAACCTCCGACTGGTTCAACTTTAGATTTGTTTTGTCCAAGCAACTCCAAAATATATGAACCCTCGATGGTCTCCTCTTTCATCAAAACATCAACTATTTTGTGTAAAACATCAATATTATCACGAAGAAGTTTCTTGGCTTTTTCATCATGAAATTTAATGGTTTTACGCATTTCCTTGTCTATTTCTGTAGCAGTTTTCTCACTATATTCACGGCCCACGCCGATACTACGTCCCAAAACGTTTAGCTGTTTGTCGCTCCCAAAAACAATCGGTCCAAACGATTTA
>LSNO01000040.1 GCA_002082305.1 SAR324 cluster bacterium SAR324-CTD7B
AATGATATTGGTTTTTACTTGGAAACTAAACGACACTGAAACCACATGCAAATCATAGCATTGCCAACAAAACTCCGGCCGCTACCGCGGAGCCTATCACTCCGGAAACATTTGGCCCCATGGCATGCATCAGCAGGTGGTTTTGTGAATTGGCTTCGAGCCCAACCTGATTCACAACACGTGCTGCCATGGGAACTGCAGAAACTCCTGCAGCCCCGATCAAAGGATTGATTGGCGCAGATGACAGATTATTCATGAGTTTGGCCATCAACACACCCGTTGCTGTTCCTACTGAAAATGCGATTATGCCAAGAATGAGAATCCCTACCGTTTCGAGATTGAGAAATTCCGCTGCAGCCAATTTACTTCCTATACTAAGTCCAAGAAAAATAGTCACAGTATTGATCAGTGATTTTTGAATAGTGTCCGAAAGGCGATTGATCACACCACATTCTTTTGCCAGGTTACCAAACATGAACATGCCTATCAATGGTGCTGCTGAAGGTAACAACAGCGCACACAAACTTAGAACGACCAGCGGAAATAAAATTTTCTCCCTCGTGGAAACATATCGTAACTGAGTCATCTTAATTTCCCGCTCTTGCTGAGATGTTAGCAAACGCATGATCGGGGGTTGGATGATGGGTACCAGCGCCATATACGAATAGGCCGCAATGGCAATTGATCCAAGTAACCGTGGTGAAAGCTGGCTAGCAAGAAAAATAGCCGTTGGACCGTCTGCACCACCTATGATGCCAATCGATGCTGCATCCCTAAGAGAAAAGTCAATGCCGGGAATTCCGTTCAATGCCAGTGCGCCTAGGAGGGTACCAAAAATCCCGAACTGTGCCGCGCCGCCCAACAAAGCGGTTTTTGGATTGGCCAGCATCGGCCCGAAATCTGTCATTGCACCAACTCCCATGAAAATTATCAAAGGAAAAATTCCGGTGGTTATACCAAACTCGTAAACATAATACAAGAGCCCGCCCGGCTCCGAAAGACCGGCTAAAGGGATATTGGACAACATAGCGCCAAAGCCGATAGGCACCAGCAGCAACGGTTCAAATTTCCGGCGAATGCCCAAATAAAGCAAGATGAGTCCCACACCGATCATGATCAACCGTCCAAATCCTTCGGTCCAATCCAATCCCTGTCCACGAAACAGTGACGCCAGTCCGGTAGAATTGTAAAGGTTGAGCAACATTTCATTAAAAGCAGGTAAAGCCACGACAGACGTACCACTCCCCACTTCCTCAACAATTACCGGAGCAATCCTAAGAATTCCCACTGTTTCTCCGGCTCCGTAATGTTTCAGATTTCGCAACCGCCAAAACACCAGTTGTCCGGAAACTCCAGCACGAAACTTAAATTTTGCGCCTTTTGAATCTTTGAGTACTGCCAATGTATCTCCGGCATAGACCCATTGATCGATTTTCGCGTCAACCCGAATGACTCGTGCATCGGTGGGCATCACGATTTTGATTTGCTCTTCACCAGACTGAGCAAGCAAAGTTCCTGACAGTCCCAAACAAAACAATAACGCAAAAACCTGTATCGGTTTTTTATTTATATTTCGAAAAATACTCCGGTGGAATAAAAGGAGTAGATCCACCTTCATACTGTCTCGCATCGTCTCACCCTCTCAATGTGAGTAAAGCATCTCCTGTTTGCACCGTATTTCCGGCTTGTACATGCACAGCTTGGACGATTCCCGCTTGTGGCGATTTAACTTCAGATTCCATTTTCATAGCTTCCATCACCAACAATGTTTGCTCTTTAGCAATGGTGTCGCCAACCTCCACTTCCAGTCGCACGATGTTTCCTGGCGTGGGTGCTGGGATATCGATTCCGGAAGTTTGCGTAGCGGTCGGAGCAGAGACCGGTGTATTCCCAGTATCATCAGCCGCAGCCACTGTTCCACCGGCATTGACTTGAACCTGATAGGCTCGGCCGTCGACGGTGATGGTGTAATCTCTTGGACCGGAAACAGAAGGTGCTGCTGATTTTGCGGAAGTCGGTGCTTTTTTTTCTGCTTCATCTGATTTTTTCCGGATTGAAATTTTTGCTTTGCCCAGCAGAAAATCAATGCCTTTGGCCTCGCAACTGGAAGCAATAAAAAGGTTTTCTTCGGTTTCAGGGAGATTGTTTTTTTTGAGAGCCTCGGCTGCTTTTGGCATTCCCGGTTCCAGCACATCGAGCGGATCGTCTTTGAAAATCGGTTTGCCGAGTTGCTCCGAAGCCAGCCTGACAATTTCCGGATCCGGCTCTACCGGTGTCCGGCCGAAATAACCCAGCACCATATTTCCGTATCCCGGATTTATTTTTTCCCATTTGCCAAGGGTCACGTTGAGATATGCCTGTTGAAAATAAAACTGTGAAACTGGCGTGACCGAAGTACCAAAACCTCCGAGCCGAACAACTTCAGACATTTCCTTAATAACTAGTGGAAAAAGGTGCAAAGTTCCGGTATCACGCATCATCATAGTGTTGGACGTCAATGCGCCTCCGGGCATCGGAGAAAATGGAATCAGAGGTGAAACCATTCGTGATTCCAGAGGGAAAAAATAATCCTCAAAACTTTCTGCGAACACTTCTTCCGCCTTAATGATTTTGTCCGGATCAATATCCAGAGTGTAATCGGTCCCTTTGAGAGCGTGCCACATGGTGAGAATGTCGGGTTGTGAAGTTCCACCGCTGACTGGACTCATTGCCAGATCAATCCTGTCGATTCCACCCTCGATTGCACCCATGTATTGACTGACAGCGGCCCCTGCAGTATCGTGCGTATGCAGATGCAGAATAGTTCCCTCAGGCACCATTTTTCGAGCGCCTTTGATAGTTTCGTGAACTTTCCTGGGGTTAGCTGTTCCGCTGGCGTCTTTGAAACAAATCGAGTCAAAAGGGATATCCGAATCCAGAATATTACGAAGAGTTTTAAGGTAATATTCTGCGTCATGTGCACCTTCGCATCCCGGAGGTAAATCCATCATGGCAATCACAATTTGGTGGTGTAAACCGTGATTAGAGATACACTCTCCGGAATACTTTAGATTACGTAAATCATTCAATGCGTCAAAGTTCCTGATTGTTGTGATGCCGTGTTTCTTGAACATTTTTGCATGCAAATCAATCATGTCCCGCGGCTGCTGAGAGAGTGCCACCACGTTGATTCCGCGTGCAAGTGTTTGTAGATTTGCTTCCGGCCCAACCGTTTTGCGAAAAGCATCCATCATGTCAAATGCCGATTCGTTACAATAAAAAAACAAACTTTGAAACCGTGCTCCCCCGCCAGCTTCAAAGTAGGTTGTTCCGGCATCAACCGCTGCTTCCAGGGGGGCCAGAAAATCTTTGGTAGCAACCCGTGCACCAAAGACGGATTGAAACCCATCCCGAAAGGATGTGTCCATAAATTCAATACGTTTCCTGGCCATGATGTTTTTCTTTTTAGAGACAGTTAAAAGCTAAAGCAAATTATTTAAGTTTTCGTGGAATTGTTATCGGATTCGAATGTTGAAATTGCTGCAGCAAATACTTCTATTGGTACAGCAGATGTTGTATCAGTTTCAGGGGAATTTGTGCTGGATTTGCGCTGCGACTTAAGTACTTGCTGTTGGAGCAGGGTGTAATTCCGTGTCAGGTGTTTTACCCATTCAATGCACGCAATCATCAACAGCAGGAAAAGCATGACTGTTGCCATGCCTATGCCCATCAACTTGAGACCTTCCCACAACATATGTCACAATGGTTGAGAATTAATTTAAGAGTCAATTTGTACTTGCCACAAATCAAGATTGAAGTATTTTCGATTGACTAAATCGAGCATCTTATAATATACCAATTTCAGGGGCAAAATCAAGGAAGCTATGTATTTAAATCAAGAGGAAATTGAAAAATTTGAACAGGATGGCTTTTTGGTGCTGAAGGACTTTGTTTCACAGGATGCATGTGAAGCTTTGAGTCATCGAGCAACTGAAATTGTAAAGGCTTTCGATCCTGCAGAATCGGTTTCGATCTTTACCACAAATAAGCAAACCAGACATTCAGACCGTTATTTTCTGGAATCCGGAGATAAAATCCGCTGTTTTTTTGAGGAGGAAGCCTTTGCTGAAAATGGCGAGCTGCGTCAGTCAAAATCCAAGTCGATCAATAAAATCGGACATGCCATGCATGATCTGGATCCGGTTTTTGAGCAATTTTCAAGAACCCCGGAACTGGCCCAAATTTCAAAAGAAGTTGGATTTAAAGATCCAAGGATTTTGCAATCCATGTTCATTTTCAAGCAGCCGCATATTGGCGGGGAAGTGGTCTGTCATCAGGATGCAACTTTTCTTCACACTGAGCCGCTGAGCGTGAAGGGGTTTTGGTTTGCGTTGGAAGACGCCACTCAGGAAAATGGCTGTATGTGGGCCATTCCGGGCGGACACAAGAGTCCGGTCAAATCCCGTTTTTTCCGCAGTGAAAACGGGGAAGGAACCGAAATGGAAGTCTTCAATGATTCACCCTGGGAGACATCCAAACTGGTGCCCCTGGAAGCGAAAGCCGGAACGATGGTGGTGCTTCACGGGCTACTTCCACACATGAGTTACGCCAACCGTTCCGCAAACACCAGACATGCTTACACCATGCATCTCATTGAAGGTACCGCAGATTATCCGGAGTGGAACTGGCTGCAGCGTTCACCGGAAATGCCGTTGCGGGGATTTTAAAAAAGATATCTAAATCTGAAGCGTTACTACTTGTCCGCATTGACACTCTGTAGCGATCTTTTGCTTTTGTGGATTTTTTTCGGTTACATCATTCTTGGAACTGACCTTTAACCATTTGAGGCTGATTCTTTTTTTGGTGCCGTAATTAAGGCGTAGTCTTCAGGCTGGCGATGAAGATCAAAATTGAAAATGTTTTCTTGAATCTCTTTACAGCGCTCCAAGTCACATTCAGCAATAATCACCTCATCTGCCAGGGTTTTACACTCAGCAACAATTTCACCTGTTGGTGCAATGATACAAGTGCCTCCAATCAGGTCGCAGTCTTCTTCCCTTCCGGCTTTTGCAACACCAACAATCCAGGTCCCATTTTGATATGCGGCAGCTTGTAAAACCAAGTGGTTGTGAAAATCCTGAAGATGATCATGCTCGGGTGCCAGTGGATAATGTGCCGGTGTGTTATAACCCAGCGCTACAAGTTCAACTCCTTGCAGCCCCATGACCCGAAAAGTCTCGGGCCAACGGCGGTCATTACAAATACACATGCCAATTTTGCCGCCAAACACCTGATGAACTTGAAAACCTAAATTACCCTTTTCAAAATATCGTTTCTCCAGATGTTGAAAAGCGCGCCATGGCTCGTTTTCCGTGTGTCCCGGTAAGTGTATCTTCCGATATTTAGCTGCTATCCGGCCCTGCTGATCGACAATAATTGCCGTATTGAAATGCCGAGTGACTCTTTTTTCCACAACAAGTTCCGCAAAACCGAAATTAAAGCCGATTTTTAGTTTCCGTGCTTCAGCAAACAAAGGCTCTGTATCCTTGTTTGGCATTTCGGTTTCGAAGTATTTGTCAATTTCGGATTGATCCTCGGTGTACCAACGCGGGAAAAAAGTCGTGAGTGCCAGCTCCGGAAAGATAACCAGCTCCGCACCTTGTGCTTTGGCATTTTGCAACAGGACTATCATGCGTCCGACAGCTGAGGAGCGAGGTTCATCTAAAGCAATTGGACCAAGTTGCGCAGCAGCTACTTTTAAGATTCTTGACATCCAGTAATTTTTGTTTATGCGGATTTTTGCAACAAAATTTGCAACAACACATCGGCTCCGGCTTGAAGGTGCCTGGGTTCCGTAAATTCGGCTACGTTATGACTAATGCCTTTTCGACTTGGCACGAAGATCATGGCTGTTGGACAATTTGGCGCAAACATTTGTGCATCATGCCCGGCCCCAGACGGCATCGATTTTACCCGGTTACCAAGTGTCGATGCAATATTAGAAACTAATGAAACCATTTCTTTATCAAAAGAAACCGGTTCAAACCTGGCGAGAGTTCGACTTGAACATGTAACCCCTTCTGCTTTACAAATCTGTTCAATAAATGAGGTCATTGTATGTTCAGCTTCTTGTAATTTTTGTTCGTCGGTATTACGCAAATCAATGGTAATTAGTGCTTCCCTGGCAATCACATTGATCAAACCGGGATTTAGTTTTGTTACCCCGACAGTTCCGATTTGATTAGCTCCCATTTCATTTGCAAGGCGGCGTGCCTCCACCGAAATAGCCGCCGCCACATATCCTGCATCATGTCGCAGTCGCATCGGTGTCGTCCCGGCATGGTTTGCCATACCACTGATCTTGTATTCATTCCACGAAATCCCTTGAACACCTTCAACCGCCCCGATTTCATAGTCTTCCAACTCCAGTATTGGGCCTTGTTCAATATGCAGTTCAACATAACTATCTGCACGAAAATCACCTGTTGATGTATCACCGGCATAACCAATTTTTTCAAGCTCATCACCAACTCGTGCTCCATCAATGTCAACAACATCCAGCATATCTTTAATATCAAAAGCTCCCTGATGAACTCCACTTCCCATCATGTCCGGAGCAAAACGGGATCCTTCTTCGTTTGTAAAAAAACCTACCCCAATTGGTTTTCGTGTTGTAATTTCTGCTTCATTCAGGGTCGCTATTACTTCCAAACCAGCCAGAACCCCAAGGTTACCGTCATAACGTCCTCCGCTCGCTACCGTATCAATATGTGATCCTGTCATTACCGGCTTCCCGGATTCCAGACCTGCCCTTATACCGATAACGTTCCCTAATTGATCGATTGTGACGTCCAGCCCGAGCTTACGCATCCATCCAACAACAAGATCACGGCCTTGGCGGTCTTCATCGCTGAGCGCCATTCTGCATACGCCGCCGCCATCTA
The DNA here is from genome assembly GCA_002082305.1 of SAR324 cluster bacterium SAR324-CTD7B. Lineage (GTDB taxonomy): Bacteria > SAR324 > SAR324 > SAR324 > NAC60-12 > Arctic96AD-7. Next base: position 6,924 of record LSNO01000040.1, read on the forward strand.
TTGCACCAATTTCAGCCAAGTCTTCAATGCTTGCTACAAGACGGTCTATATTTATACGAAGATTAGATAATGTCATTTTAATAACTTAACTTTATTTTCATCCGGAGGGCGTGGCCAAACTTTCAACCACACCCACATTTATTAATTATTGTATGGAATAATAAAAGACTTTTATTTTTTAGTCATTTGACCTGTTTCAATGGCAACTCATATTGACGTTCGCCGTTGAATTGAAAAAAGGCGTTTGCTACTGCAGAAGCAGTTGGTACAAGG
>LSNO01000041.1 GCA_002082305.1 SAR324 cluster bacterium SAR324-CTD7B
ACCCCCACTAATTCTTCACAGTCAGACAATCAACTCACTCCCATAAGTTGACATTCCAACAATATGATTAGGAAGTCCTAAGGCAGTTCTCTCTCCTTTAATGCATTTCAGCAATGCATCCACCTGTGACGAATAACGTTTCACTTCTTTAGGATCATTGAGGGCTATCATCTTTCTTCGAATATCTGACAGGAGCAACACATGCTCTTCAATAACGGACTCTGTAAGCTTGCTCAAACGTTCTATGGCTGCCTGAGAAAGTGATTCCAGCACCTCCTCTCTCATTTTACCATAGCTCCATTTACCCTTGCTGGCATAACGCCACAAGGTGACAGCAGAGATTCCATGCTTATTTGCAATATCCACTCTGGAGTTTATTCCTGCCTCATAATCAGCCTTCAAAGCTCCGATATTTTTTAGGTGATTCATTTCAATTTCCTTTCAGGATCGTTTCAACTTAACGATAAATTGTGAACCTGTGAATTAAATAAAAAATATTTGGTTGACTGACTTTATTATAGCATTACTAGCTTAATAAATTAAGGGTGAGAGAGACAAGAGTAGGAGTCCCGTATATATATTATGGGGAGGATAAGGTTGCCCATAGGGGGGGTGTTTTCAGGTAAGCAGTTTTATTTTCTGGTAAATATCAGGAAAAACCTTCGGCTTGTGATTAGCATTAATATTTTAATAATTTACTAAACTGAACAATAGATGCCCATCCTTTTAATAGGCATCAGTGGTGTTCCGTTCAGGAGTAACCTTGAGATAGTTATCAAACCTGTAATGTCCTAACCTAAATCAAAAAAGAACAGACAAAATCACATATAGATTTTATTTATTACTTCAAACGAAAAACTACGTGAGCAAGGAGAAAATTTGTTGGACTAATGTCGGACTAAATTCTAGGTTTACCCCCTTATTTTAGTTTGTCGCGGTGTGTTGGATTGATAATAAATGCAACTATTTCTGTAAGTCACTGATATTATGGTGCACCCGGCAGGAGTCGAACCTGCGGCCTACGGAATCGGAATCCGTCACTCTATCCAACTGAGCTACGGGTGCATATGGTGGGACAGGCAAATCCTGTTTTCATCAGTTCAGCGTTTCTTTTACCAGTTTTCAGCATAGCAATTTCCTGCCGCTTATTCCACCGCGTTTTTTGTTTTCATAGTTTAGCGATTATTTTTGGATCTTTGCCGGATTGAGTAGCTCTGATTTTGAGAACAGCCCCTGAATTTATTCGGGGGACTGAGAAAACTACGATACTTTCAAACCGATTTATCGGTTTACAGTTTTTGCTGTGCAAAGCTGATGGTCTCGAAAAAAACTATGTCATGATTTGTTATGCTTGTAATTCCGCAATGATTTTTCAAGCCTGCACGAGCGGCAATTCATTCCAGCAGGTTGTAAAGGCGGGACTCCGGAATTTGCTGCGCGCCCTCCAGTCCGAACTTCCGGAAACAGAAGCGGAAGCCACGGTATAGCGTCCGAACTTCGCATTGATCTTTCTTACAGCCCACATCAGTTCCGGCGAGTTTTTAATTCCCGATTCCGTTTCAAAAAGCGAAGCCGGAATATTTTTTACTGAAACAAGATCGTGCAGCAGCACGCCCACTTTGTGGTATTCAAATCCGGACTCAAAAGCCTGCTCCAGCGCACGCTGAGCCGCGGCATTTAGTAGAATCAGATTGTCCGTTGCCGATAACTCAACAGATGCGGAAACGCTGCGCTGCGCGATGTTTTTGCGGAAACGGTTTGTTGACAAATACACGGTAAGAGCCGAAGTCGCCTGCTTGTACTTCCAGAGCCGGGTAACGGCATTTTGCACAAAATGCGTCAATGCGGGCCGGATATCCTCCAGTTCCTTCAGCGGTTTTCCGAATGAACGTCCGCACATGAGGGACTTTCTCGATTCTTCGGGCTCCTCCAGTTTCAGGCAGCTTTCGCCGCGCAACTCCAGAACTGTACGCATCAGTACCACAGAAAATTGTTTTTTAATCCAGACAGGATCCGCGTCCCGCAGCTGCTTTGCGTTGTGGATGCCGAATCCGGTTAATTTTCTGCTGATCTTTCTGCCGATTCCCCAAACATCTCCGGTTTCCATTTGTTCCAGTATCCTGCCGAAACTTTCAGTCTCAGTTCCGATGCAGACTCCGGATAATTCCGGACGGCGTTTTGCCAGCCGGTTTGCAACTTTGGCCAGCGTTTTTGTTTGTGCGACTCCTATCGAAACCTGAAGCCCTGTGTGACGCTGCACTCGGTGCCGTACATGCTGACAAAGTTCCAGCATCCGTGCGCGTGATAAACCGGAAAGATCCGCAAAAGCCTCATCGATGCTGTAGCGTTCCACGTTGGGTAAAAGCTCTTCCAGTGTTTCCATCACCCGACTGCTCATATCGCCGTAAAGAGCATAGTTCGATGAGCGTATCTGCAATTCGTGGCTCCGGACAAATCCACGGACACTGCCGGTCAGCACCCCCATTCCAATACCCAGTTTCTTTGCTTCACTGGAGCGGGCAATGACATTGCCGTCATTGTTGGAAAGCACAACCAGCGGCTTTCCCGCCAGTTGGGGCTGAAAAACCTGTTCACAGGACGCGTAAAAATTATTGCAGTCAATCAGGGCAATCATAGTTTTTTTAAGGTCCAGCTAACCACTCCCCAGACAGAGAAATCCATTTCAGGCGTAATTTTAATTGCCGGATAGTCCGGATTTTCTGCTTCCAGAACTACCGTTTCATTTTGTGTGGTAAAACGCTTAATTGTAAATTCGGAATCAATCACCGCCACCACAATGCGGTTTTCCCAGCTTTCAATACTGCGGTCCACAACCAGGATGTCGCCGTCAGTAATGCCGATGTCCTTCATTGACTCACCGGCCACACGTACAAAAAAAGTGGCGCTTGGGTTTTCGATCACCAGTGTGTTTAAATCAAGCCTCTGCTCCAGATGATCTTCTGCGGGAGAGGGGAAACCTGCCTGAACCTTTGTATCATAAAACGGCAGTTCAATACCCTGCGAATCATCGGCAAACCAAATTTTGCTGATTGATCCATCCGATTTAAGCGGCAGTGACGGAGGATTGGGATTGTTCATTATATTTTCATAACTAAGATTGATGCCGTAAAAAGACCTGAAACCGTGTCATCCCGAACGTATGTGAGGGATCTTTTTTATTTTACTGCTTTAAGTTCATTAAGATTTCTCCCTACAGACGATTGAAAAAATTTTAGTTTAATGGCGGAGAGGGAGGGATCTTCTACCGAAAAATTCAATTTCAAACCCCAAAACAATTCTCACCTATAACATACTTTAATCATTACATAATTTTGTAACTCTCTCTTGGTGGAGAGTGATTTTCATATTATGTCTTTTGGTGGAGAGTGTCACCTAAAGTGTCACTTCCACCAATTTGATTCTATACCTACTTTTAATAATAATCAAATATATTAGCAATGTAGATGAAATAATCAGATAATCAAGGAATCAAAAGTTACTGTGGGTTCGACTCCCTAATAGGGATTCATACCAGACCAATTCTCCCACCATGTGTTTTCAATCTCCTTTGAGCCGTCAAATTTATACAGGAATCTTGTCTTAACATTCTTAAAATCTTTGTGTGGTAAGTAGTTTCCACTATCTTTTCTTTTACCAGCACCATGAGAATTTCCACCACTTTTACCAGTAACTTTGAAGTTGGATGATTTGTAAATTGTTCCTTTATGTCTTTTATCATCACTCCAAGAAATTACCGCATCTATTTTTGGGAGATTTGGGTATTTCATATACCAATCTTTTTTAATTCTTCTCAATGATTTTCCCATTGCACAACTGGCAACAGATAAGGAATGACTTTTCCCATTTCTATCTTCATAAGATAAATTCTGAACAGAAGGATGAATCCACAACCTGGCAAGTTCCAATAGTTTCATTGGTTCAATTCCATCAATGGGAACATTTACTCTTGGCATTGAATATAAAAGGACTCCAACTGGTATGTCATCAATACATATCCAGTATGACAACTGACTCATTGTTCTGGATCGGTGCAGATAATGATGGTGGATGATGACAAGATTAGATTCTTTGAGAGGAGCAATTTCAAGTGTCAGTCTTTTTGATAATTTTCCTTTTAATTGATCAAATTTCTGTAGTCGTCCAAAATTCTCAATCCATTCCAATTGCATATGGTCGGGGATATTATAGGGTTTCCAGAATTTTGTTCTGGCAGAATTACGATGAGTATATTTTTGGACTGTGGATTTTCTTTGGATGGGATTCTGTATATTCCAATCTAAGGACTTGGCAATACACACTTCTCTATTCTTTTCATACCATTCTTTTTTGGATTCCTTTCTATCTTTACTTTTCTTTTGTTGTTTAAGGACGGACTTCCGATTCCGATAATACCACTCTCTTTTCTGTTGTTTGATTCTCTCTTCTGGTGTCTGATTTTGTCTTAGAAAAGTAGCACTCATATACAAGGCATAATTTAATTAATACTGATTATATTTTGCATATATCAATTTTCCACCAATTAATATAAATTACCAGCCGTAACCAAGTAAAATCCCCCAATTCTTGTAAATTTTACCTCTACACCAAGAAAGAGAATAAAAGTGTTGACAAATGGCAAACACAGGTCTACAGTACGCAATTACAAGGGGTTGAATCGACAATCTATTGTGCATATTCATTAACTTTGGATTATCTACTCAGAGTTTCTGATTCCATAATATGAATATGTGACTTTTCTAACTTATTTACTCTCATTACTGTTGAAGGAAAAATATGAATAAAATTTTACACATAATTCTCATAACCCTTTTTAGTTTCACCATCATCTCCTGTGCTAAAAAAGAGGAATCCAAAAGTAGTTCAAGTTCTTCTGGTACAACTACAACCACCACT
>LSNO01000003.1 GCA_002082305.1 SAR324 cluster bacterium SAR324-CTD7B
CCAAAACCAGAACCGGAACCAGAACCGGAACCAGAGCCGGAACCAGAGCCGGAACCGGAACCGGAACCGGAACCAGAACCGGAACCAGAACCTGAACCAGAGCCAGAACCGGAACCAGAACCAGAACCAGAACCGGAACCTGAGCGGAAAGTAAGGATTAAATCAAAAAGTATAGAGCAACTTCCAGATTTGGAAGATGATGCAGTTGAAGAAAGGAAAAAAACTGAAGCAGTTGAAGAAAGGAAAATAGAAGTTGAACCTGAAACTGACAAGACAGAGAAATTGGCGGATTTGGGCGAAGATAAGACTGATATTGAAGATCAAAAAGAAACTGCTGTTACACAAGCAGAACCGGATCAACCTGAGATTGTGGAGGAGGATGAAACCTTGGTTAAAGGAGAAGGTGATTCCAGGGAGGTTGCAACTATTTCAAAAGAGTTGTCAGAGTTAAAAAAACTTTCCTTGGAAGAATTAAAGGCTTTAGAGAAAACAATTCCTGAATCTGCTAAAAATAAAACAATTTCACTTGGAAAGATATTAAAGGGATTTAAATTAGATACGAAAAATTTAAACCTCAAAAAATTACGAAAACAGGGTGAAATTTCTAAAACAGGCAAAGGGCAGGTAGCAGAAGTAATTACAAAAAACTCAGCCCTTTTTGCCAAGGGAAAATCAAAAATTGCGAGGAAGATTAAAAAATTAGGAGTTGTGCAGAGCAGTAATTACGGGCAGGTAGTTTACAGTTACATTGTAGAACAATGGACATTACCGGCTCAATTAAGTCCGCACCTGGAACTGAAGGTGAGGCTCATTATCGCGAAAGATGGTACATTGCTGCAATATTCATTTGTTAAAGTTTCAGGGAACAGGATTTTTGATCAGTCGCTGAAATCCGTGTTTGCTAAATTTAAGACTTTGCCACCTTTGCCTGACGATTTTGATGGCAAACTGACTGAGATCGGGCTAAAATTTACGCCCAATATGGAAAATATTTCATATAAAATACTTGTTGAATAACAAGGAATACACTTTATTTTGTGTATTAACTTTTAAACCAGAAACACAGGAGACTGTATGAAAATTTTATTTAAGCTAATCCTAATTGTTGGAGTTTCGCTCTATCTAGTTTTGCCAGCTTTGGCTATTGAATTTTTTGATATTAACAAACCTGGTATAGAAAAACTCAACCTTTCCATTAATAAATCCGGTGATTCTGACTTAGTTGATCTGCTTGTTGAGCAGTTACGGAGTCAAATGGGGAAAACTTTGCTGTTTAATATAGTAGAAGATTCAGCAGAGCCCGCTTTTAATCTTAAAATAAGTCCAACTAATGATCAAAAAATAGTTTCAGTAACATTGTCTGGTGCTCAAGGTCAGGGTTTTGAGCCAATTACAACAGGAATGAAATTCCGTAATCAGGATAAGGAATATGTTAATTTAAAATCATCTCAGTTGGGTAATTTTCTAATAAAGAATTTAATGGGCATCCAAGGCTCTTTGGGTGGCATTATTGTATGGTCAGAAACAAAAAAAGGGGAAAATAAAAACTCTCTCGTAATGAAACGTTTTGGCTCAGAAATTCAAAAACAAATTACATATAATTTATTTAATAATACTGGTGTAAGCTGGAGTCCAAAAGGGGACGCCATTATCTATTCTGCTCAAACGGGTCGTGGATCAGAAGTTATTTGGCAAGGTTTCATTCCGTTAAGATTAAAGAGCAAGAGTCTATATTTTACTGAAGGCAGCAGCAGCAGTGCAACATGGGGAAATAACGGAAATATTTATCTTGCAAAATATGTTGGTGAAAGAAATACAGATCTTTTCGAATACACGCTTGTTTCTGGAGGAACTGGACCTTCATTGGAAATGTTACACAAGTTAACTAAACATATGGCCATTGAAACTGAACCAGCTCTTTCTCCAGATGGAGAAAAGCTTGCGTACATATCTGACCGAACAGGAACTCCTCAGATTTATTTATTGAATTTGAGTACAAAAAAAACAACGCGGCTCACAAATAAAGGCAATTATAATTCGTCTCCTTCCTGGTCACCAGATGGTACTATGATTGCGTATAACGGTGTACGCAATAGTAAATCAGTTATCTTTCGTGTTTTAGCGGATGATCCATTAGGTTTTGAAACCCAAGTTTCACCAAAAGGTATGCAGGCTGAGAGTCCTGTATGGTCTTCAGATGGTTCTATAGTAGCGTATCAGGCTAAAATAACAGGTCAACAGAACTGGAAAATCTATTATTCTCTTTCTTCAGGAAGCTCTGCTCAAAGACTTACCAAATCTGTTCGTGGAGTTGATGAAACATCACCCTCCTGGAATTCTGGATTACGCTAAATTTATGAGTATTTTTTTTCCTATTATTTTGAGACGGCTTTCCCTCAAAGCTATTCTGTGCGTTGTATTTTTGTCATTATCTTCATCAGTTGCTGTTGGAGCTGATGACGTTAAAAAGGTTAAGCGGATAGTAGCGCGTTTACATCTCGAAATGATGCAGCTTAAAGAAAATTCCTCAAAGCTGGCTGGCGAACAGTTGGCTCTTTTGGAGCCGCAAAACGCAAAAATAGAGACTCTGACTAGAAGCAATCTTAAATTATCTGAAACAATTAGTTCACTGAAATTTAAAATCTCTATACTTGAAGAAAAGCTGGAGGAATATCAAAGAAAAAGCAGCAGTTCTCAGCTTTCAGAATTGAATCAATTTGCTACAATATTGGCTCTGGCCTCTGTGGGTGAAACCAGCACACTTGAGGCTCTAGTTTTAGAATTGATAAACAAAGGGAACAACTTGCAAAAAGATTTATTAATTTTGTTGTTGGCAGAGACTCAAAAGAATAAGGGTTTAATGGAACTAAGTCTCGGCTACTACGGTGCATTGATTTCTGACTACCCAAATAGTCCATATAGAAGTCGGTCAATATTCGAAGCAAGCGAATTACTGGGTAAAATGGGGAAAGACGAAGAACAAAAGTCATTGCTACTAGCCCTGAAGAAAAGTGACGACCCTTACGGTGAAATGGCTCGGGAAAAAATATGTCATCAGTTATACATAGAAGACCCGGTTTGTGGCGGGGTTCTGTTTGGCGAGTTGGTGGGTGATGAATGGGTCTGGTTCAATAATGGGGATGAGAAAATAAATAGTAAATATGAGGGCGAAATCAAAAATGGTGTTCCAAATGGAAAGGGGATACTTTTTTTCCCCGATGGGGAAAAGCTAGAAGTGGAATTTAAGGACGGATATTTTTGACAAATATGGAATAATTAGCGGAATATAGACAATATTATGAAGTATATAGTTCCTCAGGCAAAGAAATAAAATCAGTTTTAGTTGATTTTCACTGCTTGTAATAATCTTGCAATAATTGGCCGGGAAAGGTTACGAGTTAGTTTTTGTGCATTTGGTAACTCATCAATTTTTTGCCAGGATGCTTAATTAGGCATCCCACTTGCACCTTATGGGTTAAAGCTGGATGGATTTACTGTTTCGAATGTTTAGGACAGAAGCTTTCTTGTACCAAATTTTTTCAACAAATAAGAGGTATGTAATGAAAAACTTAAATTTAATGATTTTTTTGGTCATTATGGCGTTTGTTTTGGCAGGGTGCCCAAAAGACCCAGTACCTGACCCTCCCCCTCAACCACCGCCGAAGGACCAGATCCAGCACCGCCGAGTGAACCAGATCCAGCACCGCCGAAGGAGCCAGATCCACCGCCGCCGCCGCCGAAGGAAGATCCACCGCCGCCGCCGAAGGAAGATCCACCGCCGCCGCCGCCGAAGGAAGATCCACCGCCGCCGCCGAAGGAAGATCCACCGCCGCCGCCGAAGGAGCCAGAACCCAAACCAGTAGAAGTGCCCAAAGCTGTAGAAGTGGAAGAAACTGTAGAAGTGCAAAAACCTGCAGAAGTGCAAAAAGCTGTTGAAGAAAAGGAAGCTGCAGTAGTAATTGCTCAACAACAGGAAGAGGTGGCAAAAGAAGAGGCTCAAATTGCGGTAGAACAAGATGCCGAAAAAAGTGTTGAAGCTCCGAAAGCTGTCACTATCATCTCAGCTCCTCCAGAGGAATCAGATGCGGCAATTTATGATTTGGAAATGGTCTACTTTGCCTACGACAAGAGTATTATCACTACTGCCTTCGGAGAAGTTATCCAGAAAAACTATGAATGGATTACTGAAAATCCGGACGTCCAGATTCAATTGGAAGGTCACTGTGATGAGCGAGGTACCAATGAATACAATCTGGCATTGGGGGAACGGCGTGCAAAAGCTGTCTTTGACTACCTGATCAGCCTGGGAGCCAGTCCATCACAATTTTCATTGGTCAGTTTCGGCGAGGAACGTCCTGCAGATCAAGGAAGTAATGAAGTTGCCTGGAGAAAAAATCGGCGAGTAGAGTTCACCCGTCTGTAAACACTTTGTAACTCTGTCACGAATTTCGACTACTCTTTGAATTATGCTCACCGAATGGTTAGGAGAAACGAGCATAGTCGGGATGGTACTGAGTGGCAGTTTAATTGCAAAGCTGGTGTTGCTCATTTTGGCTTTGATGTCGGCCCTTTCCTGGGCCATCATCATAATTAAGGCGCTTCAGTACCACAACATCCGCAAAGAAGACCAAAAGTTCTATCAAATCTACCTGAACGAGTCCAGCCTGAATCAAATCAAAAAAGTTTCTTCAGAGTATCTTTTTTCTGCTTTTTCATTCATTTTTTCTGCCACCTATCAGGAGGCAGCGCGAATGAGTCAACGCATTCAGCGTTCTTCTCCGGACATATCAGAAAGCAATTCGATGCTCCCTTATCTCAGTCAACAGTTGCAACGAGTGATTGAAAAGACAATCAATGAACGGTACTCTTTCATTGAAAACCGTTTAAATTTTCTTGCAACCATTTCTAGTGCAGCACCCTTCATTGGATTATTTGGAACTGTCTTAGGAATTATCAACTCTTTTCAGAGCATTGGAACAACGGGAGTAACAAGTCTTGCTTCAGTTGCACCAGGTATTTCTGAGGCTCTGGTTGCAACTGCTGCAGGATTGCTTGCCGCAATTCCTGCATTGATGGCTTACAATTATTTTCGCAATCAGGCTCGTCTATTAACTAATACCATGCGAAATTTTGGCATGGAACTTACTAATCGTTTTGAATGGATAGTGAATGGGAGGCTTCTGGGAAGAGAATGAGCCACTGAGTGAGATCAACGTTACACCATTTGTTGACGTACTGCTGGTATTGTTGATCATCTTTATGATAACGGCTCCAATCGTAAATCATGTGATACAGGTGGATCTTCCGGAAGACAGCTACAACCAGGATGTAATGAAGCCTTTACAGGAACCGCTAAGAGTGGTGATTGATAAGGCAGGGGTACTGTATTTAGGAAATACGCGTATCGGCGGCAGTAAAGACGATGAAAGTCAGCGGATTCTCCAGGATAAAATTCGACAATGGACTAAGAATCAGAAACAGCCGTGGATGGTTGATGTAGAAGCTGATGAAAAAGTTGACTACGGTGCAATCGTTCCAGTCATTGCCCGACTCAAAGAGTTGCACGTCAGCATGAACCTGGTTATTCGTCCCAGACCAAAAAAAAGATAATTCATTCAGCTGTTACCTTCTTTGCTGACAATTACATCTTCTTTGCTGACAGTAGAGTCCTCTTTAATTACAGTAGTATTTTCATCAATTTTTGACTGATCTTCTTTGTTTTTCTTTGTTGCACTTTTAAAATTGGTAATCATTCCGCCAAGTCCCTCACCAATCAGAGGTAAGCGTTTTGCTCCAAACAAAACTACGATAATAGCCAAAATAATCAAAAGTTCCCAAATACCTAAACCAAACATAGTGCACTCTCCTAACTAATTGTGTCATTGGTCATAGACGACCCTATAATGTGAATTGTAACTAACAGTAGATCAAACTGGACTGATAATCGCAAGTTTAATAAAACAAGTCAACTGTTAATAAATGTAGTTCATGAATAAAATTGAAAATTAGGTTATATTGTCATCTAGACCTGTTTAGATAGGGCTCACTGAAAAAGTATTTCTTTTGTCATCCCGGATGATTCGGGATCCGGATCACCGATCAGCTTGAGTACAAGATTTGAAACATTTCCCTTGATTCCGGGTCTGCGCTTCGCTTTGCCCAGAATGGCAAAGGAGAAGAATCGAAAGAAGTACGACTATTTTTCACGTGGGCTCACCTTGTTGGAAAAGGGCCTCAAACAACAGAAGTGAAAAGCTTTTAGTACTTTTTCATGAAAAACCTTGCGGTTGTCATCATAAATCTGATAATTACTTATTGATATTATTGAATAATATTATTATTCAGCAAGTTATAGATATTTTTTTCTGTAATCAAATAAACTGTTTCTCACACTGCTGGGAAAAAATATTTCAATTTTTTGTCAGGCAATTAATATTTAGCAAACTGTACAAAACCGTCCATGGACATTGAAACTCCAGAAAAGGGATCCACTCTTCATCAGTTAAAGTTTTTAGCAGATGCTTCGCATGTTTTGCAGGCTGAAATTGCCAGGACAGATATATCCCTGCAAAAAGTTATGCAATGGGAACTAGGATCTGTAGTGATGTTTGAGAAAATAGTTGGATCACCGATTGATGTGTTAATTGGTGACCGTTTAATTGCCAGAGGTGAGGTAGTTGTGGTAAATGACCGTTACGGAGTGCGAATCAATGAGATTACTCATCCAGATGAAAAACCAGTTTCAAACTGGAAATAATCACTGATTACAGGTGGACGTTACGGTAAGACTTTGCCAATATCAGTTAAATCATTTTTCTTGCAGTGCCTTACGAAATGCCCTGGCTGTCCGTTCCAGATCCTTCTCTGAATGAGCGGTAGAAACAAAAAGCGATTCAAAAGCTGAGGGTGCCAGATAAATCCCCTGATTTAGCATACTGCGGAAAAACCGGGTGAAGCGCTCCACATCAGAGTTGAGTGCGTCCTGGTAATTACGTACCGGAGTTTCAGAAAAGAAAAATCCGAACATACCACCCATGGCCTGCGTCTGCAGCGGGACTCCAGCTGATTCTGCTGCCGATTGAAACTCTCCTGAAAGCCATGATGTTTTTTGTCCAAGTTCAGGGTAAGGATTTTCCTTTCTTAAAATCTCCAAAGTCGACAAACCTGCGGCTACTGCCAGAGGATTCCCAGACAGCGTACCAGCCTGATAAACGGGGCCGGCAGGTGCAACTTGAAGCATGATATCCTGACGTCCACCATATGCGCCAACGGGGAGTCCGCCTCCGATAATTTTTCCGAAAATACTCATGTCCGGAAGCACCCCAAACAGTGCCTGAGCACCTCCGTAATCAACCCGGAACCCACTCATCACTTCATCAAAAATAAGCAAAATACCCTCGCGGTCACACAAGTCACGCAAGCCCTGTAAAAATCCGTGTTCAGGAGGAATCATGCCCATATTACCTGCAACAGGTTCAATAATAACTGCAGCAATTTTACTGGAGTTTTCTTCAACCAGTTTGATGACAGAATCCAGATCATTGAATTTCGCCTGCAGCGTATGTTCAACAAAAGATGCTGGAACTCCCGGAGAATCCGGAATTCCTAAAGTCATTGCTCCGGATCCGGCCTGTACGAGTAAGGGGTCCACGCTGCCGTGGTAGCAACCCTCAAATTTAATTATTTTATCTCGGCCTGTATATCCACGGGCAACCCTAAGAACTGCCATAGCGGCTTCAGAACCGGAATTAACCAAACGCAGCATTTCAACACTGGGCACCGCCTCGCAGACCATTTCGGCTAACAAAATTTCTCCCTCGGTGGGAGCACCAAAAGAAGTTCCTTTCAGTAGAGTTTCTTCAAGTTTTCTGATAACTTCTGTATGTGCGTGTCCTAAAATCATAGGTCCCCAGGAGCCGACAAAATCAATAAATTCATTACCATCCGCGTCATACAGTTTTGAACCCTGAGCACGGGTGATAAAAAGCGGTGTCATGTTTACTGATTTGAAAGCACGGACAGGACTGTTTACGCCTCCAGGTATTCTTTGCTGGGCGCGAGAAAACAATTGCTTAGACTGTGTGATCTGCATGAAGGTTGCACTTCTTAAAGTTTGATCAAGAGTTTTTCATAGAAGAATAAGTTTCCGGCTATTCCGGTTTGAGTGGATCCTGAGAACAGACCAGATAAAATTCGGAAACTGTTTATGTTCTGTTACCAACTTTAAGGTACCTGAATCCAAAAATATATATTCTATGAACGTAATTAATGTAAAAAATAGTTTGGAGAACGACTCAAGAGTTGTCAAGACTTCACTAAAAAATGCGACAAATAATCCTGTTTTTCATAATTAGCCAAATTCTGTTCAGTGGATGTTCCTCTACTGGAAATAAATTTCTGGCTTCTTATGATCTGGAATATAAGGTTGCAGATCGGGGTAAGCTTGACGTCATAGTTAAAGGCAGGGCTTGCGCACTTCTTGCGGAGGATGCCGTCTTGTATGCAAGGCAAACAGCTGAATTTCACCTGCGCAGCGTTGTAGGTAGTCAGAATCACAGGAAGGAATTTCAGGAAGTAGATCGCTACTATGATGGAGACAAAATCTGTGTGGAAATGAGTGCTGCTGCTTTGCCTCCTTTATGAAGCGGATTAATAATTTTGCCTTAGAACCTTGATTACTTGTGATTTAAGCTGCAAATCTATAAAGTAATAATAAGTTTCTGGACTTGGAAGTTTACGATTTATGAACTAAGATTAAACATAAAGTCTGGATTCTTCGGTTCTCAAGATTCAGGAATGTTTTCCTACTTCACTCACTTAGCCAATGTAAAGGTAGTTTATGTCAGGAAAAGACCAGGAAAAAAATACTGCACAAAACCAGATTGCGCTGCCAATGTTGCCTATGCGTGATATCGTCGTGTTCCCCCACATGACCGCACCGTTTTTCATCGGCCGCTCACTCTCTATTGCCTCACTGGAAAAAGCACTTGACGGAGACCGTCAAATTTTCGTTGTTGCTCAAGAAGATCCGTTGGTTGAAGAACCTGAAGCAAAGGATCTGTTTCGAGTAGGAACAATAGGTAAGGTTTTGCAAATAATGCGTCTCCATAATGGTACCATTAAAGCACTCTTTGAAGCAAAATCGAGAGGCCGTCTAATTGAGGCACACATGGAAGAGCCCCATTTTGCTGCAGTAGTGGAACCAATCCCGGAACAAGTTTCCAAGGCACCGGAATTATTGGCCCTCAGTAAAAATGTCCGCGCCGAATTTAAACGCTACCTGAAGGACGTTAAAAAAAGAACTGAAGGAATCGAAAAATTGTCCATTGAATCAGAAGAACCGCATATTCTTGCAGACCGTATCGCTCCGCTTCTGAACATGGATTTGCAAAAGAAACAGGATTTGCTGGAAAACTCGGATCCAAAAAGACGGCTCGAAATAGTCTATGGCCGGATGCTTGAAGAAAAAGAATTCAAAAAAGTTGAACGAAAACTAAAGGAGCGCGTCCAGGGGCAAATTGGCCGGACACAGAAAGAATACTACCTCAATGAACAAGTTAAGGCTATCCAGAAAGAGTTGGGTCACGGAGAAGACAGTAAAGCTGAAATGGATGAGTATGCTAAGAAAATTGAGGAAATTAAACTTTCTGATGAAGCTAGAGAAATGGCAGAAAAGGAACTTCAAAAACTCAAAATGATGCCCTCTATGTCTTCAGAAGCAAATGTCGTTCGAAATTATATTGACTGGCTGCTCAGCATGCCCTGGGCAGAAAAAACGGAAGATAACTTCGACCTGGAAAAAGCTGAAAAAGTCCTGGATGCTCAGCACTACGGTTTGGAAAAAGTAAAAGAACGTATTATAGAATATCTTGCTGTAGCTCAGCAGGTAGGCAAAATGAAAGGTCCAATTATTTGTCTGGTGGGACCTCCTGGTGTTGGAAAGACATCCCTGGCGCGTTCTGTTGCAGAAGCTCTGGGAAGAAAATTTGCACGCGTAAGTCTGGGAGGAATACGTGATGAAGCCGAAATCAGAGGGCATCGCAGGACTTATATTGGTGCCATGCCTGGAAAAGTTATCCAATCTTTGCGGAAAACAAAATTCAACAATCCCCTGCTTCTCTTTGATGAAATAGACAAGATGTCTCATGGCGTGATGGGAGATCCTGCTGCAGCCTTATTGGAAGTACTTGACCCGGAACAGAACCACACTTTCATGGACCATTATCTGGAAGTAGAGTTCGATGTTTCGGATGTCTTATTTTTCTGTACAGCCAATGTCCCTCAAAACATTCCGCCTGCACTGAAAGACAGAATGGAAGTTATCCGACTTTCCGGCTACACTGAGCTGGAGAAAGAAAACATTGCCCGCAAACATCTCCTCCCAAAACAGATGGATGAAAATGGACTGACATCAAAAAGAATTCAGTTTCAGCAAAAAGCCATCCTGAAAATTATCCGGAATTACACCAGGGAAGCCGGAGTCCGAAATCTTGAACGGGAAATTGCCAAAACATGCCGCAAAGTTGCAACCCAGTTGGTAAAGAAAACGAACCTTAACAAAGTCGTTGTTACTCCACTGCGGGTGCAAAAATATTTGGGTGTACAAAGTTACAAACATGGAAAAGCCGAAGAAAAAAATGAAATTGGCACCTCTTGCGGTTTAGCCTGGACACAGGCCGGAGGAGAACTTTTGGTAACGGAAGTTAATATTATGAAGGGTACAGGTAAATTACAGTTGACGGGGAAACTTGGGGATGTGATGAAAGAGTCGGCACAGGCAGCACTGAGTTATGTACGCACTAATGCAAATCAGTTGGGGATATTTTCTTCCGTGTTCGAAAAAACCGACATTCACATTCATGTTCCTTCGGGAGCTGTTCCCAAAGACGGTCCTTCCGCTGGAGTAACTATTGCGACTTCTATAGTCAGTGCATTTACTTCCATTCCTGTCAGAAAGGAAGTAGCAATGACAGGAGAAACTACTTTGCGCGGCAAAGTTTTAGCGATTGGCGGATTAAAAGAAAAACTTCTTGCAGCAAAACGGGGTTTAATTTCTACTGTGATTATGCCTCACAAAAATAAAAAAGATTTGAGTGAAATCCCGGAAGAAATACAGAGTGGTTTGGAAATTATTCCTGTACAAACCGTAGAAAAAGTCTTAGAAATTGCTCTTGAACGTATGCCAATAGCAGTGATTGATCCCGAACCTGAAGTTGAAGAAAATATGAAAGTTGACAGCCCAGAGGCTGCAATTCTGCCACAGACAGACCCCCCTGAATCACCTCGAACTTATGACGCATGATCATAACTCGGATGTCAGAAGTAAAGAAAATTATTTTTAAAACCTCACTCCAGCCTATGAAATGCCTGAAGGTGCTAATTGCTTCTGAAGTTTTCATACAGTTAATTTTGCATAGTAACCATAAAAATAGAAAATAGTGATTGATGATATGGAATTAAGCAGTTCTGACCAGGAACTGATGACAGAAATTAATGTGGCGCTTATTAGTTTCATTAAATCAAATGAAACCCATTTGCAAATGGATCCAATGAATTCGTACCGCAGAAGAATGGTGCATAAAATCGGGACTGAATTTAAACTGACTTCTGAGTCAACTGGTGAAGGTGACAGCCGTGCTGTTCGATTGGAAAAAACAAATGCCTCTGCTATTCCAGAAAATGTAAATAAAAAAAGAGTCTTTGATCGTGGGATAGAAATATTTTATGCAAAGCCCGGTGCTGAAATTGTTTTACGTAATGATGGTAGTTTCGGAATTTCACTAAAAGAGCGCGAGAGCCGTGTCCTGGACAAACGTACAGTAGAGGACGGTGAATTTCGAATTCGAGAGAACAAAATAATCTGCAAGGATGACAGTAACTGGTGAGTAAATCTCAAATCGAAACAGGTCTTTCATTTGCGGCAATTGAGCAGTCTTCTTTTTCATTATCATATCTAGGAGACGCATTTTACGAATTGTGGTGTCGCCAAAAGATTTTGCAACTTCTCCAAAATAGAAAACAGGTACATCAAAGCGTTGTTCAGTTTGTCCGCTGCCAAACCCAGGCCCGTCTGGTACATTTGATTATGCCACACTTGACGGATGAAGAAAAAAACATTTTCCGTCAGGGCCGTAACAACAAAGTCGTTTCCCTTCCCAAACATGCATTTACAAGAGAATATCGTGCAGCAACTGGATTTGAGTGTCTGGTAGGGTTCTGGTATTTGGGCAAGGAAATAAAGCGTTTTGAAAAACTGATGTCACAAACTGAGGTGCAGGAGTACCTGGAGTCAGTCCTGACCTCGTGCAAAAACTCTTTTACTAACGCAGCTTAAAGAGATGATTTGGACATTTATTATATTTATTGTCGCAGTATCTGTAGCTACTATCGCTTTTCCTCTTTTTTGGAACAAACTGCAGTTCTATCAACTTCCGGAAAATTCTACACAGGACTACAGTCAAGCGGATTCCTGGCTCTCTGCATTAAGTGATTTAGAAGTTGATTTTTCACTTGGGCGGATGTCAAAAAAGGAATATCAGCAACAAAAATATTTTCTGCAGCGTGGTTATTTGAAGGAAGAAGAAAAGTCCGGGGCATTAGAAGAATGACCGTTAATTTCAGGAAGAGTTTTTTCTTGAAATCAAAAGTGATTTATAGTTGAGCTTTTTTCCAGAATCGGTTGCGACAATAGCACACGCTATATTCAGGGTCCCTTCCACAGTGGTGAAATAAGGCAGATTTCTCATAAGAGCGACTCTCCGGATGTGTTTTGCATCCACTGAGCGTTTCCGCGGACGGGTTGTGTTGACAATCAAGGCCACCTCTTTTCGGTCAATGTAATCGAAAATATTATCCGGATCTTCCCGGTCCAGGCTCGTTTTTTCTATATTAGTGACACCTGCTTTTTGAAGTACTTTATAAGTTCCTTCTGTAGCTAAAATTTTTCGTCCTGCTTTCTGAAATTCTAGTGCCGCAGGAACAATTCCCTGCTTATCCTGATCGGTCACTCCAATAAAAATGTGTCCTTCCTTAATTTCTGATTGATAAGCAGCAACCTGGGCTTTCATAAAGGCATCTTCCAAGTTTTCTCCCCGTCCCATTACTTCACCTGTTGATTTCATTTCAGGACCCAGTTCAGTGTCTGCTCCAGAAAAACTGATGAAAGGAAATACTGTTTCCTTAACTGAAACAGATTCCGGTGTTTCATATGAAAATCCGATATCACTCAATTTTTGTCCCAGCATGAGCCAAGTTGCATATTTTGCCAAAGGATGTCCAATAGATTTACTGACAAACGGAACCGTCCTGGAAGCACGAGGATTAACTTCAATCAGAAAAATTTCATCATCTTTAACAGCAAATTGTATGTTCATCAATCCTTTCACACGGAGTTCTCTGGCCAGGATTTTTCCTTGTTCTTCCAATCTTCGCAACACATCCGAAGTCAGGTTTTGCGGTGGCAGAATACAAGCGCTGTCTCCAGAATGAATCCCAGCGCGTTCCACATGTTCCATGATCCCTCCCATTTCAGAGTCAGTTCCGTCACCCAGCAGGTCCATATCAACTTCGACTGCACCTTTAAGAAACTGATCGATCAAAACCGGATGATCCGGCGACACTTGAACAGCTTCTTTAAAATATTCTGCAAGCTGTGTTTTTGTTTCAGCAACCATCATTGCCCGACCGCCAATTACATAAGAGGGACGTACAAGAATCGGATATTCAATTTTTTCAGCAATATTTTCTGCTTCCTTTAGTGAGCGCGCCATTCCATTTAGTGGCTGTTTCAATTTCAGTTTTTTCAACATTTCTGCAAACTGTTCCCTGTCTTCAGCACGGTCAATACTTTCGAAAGGTGTTCCAAGCAGTCTCACACCAGCATTATTGAGTTGTTTTGCGAGTTTAAGCGGAGTTTGTCCACCAAGCTGTACTATAACCCCAATCGGTCGTTCCAAATCGATTACGTGCATTACATCTTCAAACGTAATTGGTTCAAAATACAGACGATCCGAAGTGTCGTAATCAGTGCTCACCGTTTCAGGGTTGCAGTTGAGCATTATTGATTCATAACCAAGTTCTCTGACTGCCCAGGAGGCATGAACACAACAATAATCAAACTCAATGCCCTGACCGATACGATTGGGTCCTGAACCCAGTATGAGAACTTTTGCTGTTTCAGTTGGAAGCGACTCATTTTCTTCGCCATAGGTGGAATAATAATAAGGTGTTTCTGAGGCAAATTCTGCAGCACAGGTATCAACCTGTTTAAACACCGGGAGTACATTCCATTCATAACGTAACTTATAAATTCGGCTTTCCGTTACTTTCAGTAATTCTGCAATGCGTTGATCTGAAAAACCATGTTGTTTCCAATTCTTCAACAATACAGGTGTTATTTCAGAAAATTTGGTTTTAACAATAATTTCCTCTTCTTCAACTAAACTCCTGATTTGCCACAAAAACCAGGGATCAATTCCGGTTTGTGTATAAAGTGCTTCATTGGTCCAACCTTGTCTCATGGCATCAGCAACATACCAAATACGTTTGCTGCTGACATGCTGGAGTTGTTCCTCCAAAACCTCTTGCGGAGTCATTTTTTCATCTGAATAATCCGGAGAATTGAGACCCGAATTTCCTGTTTCCAGTGAACGAAGGGCTTTTTGAAAAGATTCACGAAAAGTACCTCCAATGGCCATTACTTCACCTACAGACTGCATCTGGGTACCCAGAATGTCTTTCGACATGGGAAATTTTTCAAAGGCAAACCTGGGAATTTTAGTCACAACATAATCAATAGACGGTTCAAAGGAGGCAGGTGTTTTTTGTGTGATATCGTTTGGAATTTCGTCAAGTGTATAACCGACAGCCAATTTTGTAGCAATTTTTGCAATGGGAAAACCTGTAGCTTTTGAAGCAAGAGCAGAACTTCGGGAAACTCTGGGGTTCATTTCGATCACAAGGACTTCACCATCTTCCGGATTAACCGCAAACTGTACGTTTGAACCTCCGGTATCGACGCCGATTTCCCGCATAATTTTTATCGACATATCCCGCAGATTTTGATATTCCCGGTCAGACAGTGTTTGCGCAGGAGCAACGGTAATACTGTCACCGGTATGTACTCCCATCGGATCGAGATTTTCAATAGAACAAATAATGACTGCGTTATCTTTATGATCGCGCATAACTTCCAGCTCAAATTCTTTCCAGCCTATTATTGACTGCTCAACTAAAACCTCTTTAGATGGAGAAACAGTCAAACCATGGGAGACAATACGGATTAATTCATCGTCATTTCTGGCTATTCCACCTCCGGAGCCTCCTAAAGTAAAGGAGGGTCTGATGATTAATGGAAACGGAATTGTTTGAGAAAAAGCCAATGATTCCTCAATGGAACGTGCAATGGTGCTGGATGGCATTCCAATTCCAATTTTACTCATTGCTTCCCGGAAAAGTTCTCTGTTTTCCGCTTTGTTAATTGCGTCAATGGAAGCGCCGATCAGCTCTACGCCACAGCTTTTCAGAACACCATGTTCATGAAGTTCAATTGCCATATTGAGTGCGGTCTGCCCCCCCATGGTGGGCAATATTGCATCAGGCTTCTCCTGCTTTATGACTGCTTCCAGAGTCTTGAGAGTAATTGGTTCAATATAAGTTGCATCGACCAGCCCCGGATCAGTCATGATGGTTGCAGGATTACTGTTGATCAAGACAACCCGGTAGCCCTCTTCTTTGAGGGCTTTGCAGGCTTGAGTGCCGCTGTAATCAAATTCACAGGCTTGTCCAATTACGATGGGACCTGACCCAATAAGTAATACAGTCTTAATATCAGTACGCCGGGGCATTATGTTTGTTCAGATTTGTGACTTATATCAAGCCTGAGAATTTGTAAGAGAGAAGCCCAAAATATTCGTGGAAAATAGTCTGGATGCGGTTAAAATTAGCCCAGTCAAAATACCGCCACCATGGAATCGAAGTTTTGGGATAGGACTGGTTTGCAGAAAATGCATAGGATTCGATCCCCAATTTTTTGAAGACAGAAACAAGACGAAATAAATGGTAATCATGAGAAACCAAAAGAACAGATTTTAACTCCAGACGATTCAAAATTTTGGAGGTCTCGACTCCATTACTGTACGTATCCGCAGAACGATTTTCAATGATGATATCATGCGAAGGAACTCCCATACCCTGGAGAATAATGGCCATACCTTTAATGTTGACAGGAGGAAAATATGGTTTAGTTACACCACCGGTAATAATCACGAGCGGTGCCAGTCCCTCCAGGTATAATTTTCCCGCTGTGTGTGCTCTTAAGGTAGAGCCAGGTGTTGGTGCTCCCGAACCGTGAACTCCGGCTGAAGCAACCACGATAGCATCGCTGGCTTTTTTTTCACTTTTTGGAGTCATATTTTTTAATGGATATGATATAGCTTGAAAAAACAGTGTATTGCTTCCAAGCAGTAAAAACACCCAGCTTCCTAAAAGAATACGGAATGAAAGTTTATTTTCGTTCCTCTGCCGGAACATCAAAAAAAGTGCACAGGATAATAAAACCAAAAGCAGCAGAGGGCCGAATAGAATGTCTTCAACAATTAACTTTAAAGGACGTTCCATTGATTATTTCTGAATCTAAAGGTATGGGGCTGATCAGAGTTCTTGAAGGGTAGTGTATCACTTATTCACTTGGAACCAGAAGAGTCCCCAACTTTAATGTATTAATATTTTTTTACTGATCAGCAGAATTATTATTTAATGAATCTTCGGTAATTTGTTTGGAAGTTTTATTGTCCATGACCAAATTAAGCTGTTTAACTAACTCCAGTGAACCCTCATATGATCTTTGAATTTTTTGCATTCTCCTTCCACTTTGTATTTCAAATTTTATCTTTTGCAGACAGTCTCTCAACTCATTGAGTTCTTCTGAAGAATTTGGATTACTAAGTTCCGGACACTTAAGTGTCTGTTTTTCTTGAGCCAGTACTCCATCATTCTCTACAAATTCTCCTAAAAACACAATACTCACTAAACAAATCAGGCAGAAGAAAAAAAATCTTACTCCAGAACATGTTTTAATCGCAAAAGTCATAAAACGGTAACGTATAATGTTCAGCTTGAAAGTTGAAGCCATTTCTCTTAGTTTTAAAGGTTATAATTTAGGATTGTTTCACGAAATATTTGAAGTATAAATGTTTTAAAAGTATTATCAAAGAATGTTAAAACTATTTATTGCAGCCATTTCTGTAGGTCTGATATATTGGGTTTGGCTCAAAAAAAAACAAATATTTTCCAATCGCAATAATAAAATTGACCCCTTTATCACTACAATTGAAGCGATTGAGATACAAACATTTTTAGATTGGAACACTTCGCAGTATTGCCTCGAATGTGATGGAATACGCTACGGCAAACAATTTAAGCAAAAAAAAGCGCCAGACTTACCACATGAGGCCGGATGTCGCTGTGAGGCCACCAAATTATTCTATACTTCTGATGACGTTTTTCAAGGTACTTCACCTGTTTTAACTCACAAATCTGCTTTGGGTGACCTTTCAACAAAAGATGCATTGCTGCTAAAAAACATCTTGCTCAAAATTAGAACCAGCCCAGGAAAGGGCAATTTTTCAGATTTCTTAGAACAATTTGAGATAAACAATTTTTCAGAAAATATTCGCTCCGGAGCTATTTCTCTAGTCGAACATGCTTTTGAGGCAGAGCAAAACAAGGAGTAAAATTATAAAGAAAATGACAAGAAAAGTCTGACTCCTGAATTTAAGAACCATCCTTATCTCTAAAATCTAAATCCGCGGTAAAAAAATACGAATAGTATTCAAGCATTATGAAAAGACTTGCCCAGTTTATCAAATGGTCATTCAGGATAGTAATAATTACAGGAATTATTTCTGGAGCTTCTCTTGGGGTTTTTCTGTTTGAACTCAGTAAAACTTTGCCACAAAATCTTGGAGATGAACTCCACAAAAGAAATGACGTATTACCTACTGTCCTCTATGACCGTGAGGGTAATCAGATTGAAGAACTTTTCATTCAACGGCGCATAGTCATACCCTATGAACAGTTTCCTCCACACCTGATTCAGGCTCTGGTTGCCAGTGAAGATGCCCGTTTTTTCTCTCATCTTGGAATTGATCTACTGAGAATTCCCAAAGCCTTCCTTGCCAATCTACAAGCTGGCAGAATTGTTCAAGGTGCCAGCACTCTCACCCAGCAAACTGCCAGACTGTTTCTGTTAAGCAGGGAAAAACAGATTATTCGAAAACTCCGGGAAATGTTGCTTGCGTTCCGGATGGAAATGCAATTTTCGAAACAGGACATTCTGTCCCTCTATCTTAATAAAGTTTATCTTGGAAATGCGGAAGGGGTTGAGGCGGCAGCGCAGGGTTATTTTGGCAAACATGCTTCAGAACTAAATCTCGCAGAAAGTGCTTTGCTGGTTGGAATACTTCCTGCGCCTTCTCGTTATGCACCTCACGTTAATCCCAATTTTGCCCTGCAGCGGAGAAATGTGGTTTTGCAAAGAATGCATCAGGAAGGGTTCATCTCGGAGCAAGAATTGCAGAAAACAATTCATACGCCTATCAGCCTGATTCGTATTCATGATTCGACCACAGAGGCTACGTCCTACTATGTCGAACATGTACGGCGTTATTTGATTAAAAAATACGGTTCAAAAGTGCTTTATCAGGGTGGTCTTAGAGTCTATTTAGCTATGGACTTGAACTATCAGACACATGCTCATGAGGCCTTGAGGAAGGGGATTCTGGAGTTAACAAAACGGCAGGGATTTCGGGGTGCACTTAACGAGAATAGTCCTGATAACAGTAGCTTGACAGGCAACTCCACAGATGAAAATACATTAAAAATTGATTCGCTGTTTCTCGGAAACATTGTCGCTGGCGTGGTCAAAGAAGTCAGTAAGGAAAATGTTTCAGTAGAACTGGGAGAATCGTACGGAATTCTGGAATGGAGCAATATCAGCACATGGAAAAATGGTAACATTCTTAAAGATAAAACACCTATCAAGATTTCCAATCCGGCAGAAATATTTTCTGTTGGTGATGAAGTACAGGTAAGACTTGCCGATTATGATTCAAAAAACAATTTTTTTCGTCTGCAGCTCTATCAGGAACCCTTGGTAAACGGAGCCTTGTTGGCAATGAACCCAAAGAGCGGAGAGGTACTATCAATGACTGGTGGTTATCGTTACGGAGAGAGCGAGTTTAACCGGTCCATTCAAGCTTTGAGACAACCTGGATCATCGTTCAAACCAATCGTTTATTCTGCTGCCCTTGATGCCGGTTTTACACTCAGTAGTGCACTAATAGACAGTCCAAGAGCTTATGCAACCGGTGCAGAGACTGCTGGAGACGCGGAAATATGGACTCCGAAAAATTATGGCGATAAAGTCATGGGCAAGGTTTCATTGCGTACAGCTCTTGTCAAAAGTCTTAACTTGCCGACTATCGGACTTTGTGAAGAATTGAAACCGAAGCTAGTCATTGCTTATAGCAGGCGTTTTGGTATCACTGCAGAAATGATGGAAAATTTAACCACCTGTCTGGGATCGTTATCAGTCACTCTGCAGGAAATGATTAGTGCCTACGGTGTTTTCGCAAATCAGGGACGATTGGTTAAACCAATCTATATTCTCAGGGTGGAAGATCAGGATGGGAATATTTTGGAATCAAGTGTATCAGAGTTAAAACAAGTCACCTCTGAGGAAACTGCTTTCCTGGTGAGTAATGTTTTGCAGGATGTCGTTCAGCGTGGAACAGGACGGCGCGCTAGAGCAATTGGCCGCCCTTCTGCAGGAAAAACCGGAACCACAAATGACAGCATTGATGCTTGGTACATCGGCTACATTCCGCAATTGCTGACAGGTGTTTATGTAGGATTTGACAAGCCAAGAAGAATGGGGAAATCAGAAACTGGATCCCGGGCAGCAGCTCCAATCTGGATTAACTTTATGAAAAATGCAGTTGCAAATTTACCTACAGAACAATTTCGACAACCACCTGGAATCACAACCGTTAAAATTCATAAATCCGGAAGGCGTGCAATACCCTGTGATAAAGCAAAAGATGTATACGAAGAACACTATAAATCCGGAACAGAGCCTGTCCTGGATCTTTCGCAATCCGGAATGTGTGTTAAAGCAAAGGAAACTGAGAAAACTGAAAAAGAGGAAAGTGAGCCGGAGTTGTGAGGATAATAATTTGAGGAAGTCCTAAAGGTTCAAGGCATTTACATTGTCAAAGCCTTGAACCTTGAGCTGATATTCTTAGTTCAAAGATTTTTTGAGCTTGCTTCCAGCTTTAAACTTTGCACCTTTGGATGCCGGGATTTGTATTACCTGAGATGGATTTTGAGGATTGCGACCTACACGGGCTGCACGATGGGACACAGAAAATGTGCCGAATCCAATTAACGTTAGTGAGTCTCCGCGCTGGAGAGTTTTTTGAACTGTTGCTGTAAAGGACTTCAGAAAACGATCTGCGTCGGCCTTTGTAAGGCCTGTATCTGCTGCTAGAGCATTAATAAGATCAGCTTTTGTCATTGTCATTCTCTCAGAAAAAGATTAGTCCGGATGTTTTTGTATAACAAGCCTCCACCTATTAAACACATCCTATTAATAATATCCAATTCACACCATGCAAATTAGACTGTTTCGCAAACTATTTCAAACTATTTAGTTCTACGATAGTAAGAAAGCTACAAGCTTTCAATAAACTTGTCAAGGATTTTTAAGAAAAAAATGAATTTTTTTCAAAAATTATACAAATTTGTTGTTTTCCCGGGTATTTCAGCAGGAATTCGTACCTCTGCGAGAAATCTCAACGGCATGGAAAAATTCTTTATTTTCCACGATCAGGGAACTTTTTCCTTTATTTTCGCAGCTTCAGTGTTGCTTCACATAGTGCTGGTAATAATTACTATGGCAATTTCTGAGTTATGGGTACAGGAACTGCCACCCATTAGGGCGAAAATCGAGGTGCGTTTTGCAAAAATTCCTTCTGAGCCAGCTCCAATTGAAAAACCTGAGCCGGTTCTAAAGAAAATAGAAAATGAGTGGCTGCCAAAGTTGAGCAATCTTGTCCCAAAAAAGCCTGTGCTGGAAAAACCTGTTCTAAAAGATACACTTAAAAAATCAACACTATCAAAACCTGAAATAACTCAACCTGAAGCTCCGCGTCTGAAAATGTCAGAACCGCAATTGGCTCCTTCAGTTCCAACCGCGAAACTAAACAAGATCTCGGCACCAAAGAAACCCTTACTACTTCCAGTGGACTCTCTGGAAAAATCTCCTCTAATTCCAAGTTTGCCAAAACTAAGCAAAGATCCTGTGCCTCTTTCTCCTCTGAGGTCCAAAAAATCAAAACTTAATCCGAGTCAGTTGGTATTGCCAAAAATATCACTGGAAGACATTACACCTAAAAAAATAAATGCACCCAAGATAATTAATACGCCTAAAAAGTTAAATAAACCTAAAATCAAAAATTCACAAAAATTTTCAAAACCATTAAATCTTCCTGTTCGGGAATTGCCGGAAACAATGCAGTCTGCTTTACAAAAAGTACCCTCAATTCCTCAAGTTCAACCTTCAGACAAACTTGGGACCAACCTTAGGGAAATATTTCCTGACAAAATAAAGTTCGATGAACCTCTTCCGGATTTGGGTATTCCTGAGCAAGCTGACGAGACGAAATTAAAAGAAATACCTGATACCGTCAATTTGCAGCGTAAAAAATTAGCACAACTGGCTGGAGAGGAATATAATCTGCACATTCGTACAAGGATTATCCCTAAACTCGGCAGTTATTCTTCAGAGTTGTACGTTCGCATCCGGCTCAAAATTATACCAACAGGTAAAATTATTGACTATGAAATCATTAAAAAAAGCGGATTTTCTGCTTTCGATAAAGCTGCAGAGCTTGCTGTACGGAACGCGCTTCTGGATCCTCTACCCAATGCTCTTGCAGAAAATCCTCCCTACATCGTTACAATTCGGATTGTTCCCCAAAATTAAAAACAGAATGCAATCATAGCTCATGCACTCAGTAATTTATATTTTTGCTCTTCGAAAATTTCGAATTTACTTCACTATTTTCTTCCTCTGTTTCAGCACTTTAGTTCAAGCCCAAACTTATTCCAGCGAGGAGATAGTTATCAGTGGACTGGGGTTTGCCAGGTTTAGTGTAGCTTTAGTTCCGGAAAAGAGTTTTACAGATCATATGGATGCTAAACGCTGGCTGAGGATAATTGACCGAAACCTTTGTTGGAGTGGTGTGTTTCTGGTGACAGATTCACGATATAGGACTTGCCGGACTGCAGGTGGAAATCAGGTCGATATGAAAATCATGCTCAAGCTGAAAGGTACAGTTACAGACAACGGTGATCTGGTTCCAAAACATTTAATGCTGACGGTTGCAGATAATGATGGAGTGCCGCTGTTTCCCCTAGAATTGCCAATACGAAAAAATCGATTTCGGGAAGCTGAATTAATGGATTTGATTAACGAAATGTCGGTACAACTCACAGGGCTTAAGGGTATTCTGGGAAGCACGATCGCATTTACACTTAAACAACCTAAACGTCGAAAAATTATTGCAAGAATTAATACACACGGGAAAAAGTTGGCGGCTGTTTCGAGGAACAAGTATATCAACTTATTGCCAAGTTGGAGTCCGAAAGGCGATGCCATTGTTTACACGACACTAAGTCGACGCGGCACTGCAATTATGTTTAACGATTGTCTAAAGGTTGTCGGCTGCAAATATCGTCCTGTAAAACTGCTGAGCTCAAATATTTCTGCTGCACGTATTTCAAAAAATTTTCTCAGTGTCAGCGGTGGGACATGGTTTTCAAATGGACATAAGCTGATTGTGACTCTCAGCCGTAAAGGCAATTCTGATTTGTACGAATTTGACAGGCTGAAGAGAAAAGTAATACGGCTGACTACTCACCGGGCAATTGATACAGTACCAGATTTGTCGCCGGATAATCAGCACTTAATTTTCGTTTCAGACCGCTCTGGACACGAACAAATTTATTATTTGAAGTTGGGCACAAAAATTCCCTTTCAACTTACATTTGGTCGAGGCAGCAGCAGCGACCCGGTTTGGTCTCCGGATGGTACTCTTATCGCTTTTTCTAAAATCAGCTCAGGACACAGCCAAATTCATTTGATGGATCCATTTACAGGGGAAGATAACTTTCTAACAAGAGGCCGTTTCAATTCAGAGCAACCTTCCTGGTCTCCGGATGGACGGCAAATCGCTTTTGTTTCTTCTTCAACAGGATTTGATAAATTATACATTATGTTTATTGATGGGACGGGCAGGCGACGTTTGACACGTACGCCGAGAGATTTTGAAGAGGGTGGTCCCAGTTGGACAGCAAGGAAGTTTTGATGCAATTTGAAGATTGGCAAACTGCACCAGATCCCAAAGTTATCCGGAAAGAAAAGCAGAAAGCCAGGGAACTTCGGAAATCGCAGTGGTGGAAAAACCGCAGAGCCTGCAACAGTTGTTATTACTGTGAAAGCCCTACGCCAGCAAAAAAATTGACCATGGATCATGTGGTGCCCTTGGCACGCGGCGGAAGGAGTATAAAATCTAATTTAGTGCCCTGTTGCAAGTCTTGTAATAATCAGAAAAAGAATTTATTACCAATAGAGTGGAAAGAATATTTAGCAATTATTGGTAAAAAAAAGGAGTAATTTTTTTTGAAAAAAATATTTTTTCTTAACACCTGTATTTCTTGCCTTTTTTGTTTTTCACCTCCCTTTTTGAATTTTTTCATTTATTTTTAACTTTACAAAAGCAGTTTTTTTTGTTAGCATTGCCTTCACATTGTGTTTGGTTGTATTTAAAGAGAATTGAAATCAAACAAAGATGTTGAGCAAACAAACGATGAACTTGTGAACAGACAATTTTTTAGTTTATTGACAAATAAATATCAGGATCAGGGTAAGATGAAAAATAAATTTAATCGACAGGGCAACCGATTTGGATCTCGTGAGAAGAGCAAGGCAAAAGGCGGTGCAAACTCTTCCAAAGGTCATCCCACCAGCAAAGAAATTGAGCTTGCTACGCAGGCTTATCTCTCAGAAGGAGGAAAAATTGATCGGGTCGCACTGAATCACGGTAACGCCGAGAAAGAGGTGTTCAGGGCAAACTTGGAACCTGATTCTCGTTTGGGGATGGGAACTTTGGTGGATGATTCTTGGGACTGCTGGGAAAACAAGGATTACGATTCAAACCCCACTGGTTCAGGAATATAATTGTTGCGTTGCTTGCTGCATGAGAATTGACAAATTTTCAGCCACGTAGACCTTCTTCCTGAAAACATTAACTTCAACTGAGTCCCGCGCAGGTATTAGCGTTCGGTAGTGGTTAATTTGCAGAAATGTGATGATTTAATTCAGGTCCACTGAAGGTCTGAGAAGTTCTCAGTGCATCTTTTCTTTTCAAAAATCAAAAAAGAACAATTGGGGCTTGTAATATCAGTATCCATGCGCTACACTTCCACTTCATGTTTCATGGAAAAGAGGTTTCTTTTCTAAATTCTAACATTGAGGTACACGTAAAAAGTCGAAACTTATAAAAGCTTGAGGCCAGAGTCGCAGAAGTCATAGAAAAATTATTAAATCAATTCTCTGTGTTTTCCAAAACTCTGCGTTGAGTCCAGTATTTTGCTGTCTTAGATTTTTTACGAGATCATTATTTAAGCTTGGAGAATGCAAATGCGAAAAATGTTTTTTTTGATCGTGACCGTATCAATCTTGATACCATTGTCAGCCCCTGCATCCACAGAACAACTTGGTATAGGAGTCTTCGATTATATTATTTCCCGAACTGATTTCAATGTTGAAACCTGTGAGGCCTACAGTTGTAACTATGTCTCCACTGACAAAACAATTAAAATGGAGTTGAGGCGTGCAAACTTAGCGGAGCATAATGGCAAAGATCTAAATTTCCTGCTAGATATTGACTTTGACAGTAAATTATTTAAATCTGGTTTGCTTGTTCGGTATTACAACGACAAAGACCTGATACGTGTATTTATCAAGAGATCATCTATAACAATTGAAGCTACAAGAAGGGATGAAATTACAACTCTACAGAGTTGGCTTAAAAATGTTTTGAGTCTTGTAAAATAATCTCTATGCCATCCATTTTTCCTAAAAAATATCTGTCGAATAAATATTTCATGTTTGGGTCAGATTAGTATTTATTTTCTGACCCAAGTCTCGTTTCTCATCCCTCGTTATTTTTCAATCATATTTCATAGTTATTTTCATGGATATTCTGTCCACAGGCCTAACTTTGCTTCTCATCATGGATCCTCTGGGAAACATTCCCTTGTTCCTCTCCGTCTTAAAAACAGTCGATGATGAATCTCGCAAGCGTCAAATATTAATCCGCGAGTTATGTTTTGCTTTGCTTGTGCTATTGATATTTTTGTTTGTCGGTCAATATCTTTTACTATGGTTGAATCTGAGGCAGGAAGCTGTGAGCATAGCTGGTGGAATAGTGCTCTTTTTGATTTCTCTGCGAATGATATTCCCCACCGAAAAGGGTATAATGGGTGAAATGCCTGCAGGGGAGCCGTTTTTTGTTCCGCTTGCGGTTCCTTTGCTGGCAGGACCCTCAACATTGGCGATGCTTATTTTACTTGCCA
Organism: SAR324 cluster bacterium SAR324-CTD7B; assembly: GCA_002082305.1. GTDB lineage: Bacteria > SAR324 > SAR324 > SAR324 > NAC60-12 > Arctic96AD-7. Next base: position 25,702 of record LSNO01000003.1, read on the forward strand.
GATCTCAACCAGACCGAATCTTTGAATGGTTGATTGCGGTTTTAGGGGCATGGGTTGTTACAAGTCTGATTATGCTTTCCTCAACCAAACTCCACAAACTCCTTGGTGTAAGGGGACTCATTGCAGTGGAAAGGCTGATGGGAATGGTTTTAGTGGCAATTTCTGTGCAGATGCTGTTGGACGGAATCACTACATACCTAAGCGTTATTCCATCACTTTGATTTGTGCCTCATTAGACATTTTCTTTCCTTGAAATGACTTCTTCTCTCTCCTCAAATTTCATTCCACCTCTGTTAATATTTTCTCAACATCCCCTCTGTTTTTTGCTGCTGAGCCAACTGGCACAGTTTTTGTTGTGTTTAGGGAAGAGCCTTAGTTCAGTCGATTTAGACTAAAGGTTCAGTAATTCAGGTGAGAACCATCCTGAATTATGAAAAATACAACATACTAATCGCAAAAACAATGCCGTTTAAATATTTACTAATTGCAACTTTTGGTGCGCTGCTTTTTATCAACTACAGTGGTACAGCAGCAACTACGGCTGCAGACTTATCACAAAAAAAAGCAGAATTTCTGCCGCTGGCATCATTTTTATATGCTAATCGTGATCCAATGCGTGTTGGCTGGTATAACACGTCCAGTATGCCGTTGGAAAAAGACTTTAAAACAGATGCAAAAAGGCCCGTTGGTTCATTTTTTGTGCAGCTCAAGCCCCGAAAAAATGAAGGGGAATATCAGCTTGCACTTCGGGTTTTAAGAGACGGCTCCCATCAGTTTTTACTTATACGGGAATTTACTAACGGCAACACTTTAAATCATAAACGCTATTTAACAATTCCATTTAAGTTACTGATTGGTGCAATTCAGGGGGAGGCTTTACGTTCTCTTTTTCCGAACGATCATGTTGAATTCGGAGGTTGGCGGCATCAGGTTACTTATGTCTGGGAGACTCCGGAATTACTAATGAAATCTTTTACCAGGTCCGGAACACAGACCATACTGCAGAAAGATTTCATGCAAGGTGAGGAATATACCATTCCATGGAAAAATTTACGTTCTGATCTAGAACTGGAACCGTTAGCCGTGCGTGATCCGCTTTTCATCAGAAAAGACAAGTCTGGTCTGCGCTATGCTTTTTATCGAATTCAACCTGGAGATACGCTTTATTCCTCAGTAGTAATCCGTTTTATTGGAAATATAAAGCATGCTGCACGCAGTCAAAATGCCAGTGATTTATTGGTTTTGAACGGACTTGTGGACGCACACCAACTTTCACCGGGCCAATTGATAAAAATTCCCCTGGAGTGGATCCGTCCGGAATATTTGCACCAAGTGCCGAGTATTTACCGTATTTCCGAGAAAACAACTAGTACAGAAAAAGTGAGTCCACCTGAACACCAGCCATCAATCGAAAACGGGCGACATAAAACCGGGAGCTATTACCGGACACAGATCATCAGCCAACGCTAGAATATTATGAAGATAAAATATTTCGTCTTTTGTCTTGTTCTGTTCGGTTTGTCCGGACTGCCGGCAAGTTCTTCTGCAAAATCTACAAAACAATCTAACTGGCAAAGCTTCCAGTTGCAGTATCAAAGTTCGGAAACATCAAAAATGCTGGTTGGTTGGAATGGAAAGAGACTCGTTGTCAAACTGAAACCGCTGGTTGGAGAAGGAGGCTATAGTTTAGCCAGAAGAGTCCTGTTATCGAATTTTAGAAGCCTCAAAACAATACGTAAATACAGTAAAACCCGTCGTCTGTACCGGAACCGCTTCATAACTTTTCCACTCAAGGTCATTAACGGCAGTATCCGCAGTTCTGCACTTAAAGCTGTATTCTTCAAAGACAAAGCTGGTATAGGATATTGGAAACACCGTGTTACCTTTGCCTGGGAAACAACCAGTATGATTGCAGGTTTGTTCACTAAGGAGGGGATCAAGGCAGGACATTTAGTTCGTTACAATAAAATGCGCAATAAAGGTAACATACTCAAAAAAGGAGATGTCATCAAGATCCCCTGGAAATGGGTCAGTCCGGAATTGTCACTTCGTCCAGTTTCCTTAAAACCACCGTTGAAACTTAAACAGGACAAATCAGGTAAATTTTATGCTCATTATCAAATGAAACACGGAGAGACACTTTACTCTTCTGTCGTGATTCGTTTTACTGGACGCCTGTTAAACGATGAGGTAAACCAGGTTGCAAACAAACTGCTGAAATTAAATAATATTTCTGATGCAAAACTAATTCAAACTCGGCAAAAAATTCGAATTCCTCTAGGGTGGTTGAGTGAAGAATATCTTGGTTCTCAAACTAATGATGTATCTTCCAGAAAGACTTCTGTTAAAAAAACAAATAAAAAGAAAACAAAAAAAATAAAATCCTCAAAAGCTGTTGCTTCGAAAAAGAAACTTAAACGTGGCAAGTCAACACAGAAAGCAGTTGCTCAGAAAACAAAATCTAAACGAAAAAATAATGTTCATAAAATACATGTGATTCTCGACTCCGGCCACGGCGGACGTGATCCGGGAGCTTCTGCAGGATCACGAAAAAATAAAGACATTATTTACGAAGATGAGGTTGTTTACGATATCAGCAAGCGAATGTCAAAGTTGTTTAAGAAGCAGGGTATTATAGTACATCCTACACTTGCAGATCCCAACCAAAAACAACCGATACGTTATTTATCTCATCGTCATGACCGAGACGAACATCTTTTAGTCACACCGCGTTATTTGACGCGCAATGCACGTATTGGTGTTAATATGCGCGTTTACCTTGTAAACCACATTTTTAAACAATTACGAAAGAAAAAAGTCCCATCCGAGAATATTTTGTTTATCAGTCTTCATGGTGACGCACTTCATTCCTCACTGAGTGGAGCAATGGTTTATTATCCGGATCATCGCTTGCGGAGGGGACGTTTTATATTGAGTAGTAAAATTTATCGCAAACGCAAAGAGTACATTTCAAAATTAACATATAATCCGCGCGACAACAAATATTCAGAAAAACTAAGCAAATCTTTCGGCAAAGTTATTATAAATCAGTTTCGTAAATTAAGATTGCGGACACATCGTGTTTCCTCAGCAGTAAGGGGCTATCTGTATCGAAAAGGTATAAAAACGCTTCCGGCCGTGCTGCGCTACAGTAAGGTGCCGACATCTGTTTTAGTAGAAATTGCGAATCTTAATAATAGACTCGATCGGCGTGATTTGCTAAAATCTAAAACTCGACAGCAAATTGCAAAAGCCATTACAAATTCTGTTACTGCCCATTTTGACCGTTCAAGCGGTCTTGTCGCTCAGCGTTAGTCAACAAAATACTATTTATGTCTTTGATCACCTCTGTCGTTTTCGACCTTGGGAACGTCTTGATTGACTGGGATCCGCGTTATCTTTACAGAAAATTAATTCCAACTGAAACAGAGGTTGAATGGTTTTTGGAGAATATTTGTGATGAAAAGTGGAATGCCAAACATGACGCAGGATACCCTTTTTCAGACGGTATTGCCGAACATTCTAAAAAATTTCCACAATACTCTGAGTTGATTCGAGCCTGGTTTAGTCGCTGGGAAGAAATGCTGGGAGACCCTTTGGAAGAGGTTGTTGAAGTTTTATCTGCTCTAAAATCAAGTGGGATTTCACTATACATCCTCAGCAACTGGTCAGCAGAAACTTATCCAGTTGCGGAAACACGATTCGATTTCCTGCACTGGTTTGACGGTAAAGTCATTTCCGGCGAAACCGGAATGATAAAACCTGATCCGAATATTTACAAATTATTGATGAAAACTTATGGATTAACTCCGCAAAAAACTGTTTTTATAGATGATAAATCCGTCAATGTTGAAGCTGCCGATGCATTAGGAATACACGGAATTCATTACAAAAATGCCTCAAAGCTCCGGAACGACTTACGAAAGCTGAAATTGCTCTAACTTGTGATTCCTGCTCACCAAGTTGCCTTTTTTTCACATTTAATCTATTCTGTCCTCTTTATCTTTTCCATTTCTGGAATTGCCAGGGAACTTATTATTTAATTGCGGAAACCTTGAGAAAACTTGTTGTTTTAAGCTGTGTTTTTTTGATTATTTCCGGCATAATGTTGGCATACTCAGAACTGTTGCCGTGGGTAAAAGAGTCTTCTGCAACATCCTTACTGCATATCTGGGCAGGCGTGTTCTTTATTGTTATTTTCCCCATGTATGCATGGGATCACATTCGGGGACATGCAGATCGTCTGCGAAAATTTTCTCTGGTTACGGCTTCCGGAATACTCCAGTTTTTTACCGGCTTGGGATTGATTATTTCCGGAATTATATTACTTCTTTATGGTGCATATGCTCTCGATTTACCCCGTGAAATTCATCTGGTACTAACGTTTGTATTGGCAGGAAGTCTTATTATGCATAAAATTTCTAGAAAATAAATTACTGGGTTTTAATCAAGCTTTTCGAACACTCGACAGTCACGAGTTTTATTGTGTCATCCCGAACGTATGTGAGGGATCTTATAAGATAACAGTACTTTATCATATCTCTTATTTCGGTCGAGGTGACATACCGCAGTCAATAATATCAGTATATTACGAGAATTTATGACTCATGAGTTCGAACAGAACAGCACATACTATGTCTTCTACTAAAAAAATTCAATTAATGGACACCACGCTGAGGGATGGAGAGCAGACCCAGGGAGTCTCATTCACACCACCTGAGAAGGCCAATATAGCCAAAACACTGTTGAAAAAGCTGCGTGTTGATCGAATAGAAGTCACTTCCGCAAGGATTTCTGAAGGTGAATTAGGTTCCGTACAAAACATTGCAGAGTGGGCTGCGGAAAATGGTTTTTTGGAATGTATCGAGGTTTTGGGATTCATCGACCACAAACGAAGTGTTGACTGGATTAAAGAATCAGGTTCTACCGTCATGAACCTGTTAACCAAAGGCAGCGAAAATCACTGTACAAATCAACTCAGAAAAACCTTAAAAGAACATCTTGCCGACATCCATAATACTATAAAATATGCACATTCAAAAAACCTGAATGTAAACGTTTATCTTGAAGACTGGTCGAACGGATATCACAACAGTCCGGAATATGTTTACGAGATGATGGACGCACTGAAGGATGAGGGCATCAATCATTTCATGCTTCCGGATACGCTTGGCGTGTTGTCTCCCGATGAAGTATTTTCCAGCCTTTCGGATATGATTGAACGTTTCCCCTGGGCAACTATAGATTTTCATCCGCATAATGATTACGGTTTGGGAGTGGCAAATGTGTATTATGCAGTCAAAGCTGGAGTGAGAAACATCCACTGCACAATGAATTGTCTTGGTGAGCGTGCAGGAAATGCTTCACTTGCAGAAATTGCCGTTGTTCTGCATGACAAACTTGGGATGGAACTCTCGATTGACGAATCGCATCTTTCGCCGGTGAGTGAAATGATAGAGAGTTTTTCCGGAAAAAGGCTGGCTGAAAATACGCCAATTGTTGGAGAAAATGTTTTTACTCAAACCAGTGGCATCCATGCAGATGGAGACAAAAAGGGGAATTTATATCACAACCCGATAGTGCCGGAACGTTTTGGGCGTAAAAGAAGTTATGCTCTTGGAAAAATGAGCGGAAAAGCCTCTCTTGCAAAAAACCTGGAACTGTTGGGCATACAACTCGTTGATGAAAACTTTAATAAAGTTCTCAAACGTGTTGTAGAGCTTGGTGATTCAAAAAAATCGTTGACTGCAGCAGATTTACCGTTCATTATCACGGATGTGCTTGAGACCAGTGATACTCAGCGAATTGAGTTGCTTAACTGCTCAATTACAAGTGGATATAATTTAAGAGCCACTGCCACAATTCATCTTAAAATTGATTCGAAAGAGTATCATGAAGCAGGAAGTGGCAATGGTGGATACGATGCTTTTATGAGTGCTATCAAAAAAATATTGAAAAGGATCCACCTTGATGCTCCTGAGTTAGTGGATTATCAAGTCAGGATTCCACGCGGCGGAAAATCGAATGCTCTCACAGAAGCAATTATCACCTGGCAGATTAATGGAAAACGTCTTCAAACAATCGGAGTTGATTCAGATCAGGTTATTTCAGCCGTAAATGCAACTCTCAAGATGCTCAATTTGCAACTGCTACAAAAAAAGCAACTGAACGCTAAGCCTAAAGTGAGTTGATTATTTGGAGTTCAGTTCCTTTCCAGAGTGAGCGCCAACTACTTTCCGCACTCTGCGGAGTTTAAAAACATGAGTCCGTTAACTGCTGAGGACAAACTGTCCACGATTTACTTCCCCTTAACTGCAAACCCTGCCGGTAACCACCATTTGTTATTGGTTGAGAGCGTTCTGCAGCAATTCCCGGAAACCAAACTTGTTGTATTTTTGCTTTCAAACGGCCTGCATCCGGATCCCTTCAAACATCAAAAAATCCCTCATGCAGCGTTACGTCTGGAAATTTTACGGAGTGCACTGGCCGACTGGACTGATCCAGAAAAATCACTGCCCGCACAAATTGCTGAAGAAGCCGGAACATCCCTAAAATTAAATCCGAATAATTGCGCAATCTCGCGCTATGAACTATCTCTCAATCGGCCACTGCGTTTTGTTGAACATCTAAAAAACATTTCCGGAACAGAAAAAATCCCAATGATAGTAGGCGCAGATTTGATTGAACGCATGCTAAATCCGCAGATTTTCACAACAGTGGACTTGAAGGAAATAGAGAAAGGCTGTCACTTACTGGCCGCGTCGCGCAATAACATAGAACTTGAATCAATTCTGCAGTTGGTAAAGCAAAAACGTGGTGTTACTTTAACAGTTACTCACATTATGCCCAAAGCCATAGCATCAAATCTGCAAAAATTCTTATTGATTTCATCGACTCTAATCCGCAGAGCTACTCAAGCAGGACATGTTCTTGAAGCTTTTTTACCGAAAAATGCTGCGAGACTAATACAGCAAAATAGTTTGTACGACGGTTCCTCCCATGTCTTTAATTTTCAGACTGTAAACATGAATGAACTTCAACTGCGCTGTTCTGAATTGGAGAGGCAATTAGAAGAAGCTGCAAAAAAACTGCAGAAATTGCTTGATCAACTGGAAACACAAAACAGAGCACACCGCTTTGCTGTTGTGGAAACCAGTGCTGGTGGACAAATCGCGGAAAGTTGCACCAGCAAATCAGGAGCTTCTCAGCATTTTCTTGCAGGCCGAGTTCTCTATAGTCTGGAAGCTCAAAAGCAATTTCTGGGACGAAAATTTGCTGAAAATTCGAGTCTATCTGATAAACAAGTCCGGCAACTGGCCAAAGTAATGCAAAAAGAATCCGGAGCAGACTGGGTACTCGCAGAAACAGGCATGGCAGGTCCTCCTTCTCCGGAAAGAAGAAGCAAAAAAAATGGACAATGTCATCTTGGACTGGCATTATCTTCAGAAGTCAAGTACAAGTATCTGGAGTTAAATCCTTTTTTGACGCGAAAAGAACATCAGTTATTGTTTGCGATTGAGGCCCTGATCTGGGCTGAAAGTGTGCTTAAAGAACATAATTAAAATTTTCAGATGAGAGAATTACTGCAAAAATTACTGGCTGCTGAAGAACTTAGTTTTGAGGAAGCACGGGAAATGATTCTTTGGATTATGAGTGAAGATGCGGTTTCTGTGCAGGCAGCAGCTTTGTTGGCTCTTTTACAGGCAAAGGGTGTGACAGTAGAGGAAATGGCAGGTGCAGCTCTGGCTATGCGAGAACGGGCATCCGCAATTGCAGCACCAAAAAATGCGATTGACACGTGCAGTACCGGCGGAAATGGAATCAGTACTTTTAATATTTCTACTTGCGCTGCAATCATTGCAGCAGCAGCTGGTGCAGTTGTCGCTAAACACGGTAACCGCAGCAACACACGTAAAAGCGGAAGCGCTGAAGCTCTGGAAGCTTTGGGAGTAAATATTTCTTTGGAATTAAAGGAGGTCGAAAGCTGTCTCAAGGCATTGGATATTTGTTTTTGTTATGCAATAAATCATCATCCCGCCATGCGCTTTGCCGGCCCAATTCGTAAAGATCTGGGAATACCAACAATCTTTAATTTACTTGGCCCACTTACCAATCCTGCTGCAGCCAGGAGTCAACTCATAGGTGTGCCGAACAAAGAACTGACTTTGAAAATCGCCCAGGTACTAAAACGGCTAGGCAGTAACAGAGTATTAGTGGTTCATGGAGATGATGGACTTTGCGAACTAACAGTTACAGCACCAACTCATGTGGCTGAGCTTCGTGACGGTAAGATCCGTGAATATGATGTAACTCCGGATGAGTTGGGATTCAAGCAGGGTAATTTGGCTGATATTGGCATCGACAGTCCGGAAGAAAGTGCGAAGATTATTGAACGAATCTTTTCTGGAGCCGATACAGGAACTGCACGTGATATTGCCCTGGCAAATGCTGCAGGAGCATTAGTTGTTTCTGGCCTGGTGGATGAGTTACGGGAAGGTGTTGAGCTGGCGGCTAAAACCGTGGACAGTGGTAAGGCAGAAGAAAAACTGAAAAATTTGATAAAATTCTCCCAGGCAAACCACCAACAAGCTTAAAAGAGGTTGTTTCTCAGTCCCGCCTTATTTGAATAGTAGTGTGTTTGTTTGATCATCTAAATGTGTACTGTTTTATTGGCTCAGTCCACCCCCAGTTTGCGGATGACTTTCCACACCAGTTCAGGTTCATCACTAATAATTCCGGTAACACCCCACTGAATCAACTGCTCCATCCGCTTCTCTTTATTGATGGTGTATGGGAAAATTCGAAAGCCGTCTGCTTTCAATGTTTCAATAAGAGATGGAGTAACAAAATTTTCATCAGGATGAAAGGAATATGCGCCTTGTCGACTGCAGAGGCCCAAGGCTAATTCCTCTGAAAGAGGTGCTTCCTGTAATGGTGCAACTTTGGGAAGAGTTGACTTGCCCTGGTTTCGATACCACCTCTGGATTCTTGCAAAAAAGAAATGCTCAAAACTTGAAATCAATACAGAATCACCCATCTCAAGCTTTTCCACCAGTTCGCAAATTTGTGATTCAATCCCATCCGGTATAGCAGGAGATTCAAAACTTTCCGGTTTGATTTCGATATTGACTGTAATTCGCCCTTTGACTGACATCAGCAGTTCCTCGAGAGTCGGAATAACCTCTCCGCTAAATTTTGCACTGAACCAACTGCCTGCGTCCAATTCTTTTAATTCAGCCAGTGTATGTTCTGACACAGGGCCAGAGCCATTGGTTGTTCTATCCAAAGTATTGTCATGAATTACCACTGGAATTCGATCACGTGTAAGACTTACATCAAGTTCAATCATATCTGCATTCACTCCAATTGCTGCCTCAAAAGCAACTAAAGTATTTTCAGGATATGAGCCCCGATATCCTCTGTGAGCAACGACCCAAGGTCTTTTTATTTGCTCAAGTGTTTTTATATTTTCCATAGATTGACACCTTTGTGAAGTTGGTATAAAATTTTGCTAAGAATATTTTAGTCACATGAGACAAAGTGTCCAGCATATCGTTTCTGGCGAAAAACTCAATTCCAATGGAATATCCATGTTTGAATTTAAAGATCTGACAAATGATAATGAATTTAATGCGTCGGATTACCGCCTGAATTCACGCGAATTTTTCGAGAAACGCCGCACTTCAAAGCGGCCTTATGTTTACGATCTGCGCAGTTCTGAAGCATATGAGTTGGAAAATATTCCAGGTTCACATAATTTGCCCATTGAACATTTTGAAACCTCCATTTATCAAATGCCTTTTGCAGGAGATATCCTGCTTTACGGCGGAGAAGACGGAGAAGTCCTTACTGCAGCAGAAATTCTCTATGACAATGGCTTTGACTCGTTCTGTTTTACAGATTCTTTTGAAGCACATTTGAGCAGCGCAGAAGCTTCATACTTGTCCATCACAGATGCTGCCCAAAAACAGATTAAAGACCAACTCCAAAACTCTGATTCACTGACTGGTGTTCAAATAATAGTTGAACCGACCTCTCCGTTGAAAGCAAAATATAGAATTGAACTGGTGGAATCAACAGCAGCAGGGAGCATAAAGTTAAATCTCAAAGGAATTAATATATTTTCGGAACGAAAAACGGCTTCGTATCTGGAGGGAACAATTATTGAAATTAACGGTGAAGGAGAGCTGGAGCCGAGGAATCCGCAACTCTCAATCAGCAAATTAAGCGGTTCCCTAGAAGAACAGATACAACTCATGTTGGATGAACAAGTCAACCCGATGCTTGCTTCACATGGTGGAAATGTCATGCTTGAAGGAATTAAGGACAGCACTGCATACGTGCGTTTTGGTGGTGGTTGTCAGGGCTGCAGCATGATCGATACTACTGTCAAACAGGGAGTAGAGGTGATGCTCAAAGAGGCCATCCCGGATCTGGCCGGAGTATATGACGTAACAGACCACTCAGAGGGAGAATCTCCATTTTTCACTGGTTAATTCTTCTGTAGTTTCAAAAAATATGGAAGCGGTTATCCAATAATACTTCTTTACATCATCCAAATCACCTGCCTTTTCATGTCCTCCTCTTCAAAAAGTATTTCAAATAATGATAAGACTTCAGTTTTGGAAGATGAGGAAGAGTTTTCACTGGTAGTCAGCAAAGGAAGAGACTTGCTTGAAAACAAGACCGAGTTTCAAACAGACGACTGGGTTTGGACTCGAGATTTAGATGATGGCGGGATCTTTTTCTTTTGCTACCTTTTGATTGACTACAGGCAACAAACACTGAACAAAAACAGCTTGAGAGAAAGTGTCCATACTCTGAATCTGCTGCTGCACAAGATGCTTCCTCCACGTGAAAAAACTGGATTGCCTTTGCTTGGAGAATTTCAGGTGATTTTTACGCTTTATGAAAGATTGAAGCGCGAAGAAATGACATGGGATGATTGTGAGAAATATATCATGGAACAAATTTCAGAGCACCAGAATAGCAATTAAGATAGCTTACTCTCCTCCGTTAAGAGTCTTTGCCTGATTGATAACTTCAAGGTTTTCAGACACCTCACCTGCAATTTTATTATTTAGTTCTAAATCAACACATTCTTGTGCATGTTTTATGGCATTCCTGAATGTATGCACTTTTGAATTTCCGTGACATATAATTACGATTCCATTTATTCCTAGTAAGGAGGCACCGCCAACTTCCGAATAGTCAGCCCGTTGTCGCAGTGCCTTGAAGGGACCTTTCATTGCCAGATATCCAAACTTTGAAAGTAATGAGTTTTTTACCTCTTCGCGAAGGATACTGCGTACAAAATCGAAAGTACCTTCTGCAACTTTGAGTGCAATATTTCCAACAAAACCGTCGCATACTACGACATTCACTTTGTCTCGGAACATGGCCTTACCCTCAATGTTTCCAACAAAATTAAGCGTACTTTGTTTCAGGAGATCATAGGTTTCTTGAAGTTCAAGATAGCCCTTTCCCTCTTCTTCACCATTGTTAAGCAAAGCAACTCGCGGATTTTCCAGGTGCAGATACGTGCGTGCATACGCATCACCCATTAAGGCAAACTGAAAAAGGTAAAGGGGTTTGCAATATGTGTTTGCCCCTACGTCCAGAAGAACAAAGGGATGATTGCGATGAACAGACGGCATGATTGAAGCAATTGCCGGACGCTCGATGCCTTCGATTGATTTGAGAACAAACTTTGCGGTAGCCATTGATGCACCGGTATTTCCTGCACTGACAACTGCTTCAGCCTCACCGGCTTTTACAAGATCAACTGCTACTCTGATAGATGAATGCTTTTTTTGACGCAAAGCTGAGGCAGGAGATTCATTCATTTCCACCGTTTCAGTGGAATTAACGATACGTAATTTATCGGAATCGTAATTGTGAAGCTTCAGCGTTTCTTCAATTTGTTCAAACGCTCCAACCAAAACAACATCAATGCCAAAGTCATTGACGGCTCTTACGGCAGCCTCAACCTGGACCGATAAGGGACTATCTCCTCCCATTGCGTCAACTGCAATTGTCATACTGTTTCCCGGGTTGCTGTTGATGAGTGAAAGAGCAGAAAAAACAGCTCAAGATGCTTTAATTTCGATGACTTCAACGCCCTTATAAAATCCACATTCGGGGCAAACTCTATGAGGACGGATCAATGCATGACAGTTGGTGCATTCTGAGAGGGCAGATTCTGGAATTTTGATGTGTCCCCGTCTGTGATCACGTTGACTGCGCGAGATTTTTCTTCTTGGTACGGCCATGGTTCGTTTGTGTTTGTGTTAAAATTCTATTTTGATCAATGCTTGCCATTAAATGCTGATAACGTTTTTTTTAAAAACAAAATCAGCTTTTTGTTCAGCTTAACCTTCTGCAGCCTGAATTTCTTCAAGAGTACGTGCAGTAGGGAGAGGATCTTTTGCTTCTTCGATTATTGGATACTCTTCGCATTTTTCTTCATTTAATGCAGTGTAACTTTCCCATTTTTCCGGAACATCCACATCTGCATAAATTGCTTCCACGGGACATTCTTCAACGCAGGCATTACAATCAATGCAGGCTTCCGGATTAATGTACAACATATCAGGCCCTTCGTGAAATGCCTCTACAGGACATACTTCCACACAGTCTGTATATTTACATTTTTCACAGTTTGCAGTTACAGTATAAGTCATCGACTACTCCTCTTTTAAAGACGGTCAAAAAGTTTTCACTAGCTTAATTTTTGATGGTTTTCAACTCATCATAACTTATTATGCTGGAGTATAAACGACATAATAACAAGTTTTTTTACAAAACATCATGCTGCCCAATATTTTATTCGTAGCGTAGAGGGTCAACCGGATTGAGGCGGGAAGCTTTTGTGGATGGATACAGAGTCACAAGTACACAAATCAAGAAAGAAGCAGCAGTAGTTATTAGGACATCTGTCCAATCAATCAATACAGGAATCCTGTTTCCACCAGGATAAACTCCTGCAGGAATATCAATAATGTCAAAGGTCATAATTCCCCAGCAGATAGCCAAACCTACCAACACTCCGCTGATTGTTCCCAGCGAGCCGATAACTAATCCCTGAAAGAAAAATATGCGCCGGATACTGGAATCTTTTGCACCCAAAGCTTTGAGAATTGCAATTTCCCTGGACTTTTCCAAAACCAGCATAATCAGTGAACTGATGATATTGAAAGCAGCCACAACAATGATCAGTGTGAGAATGAGAAACAGACCGATTTTTTCCAGTTTCATTACCTGAAAGATACTTTTGTTTTCATCCGCCCAATTACTGACAACATATTCCACACCTATTTCTGACAATTCCATAGCAATTTCCGGAGCGGTTCCCGCATCTCTGATACTCACCCCCAGACCCGTTATTTTGTCGTCCATGCGGTAAATTTTTTGCAGCAGCCTGTAATCAATAAAGGCCAGTACTTCATCATAACCGGAAATTCCTGATTCGAAAATACCGATCACCTCCAGTTTTTTGATTCGGGGAACATCGCCAATCGGAGTCATGCGTTGCTCGGATGAAACCAGCTTGACTGTATCTCCTACACCAGCCTCCAGTTGCCGAGCCAATTTTGCTCCCAGAATAATTCCGTCTTTAAGACGATTAATCCTAGCATTGGGGTGTGAAAGTCTATGAAGCAATTTTTTTGAAATAAGCGCCTGTTTTTCCAGGGATGGGGCAAAACCGTAAACTTCTTCGCGTAAGAATGAGGAGATTTTTGTAACTTCTGATTCCTGCTCAGGATCAATTCCACGGAGAAGAGCACCTTTGGGCTGTTTGCGTCCGGTTAGCAGTGTTTGCTTGAAAATGTAGGGTGCAACACCTTTTACTTCAGGATGCTCCATCAAACGTTTTTGCAGTCCGGAATAATTTTTCATCGCGTCATCCCAGGCAAAGACAGTGATGTGCGGTAATGAACCGGTTACGGCATCCCGTAAATTTGTGCGGAAACCGTTCATTACTGAGGTTGCAACAATGAGGGCAACCACTCCTAATGCCACGCCTCCAATCGAAATCCAGGTGATTACTGAAATTGAACGATCACGGCGGGGAGAAAAAAGATAGCGTTTACCTATGAAAGTTTCGTAGCGCATCAGTTAATTTGCCAGTTTTTTACGCACAATATCCGGTGCTTTTGCCAATGCATCTGCAAGTTTTTCTGGTGCTTTGATGCCCGCTTGAGCCATGTTTGGTTTCCCTCCACCACGTCCTTCTGCAAGTTGCGCAACGGCATTCACCATTTCGCCAGCTTTAAATCCTCTCTTAATCAAATCATCGGAAACTACACAAAGCAAGGTGCTTTTTTCATTGTCGTCGGAACTCCCAGAAGTGGTTGTTGCCAGCCACGCCACGCCAGAGGGTAATTGTTCCCGGACTGCCTGCCCCACGTTCCGGAGAGTATCAGCCGAATCGACTTCAATTTCTGTTGCCAGGACTAAAACTCCTTCCACTTCTTCCGCTTTTGCTACCAGTTCAGACACTCCGGCAAGAGCACTATCGCTTCGCAAAGCTTGAAGTTCTTTTTCCAATTGCCGTTTTTCTTCTGCAAGTTTTTCGACCATTTCAGGAACCTGTGCTTCAGGAACATTCATCAATTGGCGCAAAGAGCGTGCAACTCTGCCATGTTCCTGGTTCATTAATTCTGCTTTCCGTCCTGTTACAGCCACAATCCGCCTTACTCCGGAAGCAATTGCCTCTTCAGAAAAAACGCGAAACTGTCCGATTTGTCCAGTTGCCTTAACATGACAGCCTCCGCAAAGTTCTTCTGAAAAATCGGATATTTTTACCACACGTACTACATCTCCATATTTTTCTCCAAACAATGCAGTGATTCCGGAATCAATTGCTTCCTGAAATGGTGTTTCGAAAATATCTGTTGGAATGTTATCACGTATTACAGAGTTGACAATATTCTCAATTTCTTCCAGTTGTTCTACGCTAACTTTTTCAAAATGAGTGAAATCAAAACGTAAAATATCCGGATTTACCAATGATCCGGCTTGAGTAACATGTTCACCCAAAACTTGACGTAAGGCTTCGTGCATCAAGTGAGCAGAAGTGTGATTATTGGTTGTAGATAAACGTAATTTTTCATCTACAGTTGCAGTCATTGGAGAGTCATCCGGAGCATCGTTTCCCTTTCCGGGACTAACAGCTTCACAAAAGTGGATGATTGAATCTCCTTGTTTCTGCACGTCGACAACATTCCATATTTTTTTGTCACCTGCTGATTTTCCGCTTTGTTCCAAGGTTCCATGATCACCAATCTGTCCTCCGGATTCTGCGTAAAATGGTGTGATGTCCAAAATAAACTGCCATTGTCCCTGATCGTTGAGGGAATGTCTCCGCAATTTTGATTTGGTCCGGAAGGTATCATAGCCCACAAATTTAGAATCTGCTCCTTTTGAAATTTCTGTCCATTTATCAAGTGTAACCTTAAATTTTCCTGATTCACGGGCACGGGTGCGCTGTTCTTTCATTAATTTTTCAAAGACGACTTCATCTACTCCAAAACCGCGTTCTTCACACATCAGCCGTGTTAAATCAACGGGGAAGCCGTAAGTGTCATAAAGTTTAAAAGCATTTTCTCCAGATAGTTTTTTTGCAGAAATTGTTTCTGCAGTTGCAGCCATTTTTTCAAATATTTCAAGACCGCGATCAAGCGTCAATCCGAAACTGGTCTCCTCAGCCTTTATTACATTTTGTACATGTTTTTGCTGCTTGTTTATTTCCGGAAAGGCGTCACCCATCACTTCTGACAGAATGGGCACCAGCTTATAAATAAACGGTTCGTGCATATTCAAGACACGTCCGAAACGCGTTGCTCTGCGTAACATTCGACGCAAAACATATCCGCGTCCTTCGTTGGATGGTAAGGCACCATCTGCAATGGCAAAACTCAGCGAGCGTAAATGATCTGCAATCACACGATATGCAACACTAACTTCCCTGCCGGAATCTGTTTGTCCGGTGACTTCGCTGATGCTGTCTAAAATTGGAATAAAAAGATCTGTACTGTAATTGGAATCCACTCCTTGAAGAACACGGCAAATTCGCTCTAAACCCATTCCGGTATCTACATGCTGTGCCGACAATGGTTCAAGGTGGCCATCCGGAAAGCGCTGATATTGAATGAAAACCAGGTTCCACAACTCAACAAAACGCCAGCAGCCTTCGAGATTGACGGAGCAATCGTGTTTGTCGGAATGCGGGCAGGTACCTTCACCCAAATCGATGTGGAGTTCAGAACATGGTCCGCAGGGGCCCACTTCCCCCATTTCCCAGAAATTATCTTTTTTGTCAAAACGTAAAACCTGATCCGGATTGATTCCGGTAGACTTCCGCCAGAAGTTTTCTGCTTCCTCATCGGCAGCCACACCGTCTCCGCCCTCAAAAACTGTGGCCCACAATTTGTCTTTTGGAAGCCCCCAAACTCCTGTCATTAATTCCCATGCCCATTCGATGGCCTCTTTTTTAAAATAGTCTCCGAAAGACCAGTTGCCGAGCATCTCAAAAAAAGTGTGATGGTAATTGTCATGCCCTACATCTTCCAGGTCATTGTGTTTCCCACTGGCTCGGATACATTTTTGAGAGTTTACTGCACGATTGTAATCTCTGACACCGGTTCCCAAAAACACTTCTTTAAACTGTGCCATTCCTGAATTAGAAAAGAGCAAAGTCGGATCGTCATTGGGAACTACTGGAGCACTGCGCACAAAACGGTGTCCTCGTTCTTCAAAGAAAGAGATGAATTCCTGCCGAATTTGTTTTGAGCTTTTCATGATTCGATTTAAAAAAACTGTTTTTTTGGTGAACCGATGTTTGAGGACGGGAGGCGGGAATGGGTTTGAAAGAAATCAGATCCAACCGGCTGACATCGGGACAGCCGGTACCAAAATGCAAAAAATCAGCGAGCCATGAATTCGACTACCAGGTGATCCTCAACGTCGATAGGTATTTCCTCACGATCCGGAATCTGTACAAGCGTACCGGAAAATTTCTTTGTGTCGCGCTGAACGTATGCTAATTTCTGTTCAAAGAAATTGAACCAATCCTTGTATCGGTCTATTTTTTGACTTTTATCTCTCAGTTGAACAATGTCACTGGGCTTTATCTGATAACCTGGTTTATTGACTTTTTTACCGTTTACTGTGATGTGGCAGTGAACAACCATCTGTCGGGCGGCACGTAATGTTCCTGAAAAACCCATACGAAAGGCCATGTTGTCTAACCGCGTTTCGAGAGTTTGAACGAGTGCAACGTTGGTTTGGATACGGCCCCTTGCCGCTTTGTCGTAATAACGACGTAACTGTTTAGAACTGATTCCGTAAAAGGCTTTCAGCTTTTGAGTCTCTCTCAACTGTTGACCAAAAGGGGAGATCTTTGCTTGACGGCTTGCTCCATGCTGTCCTGGACGATTAGGACGACGACTCAATGTAAGTGCTGCACTTGGACTTCCTATTACATTAATTCCCAACGCACGGCAAACCTTATGTTTTATTGTAGATTTTCCTGGCATATATTTATTTCCCGTTCAGATGGCACCTTTGGAGGACTATAGAATAACAACAATTTAGAGAAAAATTTTCTCGTAAGTTCGCTCTCTGTGAAAAATTCTCAGGATGCCATCCCATGAAATGGGTCCGACTGAATCTTCATACTTCAAAGAGAACATTAAATAGACTGCTGATTATCTATGAAAAAATGAATTAAGTCAATTGAAAATGAAATTCTGTATAAAGTTTACTTGGTCAACTCTTGAAAATTCGAGATTGTTCTTGACATATCATCAGAGAAGACTAGACTCCGTTTCTTGAATATTATTTTATCTCCAAACTAAAAAGCTTTCTAATATTTTGTCAAATCAATCCACCATTCTCCAAGTCGAAAATATAAGCACACGTTTTCACACCCAGGATGGCCTGGTCCACGCTGTCAATGGAATCAGTTTTGAGTTGAAGAAAGGAGAACTGCTTGGAGTAGTTGGTGAAAGCGGTTCCGGGAAAAGCGTGACAATGATGTCACTGCTCAAACTTCTGCCCATGCCTCCCGCGGAAATCGTTTCCGGAACGGCAAACTTTGAAGGACAGGACTTGATTCAGCTTGATCTTGGCGAACTCAGGAAAGTACGAGGTGGTAAAATTGGTTTCATTTTTCAGGATCCGATGACGTCACTCAATCCAGTTTTGAAAATTGGTTATCAATTGGCAGAACCGATGCGTGAACACATGGGAATGAGCAGGAAGAAAGCTCGTCAACGCTCGGCGGAACTTTTGGATTTAGTTGGTATTCCAATGGCGGAAAACCGCTTAAATGATTTTCCACACCAGTTTTCCGGAGGAATGCGCCAACGGGTCATGATAGCCATGGCCCTGGCCTGTGATCCTAAAGTACTGATAGCCGATGAACCAACTACGGCCCTTGATGTGACCATACAGGCGCAAATACTGGACATCGTTAAAAAGCTTCGTAAAGAACTCGGTATGGCAATTATCTGGATCACACATGACCTTGGTGTTGTCGCAGGAATTGCAGATCGGGTGGCG
This sequence comes from SAR324 cluster bacterium SAR324-CTD7B, assembly GCA_002082305.1. Lineage (GTDB taxonomy): Bacteria > SAR324 > SAR324 > SAR324 > NAC60-12 > Arctic96AD-7. The sequence goes on from LSNO01000003.1 coordinate 44,269, forward strand.
GTAATGTACGGAGGGTATATAGTTGAGGAAGGACCGGTGGACGAACTATACAGTAATCCAAAACATCCTTATACACAGGGCTTGCTGAAAACGTTGCCTAATCTGGAAGGTAAACGTGCAACACGCTTGGAAAGCATAGAAGGTCAACCTCCAAATCTAAACAAAAAACCAACAAGTTGTCCTTTTGCACCGCGTTGTACCCATACCATGGATCGTTGCCGACGGGAAAATCCTGTGTTAATCAAAAGAAAAGAGAATCATAAAGTCGCCTGTTGGTGGAATCCTGAATCCTGAGTGAACGAATGACAAATGAAAATAATAAGGCTTTGCTAAAGGTTGATGGACTGGTAAAACATTTTCCGATCACCCGTGGAATATTTCGCAGAGAAGTCGGAAGTGTTAATGCAGTTGACGGTATTTCCTTCGAAATCCAGGAACGTGAAACCTTGGGTTTGGTAGGCGAAAGCGGGTGCGGAAAATCTACTGCCGCTCGGGTTATTCTTCAATTAATTCCAGCTACTGCAGGAAATGTTTTTTTCAAGGGGCGAGATCTAACCTCTCTCGATAAGGAAGAATTACGTAAACAAAGACAGCATATGCAAATGATTTTTCAGGATCCACAGGATAGCCTGAATCCAAGGATGACGGTAGGTAGTATCATCAGTGAGCCTCTTATGGAACATAAAAAACTCCAGGCTGAAGAACGAAGTCAACGTGTAGAACAATTGCTTATTTCTGTCGGGATGAATCCGAAATTCACCAATCGTTACCCCCATGAATTTTCCGGTGGTCAACGTCAACGAATAGGCATTGCCCGTGCACTGGCCTTGAGTCCGGAATTCATCATCTGCGATGAACCGATTGCTGCACTGGATGTTTCAATTCAAGCACAGGTAATTAACCTTTTAGAGGATCTTCAGGAAGAATTTGGCCTGACTTATTTGTTCATCTCCCACGATTTGAGTATGATCCGCCACATTGCCGATCGGGTTGCTGTAATGTATCTCGGACGTATCGTTGAACTGGCATCAAGTCAGGCCCTTTACAGCACACCTCTTCATCCCTACACACAGGCTTTGCTTTCAGCAGTTCCAATCCACGATCCAAAATTGGAAAGGAAACGCAAGGGCACTATCCTGGTTGGGGAGGTACCTAGCCCGGCTAATCCGCCATCGGGTTGTAACTTCAGTACACGCTGTCCCAGGGCTGAGGATCGCTGTTTCAAGGATTCTCCGGAATGGAGAGAAGTTTCTCAGGGGCATCAGGTTGCTTGCCATTTAGTGTAATTGAAGAAAATTGTTTGACAATTTATAAAAGAACTGTATAATGCAACAACTTTCTGTAAAAGAGCACTTTGAAATGCTTCTGAATGCAGTAAGTTTAAAGGCAGGCTTCCTGCCTTATTTAGTGGGACGCCTCTTCAACGGCATTCAGAATTTTCCTGAATGTCATTTACGGTTGGTTGATCCTTTTCTGCTGGCCATTCACTCACATGATAAGGTGTACTATGAAGTATATAATTAGCACCCTGCTGACCCTCGCTATAGCGGTGGGTATAGCAAGTCCCGTCCAGGCCAAACGTGGCAGTGACGGTCAATTGAACTTGCTCTATTGGCAAGCTCCATCAACCATGAACCCCAACCTTTCCGGTGGAACCAAGGAACTGGAAGCTTCTTCGGTCGTTCTTGAGCCTTTAGGTCGCTATGATGAAAACGGTAATTTGCTTCCCTGGCTAGCAGAAGTAATACCTACAGTAGCCAACGGAGGTATATCAAAGGACCTTACTACCATCACTTGGAAAATTAAAAAAGGCATCAAGTGGTCTGATGGATCAGCCTTGACCGCAGACGATGCAGTTTTTACTTATGAATACTGCTCCAATCCTGACACAGGTTGTACGCAATCAAATTATTGGAACGATATCAAGTCAGTAAAAGCTGTCAATAGCCGTACAGTAAAAATTGAGTTTACTGTTCCCAAGCCTTTCCCTTATGCCCCTTTTGTAGGCTACAATGCACCCATTTTGCAAAAAGCGCAGTTTGACGGTTGCCAAGGAGCAAAAGCACAGGAATGCACCGAGCAAAATTTTCATCCGATTGGAACCGGCCCTTTCAAAGTGGTGGACTTTAAGCCGAATGATGTGATTGTTTTTGAGGCCAATCCCAATTATCGGGATACTTCCAAGCCGGCTTTCGGCAAGTTAGTTTTCAAAGGCGGCGGCGATGCTGTTTCTGCTGCCCGTGCAGTTTTGGAAACCGGTGAAATGGATTATGCCTGGAACCTGCAAGTTGAGCCGGAAATTCTGATCAAAATGGAACAGGGAGGAAGAGGTAAAGTAGTTTCGGCTTTCGGTACCTCTGTAGAACGTTTGATGGTCAACTTTACCAACCCTGATCCATCACTTGGTGATATGCGTTCTGAATACATCGGCGGAAACAATAACCGCAATGCTCATCCTTACTTGTCGGACTACAATGTAAGGCGTGCACTTTCTTTGGCGATTGACCGCCAAGTACTCGTGGATGCAGGTTATGGTAAGGCTGGAAAGATCAGTTGTAATGTGCTGCCGGCACCTGCTATTTATGCTTCATCGGCTAACGATGAGTGTAAAACTCCCAACGTCGCTGAAGCCAACCGCCTGCTGGATGCAGCCGGCTGGAAACGTGGTTCGGATGGAGTACGGCAGAAGGGTGGAGTCCGAATCTCGATTCTCTACCAGACCTCCACAAACTCCGTACGTCAGGCTACTCAGGCTTTCATTAAGGAAATGTGGAAACAAATCGGTGTAGAAACTGAACTGCGCAATCTAAGTGCATCCGTTTTCTTTGGTGGAGATATCAGTAGTCCTGACACTTACCAGAAGTTTTTCACGGACATAGAGATGTACACCAACAACTTCAGTGGGACGGATCCGCAAACCTACATGTCCAACTGGACTTGTAAGGAAATGGCTCAAAAACGCAACAAGTGGGGCGGAAACAATATGCCTCGCTGGTGCAGTCCAGCTTATGATGCCCTCTCTGCTAAAATGTCAATCTCGTCAGCCATGAAAGATCGTATTCGTCTTACGAAAGAGATGAATGATATGTTGATGCAGGATTATGCGATGATTCCGCTAATCCATCGGGGTAATGTTTCAGCTCATTCTAATACGCTTTCCGGGGTTCGTATGAATCCATGGGACTCAGAACTGTGGAATATTGCAGACTGGACTCGTAAGTAATTCGAGTTTTAGCAAGCAATTTGCGGTTTGTAGATATTCTTTCTGCAAACCGCTTTTTTCCATCTTCAAGGCTTTCAAACTGTGATTCATTACATCTTCCGCCGCACATTGATTGCCATTCCGACCTTATTGGTAATCAGTTTCATCATTTTCGCCATCCTCGATTTAGCTCCGAACGATCCTACCGGAAATTTGCCGATGACGGTTCCTCCGGAAGTAAGGGCTAAAATCCGGAGTTCTCTTGGACTGGACGAACCAATGCACATTCGCTTTGGTCTATGGTTGGTGCAATTTTGTGTCAATGAACCCTTGAATTTACTGCATGAAGGTTTCGGCATCAGTATTGGCGATGCAGAAAACCGTACCCGAATTCTTTCCTGGGCAACACGCAGTCCGGTGGTGGATCTAATTATTCAACGCACTCCGCAAACACTCTGGGTAGTTGGGCTTTCTTACCTCTTTGGAATCCTGATTGCGATTCCGATTGGTATTGTTTCTGCCTACAGACAATATTCCTGGTTTGATCAGGTTGGAACATTTATTTCAATGGTAGGTTTTTCTGTGCCGACTTTTTTTACCGGTATGGTCGCAATCATAATTTTCAGTGTCCAGTTAAGGTGGTTCCCCATGATTTACGACACGACTTTGGTGGTGGATAGTTGGCAGAACTTTGTTTCACAAGTCAAACAAATGATTATGCCGGTGGCAGTACTTGCGCTCTACAATGCCTCTCAATTGAGCCGTTTCATGCGGGCATCAATTCTCGACAATCTAAACCTGGATTATGTACGGACAGCGAGGGCGAAAGGCCGTTCAGAACGCGCAGTACTGCTGATTCACGTCTTGCGAAACAGTTTGATTCCAGTTGTAACCCTGATTGCTTTGGGAATTCCAACAATTTTCAGCGGAGCAATCATTACCGAACAAATATTCCGCGTAAACGGCCTGGGTCAACTCTTAATCATTGCCATTGAAGGAGCGGACATTCCTCTTGTGCAGACACTGACTTTTATTTTTGCCGTCCTGATTGTCTTTTTCAACCTGATTGCCGACGTGGTTTACGGTATTCTTGATCCTAGAATTCGCTATGACTGAAAACACGCAATCCACAGAAATAGCGGGAGACGAGCGTTTTCCCGAAGAAGAACTTGAAACACTCACTCAGCACCGTTCTCTCTGGGGAGATGTTTGGCGACAGTTCCGGAAACACAAAGGTGCCATGGCCGGTGTTATTGTCTTCATTTTTATCACACTCGCTGTTTCACTCGGTCCGCTTATTCAAGGAATTGAACCCAGTGCCATCAATTTTAGTGAAAGAAATTTTGCCCCAACTTTAGCCCATCCACTGGGTACGGACAATATTGGTCACGATACACTGGCGCAAATGCTGGCAGGCGGCCAAGTTTCGTTAGCGGTAGGATTTTCAGCAATGTTGATTGCACTGCTTTTGGGAACACTGATCGGAGTATTGGCTGGATTCATCAAATCGTTGGACGGCCCTTTGATGCGCTTGACTGATTTATTTCTCGCACTGCCAATTTTACCCCTTTTACTGGTAATTATTTTACTATTCCGCGATACTTTGCGCACACTTTATGGTCCGGAAGCTGGAATATTTATGCTGATTGTTTTCGTCATTGGCATCACCAGTTGGATGCACACGGCCCGAATTGTGAGAAGTGATGTTTTGGGCATCAAGGAGCGGGAATTTGTAATTGCTGCACACAGCATAGGGACCAGGAAAAGACGCATAATATTCCGCCATATTCTCCCAAACATTCTCAGTCCGATCATGGTTTCCGCAACACTTGGTATAGCCAACGCTATTATTACAGAATCAGCCTTATCTTTTCTAGGACTTGGATTCCCACCGGATTTCCCAACTTGGGGGAGATTACTTTATGACGGAGCAAATTTTATCCAGATCACTCCTGCACGTGTGATTTGGCCTGGACTCTTTATCGCACTGACCGTCCTCAGTGTTAACTATATAGGTGATGGGCTAAGAGATGCACTTGATCCCCGCTTACGAGGACGATAACAAGTTCCCTGCTAGTCTCAGCACAGCAGCTTGCAGAAAAAATTATTGAATTAGACAATTGTTAAATTTTATGATCCAGGTTTATTATGACAACGACTTTATCTTCTAAAGAAATCCAACATCTGAACACCCTCCGTTGGCGCTGTATAGGTCCCCCTCGCGGAGGACGTGTGGTAGCGGTGGCAGGTGACCCGGATAATTCACAGGTCTTTTATTTTGGCGCGGCGGCAGGCGGTATTTGGAAAACTGAAGACGGTGGAACATACTGGGAGAATGTTTCCGATGGTTTTTTGGAGAGTGCTGCGGTCGGTGCTTTGACGGTAGCTCCTTCTGATCCAAATGTGATTTATGCCGGAATGGGTGAATCGACAATCCGGGGTGATGTTTCTTTTGGCGATGGTGTCTATAAATCTACCGATGCCGGAAAAACCTGGAAAAATGTTGGACTTAAAAAAACCAGGCATATTGGTGAAATTCGAGTTCATCCGCAAAATCCGGATTGGGTTTATGTGGCGGCTTTCGGTGATGCCTTCGGCTCCAACAAAGAAGCGAGCCTTACACGAGGAGTTTTCCGCTCCAAAGACGGCGGCCAAAAATGGGAACAAATTCTTTTTCGGAGTGAAAAAGCCGGTGCAATTGATCTCAGTCTCGATCCAAATAATCCACGCATTATTTATGCTTCATTTTGGGAAGCCTACCGCAATTTCTGGAGCCTCAACAGCGGTGGGCCGGACAGCAGCCTGTACCGTTCAACCGACGGCGGTGATTCCTGGACAGACATCAGTGACAATCCAGGACTCCCCAAAGGCACAAAAGGCAAAATCGGCGTGTCCGTATCACCGGCACAAAGCGGACGTATCTGGGCCATTATCGAAGCAGAAGAGGCAGGATTATACCGCTCAGACAACGGCGGAGAAAGCTGGATTAAAACTTCCGGAAACCGGGATTTGATTCACCGTCCCTGGTATTACTGCCACGTTTTCGCAGATCCAAAACACGCTGATACGGTTTATATCACCAATTTGAAAATGTGGAAATCGACAGACGGCGGTACTAATTTCAGCGAAATTACCACTCCGCACGGAGACAATCACGACCTTTGGATTGACCCTGAAAATCCGCAGCGTATGGTGCAGGGCAATGACGGTGGAGGTTGTGTTTCGTACAACGGCGGAAAAACATGGTCCACTATATACAACCAGTTTACCGCTCAGTTTTACCGAATTGACACCGACAATCAATTCCCGTATCGCGTCTATGCCACTCAACAGGACAACACCAGCATCAGCGTTCCGAGTGCCAGCGCATACGGAGCAATCACGCTTCAGGAATGCACTTTGCCGGGAACTGGAGAAAGCGGCTTTATTGTGGTCAAACCGGATGATCCGGACATTGTTTATATCGGAGCAGTCGGTAGCTCTCCCGGCGGCGAAGGGCAATTGCAACATTACAATCACCGTACCAGACAATTACGTCTCATCAATGTTTGGCCCGAGGAACAATTTGGTTGGGCACCGAAAGATTTGAAATATCGCTTTCAGTGGACGTTCCCGATTGCTTTTTCTCCCCATGATTTTGGAACCGTTTATGCTTGCGGAAATCATGTTTTCCGGACAAACGATGAAGGCCACAGTTGGGAAAAAATAAGTCCTGATTTGACCCGTGCAGACGAAAGCAAACTAGGTCTTTCTGGTGGTTTGACCGTTGACAGCAGTGGTGCGGAACATTATGGAACTATTTCTATTTTTGTTGAGTCACCACATGAAGCCGGAGTTTTCTGGACAGGGAGTGATGACGGCCTTGTCCACACTTCACGGGACGGTGGAAAAACCTGGCAAAACATTACGCCGCCCGATCTTCCGGAATGGGGTTATATTTTTTGCATCGAAGTTTCCGTACACGATCCAGACACAATCTATCTTTCCGCCACGCGTTACAAATTAAACGATTACCGTCCTTTCCTTTACAAATCCATTGACGGCGGCAAGAGTTGGAACAGTATCAACGGAGATTATCCGCAAAGCGAACCTTACACAGAAATCAGCCGAGTCATCCGGGAAGACCCTGTTTGTCCGGGATTGTTGTTTGTCGGTTCTGAAACAGGAATTTTTATGAGCGTCAATGACGGAAAAAACTGGCAAAAACTTCAGGGAAATTTTCCGGTGGTTCCAGTTTACGATATGAAAATTAAGCAGGATGATTTGGTGGTTGGAACACACGGGCGGTCATTCTGGATACTGGACGATTTGACACCACTTAGGGAATTAGCCGGGCAATCTTCCGGAACCGAAACAGAAATCTCCGGTATCCGTTTTTTCCCGCCACGCACCACGTACCGCCGCACCTTAAACTGGAGCGTCAATCTTTATCTGGGAGACGGCAAAAACTACAGCCCGGATTTTGGTTTGCCTGGTACTCATTATCAGGAAACTACACCGGACGGCGAAAAACGTTTCCGTCATTTGGATATGGGAGAGAATCCTCCGGAAGGCGTGATTGTGAATTATTTTATAGAATCAGAAGCGAACCTTACACCGGAAAAACCTTTGGAGTTGATTGTTCTCGATGCAAACGGTGCTGAAATAGAGCGCTTCAGCACTAAAAAAACTGACGAGAAGTCGGATAAAAGTGAAAGCGAAGAAAGCGAGCCTTCCGACGAAAAACCATCTTTGACTGCAAAAGTTGGTTTCAATCGTTTTGTCTGGAATATGCACTATCCCGGTCCTGAAGTCAAAATTGATAAATCACTTGAAGAAGCGGGTTACAAACCCTTAGGACGAGGTGAAGCCGGACCCGGAGGCGGGCCGATTGCTCCACCTGGAAGTTATCAGGTTTGTTTGAAATCAGGTGAAAACGAAATCAGGCATTCCTTTGAAATTGTCAAAGATCCACGCCTGAATACATCTCCGGAGGATTTTTCAGCACAATTTGAATTGTGGTTTAAAATCAGGAATAGAGTCTCTGACGTGAATTCCGCCATCAATCGCATCCGGAGAATTAAGCTTCAAATTACGGAGTTGCTGGCGCGAGAAAATTTTAACAATTCTGCTGAAGAAAAAAGTTTTGGAGAAATTCAAAAAGCAGCGGAAGCGTTGCGGGAAAAGTTCAACACGCTTGAAAACGAATTGACGCAAAATCAATACGAAACACCGTCTGACCGGCTTCGTCATCCAACAATGCTTAAACAACGCATGGAGGCTTTAGTCAGCGTGGTCGCGGTGGCAGATGCCGCTCCTCCGCAACAGGCTTATTCCGTTTTTGAACACCTGAGCGCACTGATTGACCAGCGGCTCGCAGAGTTGAGTGAGCTCGAAAAACAAGAAGTGGTACGGCTCAATCAACAAATTGATCAAGCAGGAATCCGGAAGTTGCAGGGATAGGATGCATAGAGTTCCGGTATTGTTCAAAATTACTGCGGCAGATTTCATGGTACGCACTGCCTATCAAATGGGTAAAACACCTCTTCTGCCAATCTTTGCCGCCGGTTTGGGTGCAAATGCTACCTTTTTGGGACTGATAGTTTCGGTTTCCACTTTGACCGGAATGTTGCTCAAACCAATCTTCGGCCTTTTGTCCGACCGCTGGGGGCGCTGGATTTGGCTTTTAGTGGGAACACTCCTGTTTATCGGAATTCCGTTCCTTTACCAGCTAATACATACTCCGGAAGAATTATTGTTTTTGCGCCTTGTACATGGTTTGGCCACTGCCATTTATGGACCGGTCACCGTGGCCTGGGTCATGGAACAGGGACAGAAATCCGGAAGCTCTGCCGACAACTGCGCAGAACTTCTGGGTTGGTTCAGTATGGCACGTAATGGGGGTTACCTGCTTGGTCCTACGATCGCTGCCGCATTACTGACGGTAATTGAACCTGCCACAGTCTTTACGGTAATTGGACTAATGAGTTCCTGCGCTTTACTGCCTGTGCTTTTGCTCAAAAAATTTAACAGTCCAAAAATTCCTTCCCATTCCTGGCGGCAACAAACTGCAGATGCTTTCCGGGCGGGATTTCAGACTCCGGAACTTTGGTTGGCAGGAAGTCTGGAATGTGTCGTTTATCTTGGTTTTTATGCCGCTAAAACCTTCTTGCCGTTGTATGCACTGGAAAGCGGAATTCCGATTTTGTGGGTCGGACTGTTCTTTTCTGTACAAGAATTGACTCATCTTTTGGCACGTCCGTTTGGAGGCCGTTTGAGTGACCGTAAAGGCTATTTACCAGTCGTTTCTTGCGGAATGCTGCTGGCGGCTTTTTCTTTGGGTTTGCTGCCCTTGGCAAACACGCCTTCGTTTTTACTCCTGCTTGCGCTTGGTTTTGGCCTGGCACAGGCCCTTATATTCCCTGCGACCCTGGCACTCTTCGCACAACAAATGGATGTCCGTCACACCGGAGCAGGCGCAGGACTGATTGGTGCGTTTAAAAATTTTGGTAAAATCGCAGGGCCTATACTTGGGGGATGGCTGATCTTTTGGCAGGATTATTCATGGATGCTCTGGAGCATGGCAGCCTTACTGGTTGTTTGGAGCTGTGGATTGTTACTGAGAGCATTTAATAAAAAATCATTAATTCATAAAAGCGAGTACGGAGAAGCTATTTCAGTTCATACGTAAACAGCCTCCATTAAGTAAAATCAAGTTCCCTGAACCGCAATCTGCACCATCCTGCTCACAAGTGTCTTGCCATAATAATGAAGAAAAGCGTACCATGGAAGCTACGTTTTTAATAGAAAATAACTGAAAAACAGAAATTAGAATAGTAATGACAACTTTATATTCAGGTGGATTAGTCTTTGACGGAAAAGGTAATCTGCAGGAGAATCAAGGTGTTTTAGTTGATGATCAAAAGATTTCCAAAGTTGCACCTTGTGGAGAATTTGAGGGCTTTAGTGGCGACAAGGTAGACACATCAGGTGGGACTTTGCTGCCGGGATTAATCGATTGTCATGTCCATCTTGTCTATTGCGGGGAAGCGGATCCAAAGTCACGTTTGTTGAATTTAAAACCGGGGCAAATTGTAATGAACGCTTTCGAAAATGCCCAAAAAACCTTGCGTAGCGGAGTTACTTCAATCAGGGATTTAGGAGGTCGGGATTATCTGGAGTTTGCCGTTAGAGATGCATGTAATTCCGGACGTCAACTCGGACCTACTATCAAGGCAGCAGGCCGAATGATTTGCATGACAGGAGGACACGGGAATGTTTTTGGCCGTATTGCGGATGGACCTGATGAAGTATTGAAAGCAGTACGAGAGCAAATTCATGCCGGTTCAGATGTAATAAAATTGATGGCTACCGGGGGCGTGATGACGCCAGGAGTAAACCCGGAAGATGCGCATTACACTGAAGAGGAGTTGCGTGTTGGAGTCGATGAGGGGCATCGGTTTCACCGTACCTGTGCCAGTCATGCACAGGGTGCAGCCGGAATATTAAATGCGGTACGTGCCGGAATGGACTCAATTGAACACGGTATTTTCATGACGCAGGAATGCCTGGAAGCCATGTTGGAAAAAGGCACCTATCTAGTTCCTACACTAGCTGCAGTCAACAATATTTACATCAATCGGGACAACGGAATTCCGGATTTTATTGTAGAAAAAACAATTCGTGTACGGGAACGACATCATCAGTCGATAAAAATGTTTTATGAGGCCGGAGGCAAAATAGCGATGGGAACAGATGCCGGAACTCCTTTTAATGTACATGGTGACAACAGTCAAGAACTGCAGTTTATGGTTGATCTGGGAATATCTAACTCTGATGCATTAAGTTTTTCCACAGCAGACGCTGCCGATTTGATGGGTTTGGCTGATCGAGGTCAGATTAGTGAAGGATATATTGCTGATCTGCTGATTGTTTCCGGAAATCCGGTGGAAGATATTTCTGTGGTTGCAAACCAGAAAAATCATCGCAGTGTCATTAAAAATGGCGCAATAGTCTAATCATGAAAAACCTGTAAAAAGTTTTAAAATCGTGTCATTTAGAGCGAAGCGAGAAATCTTTCAAAAGCTACTACACTATAATCATTAAGTTTTCTCACTACGGTCGAAATGACAACGTGGATTTCATACTATTACAAAAACCATCAATCATAATTAAATTGTCCAAGGAGGAAAATGACAATAATTAATAAAATTAATGAGTTTCATGATGAAATGACAGCATGGAGAAGGGATATCCATCAACATCCGGAATTGGCGTATGAGGAAAACCGGACATCTGATTTTGTGGCTACCAAGCTGGAAGAGTTTGGAATAGAAATTCACAGGGGGTTGGCAAAAACGGGTGTTGTTGGAACAATTAGAAATGGTGAAGGACCAGCGATTGGGCTTAGAGCAGACTTGGATGCACTGCCTTTACAGGAAAAAAATACATTTAATCACGCATCTTCCAATCCCGGTAAAATGCATGCCTGCGGGCACGATGGACATACAGCGATGTTGCTCGGTGCTGCAAAATATTTAGCATCAAATAAAAATTTCAAAGGTACGGTTAACTTCATCTTTCAACCTGCAGAAGAAGGTGGAGGCGGAGGTGACCTGATGGTTAAAGAAGGTTTGTTTGAGAAATTTCCTGTGGATTCAGTTTATGGTTTACACAACTGGCCGGGAATGGATCCCGGAATTTTTGGGGTTGGGTCGGGACCAATCATGGCAGCAGCTGACATGTTTGATTTAACAATTAACGGAAGAGGAGGCCACTGTGCAATGCCTGATCAGTGCATTGATCCGATTGTTGTTGCCTCTCAGGTAGTTAGTGCACTGCAAACCATTCCAAGCCGCAGTACGCATCCTGTTGATTCTGTGGTGATCAGCGTCACACAAATTCATGCCGGTGATGCTTACAATGTGATTCCGGATAGTGTACGAATGCATGGAAGTGTGCGAACCTTCCTTCCGGAAACACAAGAGGGAATGCCCTCGTCAATGTTACGGGTTGCAGAAGGTGTTTGTGCTGCTTTCGGCGCAAGTTGTGAGCTAAACTACATTAAAGGTTATCCTGCAACCATCAACTCAGTTCCGGAAACAGAAATTTCGGCAAAGGCGGTTGTTGATCTTGTTGGAGAAGAAAATCTTATTCGCGATCCAACACCCTCCATGGGAGCAGAAGATTTTTCTTATATGCTTCAGGCTCGTCCCGGTTGTTATGTCTGGCTGGGAATCGGTACAGGAAAAGGTGAGGGAGGATGTATGCTGCACAGTTCTCACTACGATTTTAACGATGATGTCCTGCCTAGTGGTGCAAGTTACTGGGCAACATTGGTCGAAAACGAACTCGCAGCTTAACAATAAATATAATAAATCTAAAAAATTATGGAAATTAAAGGAAAAATAAAAAATATATCTGAGACGGTGCAAATTTCGGAGCGCTTTCGAAAACGCGAGTTTGTAGTGGAATATGCTAGCAATCCGGATTATCCTCAACCACTTCAATTTGAAATGGTTCAGGACCGCTGCGAATTGTTGGATTCATTTGAAGTAGGTCAGGAAGTTGAGATATTTTTTGATTTGAGGGGGCGGGAATGGACGAACCCTCAGGGTCAAGTGAAATATTTTAACACACTCCAGGCATGGAAGCTGGTTTCGGAGCAAAGTTCTGTAACTACTTCTCCAACCACCCCTGCCCAAACAACATCTGCTCCAGTTCCGAATGAAAAACCCGGTTGGCTCGAAAACGAATCCCCGGATGACTTGCCATTTTAACTGGATTTCCTTTCCATAGTTTATCTGCTAAACAACAAAAAATAAAACAAATAAATGCTGGTAATATTACATGCTAATACAGAAGAAACCGCTGAAGATTACAAACGTACGTGGAGTCACCTTCAGGGTTTGCCTGAAATTCGTTTACAAAAACACAAAGTACAGGGCAGAGGTCAGCAACTGACTGAAATTTATTTGATTGGCAATACTACTAAAATCAACCTGGAGGAAATTGAATCTCTTCCGGCAGTGGAGCGGGTAGTCCGGATTTCCCATGATTTCAGAATTTTGGGTCGGCACTCACAGGAAACAGGTTCGATCGATTTTGAATACAACGGAGTACGTTTTAACCAGCAAAACTTTCACATTTTCGCCGGATTATGTGCAGTTGACAATCCGGGAAATGTTGAGCGCATGATGCAGGCGTTGCAGGACAATGGTCAGGAGTGCACCAGAATGGGTGCATATAAACCTCGTACAAATCCCTATTCTTTTCAGGGACACGGCAAGGAATGTTTACCATATGTTTTTGAGTTGGCGGGAAAATATGGAATTAAAGTTGTTGCTATGGAAGTAACACACGAGCAGCACATAGAAGAAATTGATAACTGTCTGGAAAAACTGGGTCAGCCAACTGGTGTTATGCTGCAAATTGGTACACGGAATACACAAAATTTTGAGTTGCTCAAGGCAGTTGGGCGGCAGCACACCTATCCGGTTTTGCTCAAACGAGGTTTTGGAATTTCATTGAACGAGTCACTCAATGCGGCAGAATATCTGGCCAGCGAAGGTAACAACCAGGTGATTTTCTGTTTGAGGGGCATGAAAACTTCATTCAATGCGCCGCATCGCAACATGGTTGATTTTGCTCATTTACCTATCGTAAAGCGCCTGACACGTATGCCGGTCTGCATCGACCCATCGCATTCGGTGGGGACGAGAGAGGCTTCTCCGGATGGAATCCTTGATGTTTTACATTCCACTTCTCAGGGCATTATTGCGGGAGCCAACATGGTGCTGGTTGATTTTCATCCGTCTCCCAAAGATGCCCTGGTCGATGGACCGCAGGCGCTCACTATGGAAGAGTTGCCGAAGTTTATCGAAGATGTCAGTATTTCCAGGAATGCATACATGCAGCGTGTAGAACTTTGGTCAGAATAGTAAAACTTGCTGTTCAATTCTTAAATAAATATTCTGCTTCAGCACGACCTTTTTCGTCATTAACATAAAACAGCAGTACGGCACCAATCACAAATAAAATCACAATTGAGGCAATACTCCAGCGTGATGCTTCCTGGCCGACTGCTTTAATTTGTTCTGCTGTAGGTGAATCCGGCATCAGCATGTTTCTCGTTGCAAGCCCTACTACGCCCATCAATGCCGGGCCAATAATTGCGGCAAACTTTCCAAGCATATTAAAAAATCCGTAATATTCTGCAGCCTGATTTTTTGGAATCAGGCGGGAATAATAGGAACGACTCAAAGCTTGGATTCCTCCCTGTACCAGACCTATCACAACAGCCAAAATGTAAAATTCATATTTCTCACGCATCATGGTACCCCAGATTGTTACCACAATATAAACCCCTATTGCTAGAAATATTGACGGCCGAACACCCCAGCGTTCTCCTAAACGGCCAAAAATAAGAGCTGCGGGAAAACCTACAAATTGTACTATTAACAACGCAACGATAAGATCATTTGATTCAAAGCCGATTGACATTCCATAATCCACTGCCATTTTGATGATAGTATCTACGCCGTCAATATAAAACCAGTAAGCCAGTAAAAACAACATCACAGTTTTTAGATGGCGGATTTCCTGAAAGGTACGATAAAGCTGCTGAAATCCAGCACGGACAGGATTCCCCTGATTATTCTCTCCCTCTATTTCAGGTTCAGGAACCCAGAATATTGTGATAAGAGTAAAGGCTCCCCACCATAATGCAACACTGACAAATGACCAGCGTACTGCTTCTCCTGAATCAGCAAGACCGAAAATGGCCGGTTGCAAAGTCATGACAACATTGACCAGAAAGAGTAAGCCTCCACCAAGATAACCCATGGCAAAACCCAAACTGGAAACAGTGTCTATTTTTGATTCATCTGCAACACTTGGCAGAAGTGAATCGTAAAAAATATTTGCTCCGGAAAAACCAATTACTCCCATTACATAGACGAAAACTGCCATCATCCAGTCTCCTTTTTCCACCATGTACAAACCTGCTGTCATCAGCACTCCAAGGTAGGCAAAGAATATCAGGAATTTTTTCTTCAATGAACCACGATCCGCAATTGCTCCGAGAACTGGTGCCATAAGGGCCACAAGCAAACTGGCAATAGAGTTCCCGAAGCCCAACATAGCAGTACTTTGATTTACATCTGTGCCGATGGTCCAGTACTGCTTGAAGAAGATAGGGAAAAAACCGGCCATAACTGTGGTGGCAAAAGCTGAATTTGCCCAGTCGTACATGGCCCAGCCCCATACTGATTTGCGTTCCTTGTTCATACTATTTCTCAAGAAAGCTTATATTAATTGATTTCAGAAGGCTCAGGAGATTCCAGGTTTTCTTTAACTCTTTGTTTAATGAGTTTTGAAATCTCAAGAGCTTCATCGTTGGTCATTTCAATTGCAGTAACATGGTGCACTCTGCCCTCCACGGACTTAAGAGCCAGCAAAACTCCGGTGGGGCATGTACCAACTTCCAACTCTATTTTGGCCACGATCTAACTCCAGAATTATTTTATAAAGAAATGCAATCGTAAAGAGTTCAAAATTGGATAAAACTCATCACGATTTACTCAGAAAAATAGCAACAAATCAGCTTTCTATTTCCTGAAAGATTGATTCAAAATATCTGTATTTACGACTTTTTTCAAAACCATCTTAAAAAAGAATAAATGCTCAGAGGATTCTGACCAGATTATTGTTTATTTACAAGCTGAAATGAAAGTATATTTCAATTCTTTGAGAAATTTATCTGATTCTGATAAAGTTGTATTTATGATTAATCTTACCTCTATACAGCAGTAAAAAAGTCAATTCATGGATAACGTCTTTTATCTGGTTTCTGCCCACACGTCATGTATTGAAGGCATCCGTCTGTCAATAAAAAATAAGTATGTCTACATTACTCAGGACATCGTAGGTTTTTCTGCGGATGAAGAAGAAGATTCTGCAGGAAAAAATGGATCTGATTCTGAACAATGGGCAGCAAAGATTGGAAAATTTCTGGATGGGCAGCAATGGAGCAATCATGCAATTGCTTTTTTACTACCTGCAGAAGATGTGACATTTCGAAAACTGTCTTTTCCCTTTCAGGAACGAAAAAAAGTAGAACAGGCTTTGCCCTTTGAGCTTGAGGAAGAATTAATGGGAGACCTGGCGGAAACTGCATACAGCGTCCAGATTCAGTCAACAACTGAGCAACATTCAGAGGCACTGGTATTGCTGATTGGGCGTAAGCGTTTGCAGCAACTGCAGCAGCTTTGTCTGGAGCGCGACTTGATAATCAGGAATGTTGATTGTGCTGCACACGCCCTTTACCGCTCAAAAATCTTTGACAATTCTACAACTATCGAAACTCAGGATTTGTTTCAGATTTACATTGGCAGTGATGAATCTTTTGTGAATACAATCCACGAAAAACGCCTGGATGAGATCAAGATATTTCCAAATCAAATACCAGTCATTCTTCAGAAACACTTTTCCACAGAAAATTTACTTGCAGCATTTTTACAAAGTTTTGCAAAACATCCGGATGGTGTTGATAATGCTGACGGAGATTCTGCGCAAAATGAGGCTTTTATACAACTTAAAGAAGAGTTGCGCTGGTTATGCGCACAACTTACCTTGTATTTGCGAATAAAAAATTTCAGCTCAGAGAGTCAAATTGAAGTTTACGGTATTTTTGGTCCAATGATCAAATGGGATGGTCTAAAATTCAGTATACGTTCCTTCCCCTTACCCGAAGCAGAGGCATTTGCTGAAAGATCAGTTGAAGATCCGGATTTTATCGGGACCTCAGAAGAATCAGTTAAAGATGGAATCCTAACTATTTCTCAGACTGACGTCAAGGCTCCGGATACACTTGAAGAGTTGATGGTTGAAGCAAAGCAGAGGGAACGATCAGATGAAAAAACACAAACTTCTGATGATCAAATTACAACTACTCCTTCTGAGGAAAAGAAGAAGAATCGACCATCATCAGGAGTCCTGGAGTCTATTAATCCGCAGACATCATTACTTTCCCTGATTGAGCGCAAACATTGGGGGGTACTGGGAGAATTACGAAAAAAAACTGAAATTATTCTCGAATCACATCGGTTGAGTCTCTATTACGAAAACACTCCGTGGAGACGGATTTTGCTTAGAAACCGGGTAGCCTTTGCAGTTGCCGCAAGCTTAATAATTATTATTTCAGCAGGTTTTGTCTGGAACACTATAACGCAGCTGGACCTTCTTCATCAGGAAATTGTACGCGGTGAACGTTTGGTTCAAACAGAACTTAGACAAGTATTGCCCAATACTTCAGCATCAGGAGTCAATGCTATGCTGATGGAACTGGAAGAAAAAATTGAACTCCGCAAAGCCTATATTAAAAACAGTAAAAGTTTTGAAAAACGTGACTATCATAATTTGAGTTTTCTCAAAAACATTTCTGCATTACTAAGCGAAGATGCGCCTTTTCAAGTTGATAGTTTGGAATATGCACCAGAACGTTTTTCAATCAGTGGTACTATTGACAGCTATGATAGTCTTCAAATTTTAAAAAATAATTTGCAGGAAATTAAAGAGTTTAAGGGGCGGCGCATCGTTGAAAGTAACCGTAAAAGCCCGGATGGAATTGTTTTCCGGATTTCAGTTGATTTTAAATAAGCATTAATAATCTCGCAATAAGTCTTAAATCCACACAATCATTTCTAACTATGAAGAAATCTTAATGATATTAGTGCAGTAGCTTATAAAGGATTTCTGCCATCACTCGTAATGACAAGGTTTTATGACTTGTTACGACGGCATCAACATTAACATTTTACATATTTATCCCATACGTGAAATCAAAGACAAAATTCTCCAAAAAACTACTTCCCACCCTAAACGGTACCGGACAGGGCTATTTTACCCAGCCGACAATTTCAAACAAACAGATTATCTTTGTCTGTGAAAACGATTTATGGCAAGTACCTCTGGAAGGCGGGCGAGCCCAAAGATTGACCAGTTCCCGCAGTGAAACACATTCACCAGTCTATTCTCCAAACGGTCAGTGGATAGCCTGCTGCACAATGGAAGAAGGAGAGCATGACGTTTATTTGATGGAGTCCAGTGGAGGACCGCTTCAGCGTTTAACCTGGTTAAACAGTGTGACGCATATCGTGAGCTGGTCTCATGACGGACAATATATCTGGTTTCGCAGCACTCACCAGGCTGTACATAGTCGAGGCAGTGACGCATGGATTTTCCGGGTTTCAATCAATGGTGGTCCGGTTGAGCGTCTGCCGTATGGTCCGGCAATGACTGTGGATTTACAGGTGAACGGTAAAAAGGGAGTTGTCCTGGGTCGCAACACGCTGAGTAATTCCCGCTGGAAACGGTATCGCGGTGGAATGGCTGGAGAAATCTGGGTTGATAAAAATAATTCAGGAAATTTTAAACGCCTTTTCCGTGATCTTCAGGGAAATCCAGTGAGTCCGTTTTGGTTAAGAGAACGACTGTGGTTCGTCTCAGATCACGAGGGTGTCGGTAATCTTTTTTCCTGCACTCCTGAGGGAGGGAGACTTCGTCAGGAAACTTTTCAAAAAGAGTACTATGTACGATTCCCTGCAACAGATGGTAAGGCACTAATTTATCATGTTGGCGGAGAATTATGGACACTTGATCCGGAAGAAAATTCCGGACCTGAAAGAGAGACTCAAATTCCGATTGGCTGGCATTCGACAAAAACCCGTTTGCAGCGACGATTTTTTTATGGTGATGAATACTGGGAAGAAACCATGATTCATCCGCAAGGTCACGAAGTAGCACTGACTGCTCGTGGGAAATTGTTTTCAATGCCGTTTTGGGAACAGGCTGTGCGTCAGCACGGGATTCGTGACGGAGTTCGGTACAGGATGCCTTGCTGGCTGCCGAACGGTAAACTGGCAGCAATTTCAGATGCTCCGTTGAAAAAAAATAAAACAAAAAAACTTTCTGCAATGGAGGAGCAACTCGATGTATTTGGCTCAACTCCGACTGAGTTTCCTGACTGCTCACACCGTCTGCCTCCCGGACGCATGCAGGAAATTGCTGTCTCTCCGAGATTTCAGCATCTGGCGCTGACAACCAGCCGGATGGAACTGTTTTTAATCAACGCGGAAACAGGACGAATCAGCAAACTTGATGACTCGAAAATCCGGGAAATTAGTGATCCGGTTTTTTCACCGGATGGAAGATGGCTGGCATACACCAAACATTTGAGTTTGGAGTTAACGGCTATTTTTTTGCTGGATCTTAAACCGTCGGCAAACGGTAAACGTATCAAAGCTAAAGATCCAGTCCAAATTACCCAACCTGTACGTTACGATTTCAGTCCGGCTTTTGATCCTGAAGGACGCTGGCTCTATTTTCTTTCTTCCAGAATATACAATCCAATTTGGGACACAGTGCAAACAGGCACCTCATTTTCACGTTCAATGAAACCGTATCTGTTGACACTGAAAAAAGATTCTCCAAACCCTTTTGAAGCATTACCTCATGCGCCTGGAGGGCAGGAAACAGGTGGAACCCCTGCTGGTGATTCCAGTCACGAAACTCAGGATTCAAATAATTCAACAACTAAACAATCCAAAGATTCAAAAAAAGTTGCTCTTGAAATTGATTTAGACGGTATCGCGGAAAGAATAGTCGAATTTCCAGTTTCTGAAGGTGTTTACAAACAGATTATTGGTCTTCCGAACAAAGTTATTTTTACGGAGTTTCCACTTTCGGGTGCGCTCCACGATTTGGAAGCAGAAGATAATCAGGATAAGGATGAGGGTATCTTGTGGGTCTATGATTTTGAAAAACAGGAAGCAGAGACTATAGCAGAAAATGTCGGCATAGTTCAAACTTCTGTTCCGGATGAATCCGAAAATTCTTCCCGTACCATGCTTTACAGTTCCGGAGATCTGTTACGAGCTTTAGAGGCAGGTGTTTCTGTTCCGGAAGATACTAAAACGGAAAAACAGCACTCGCGAAAAAGTGGCTGGCTCGATTTGAGACGCATCAGAATTTCAGTGCAGTATCAGGAGGAGTGGGCACAAATGTTTCAGGAAACGTGGCGTTTGCAAAAAGAATTTTTTTGGACGGAAGACCTTTCTGGAGTTGACTGGGAACGAGTTTATCAACGCTATGCCCGTTTGTTGCCCAGAATCGGTTCACGTTCAGAACTGTCTGATTTAATCTGGGAAATGCAGGGAGAGTTGGGGACATCTCACGCATATGAATATGGCGGTGATTATCCTTATTCACCACGTTATCCTGTCGGGTGTTTGGGTGCAGACCTTGTCTTTGATTCAAAGCAAAAGTCATGGATTTTTCAAAAGATTTACTCCGGTGATATTTGGAAGCCCAACGAGCATTCTCCATTGGCAGAACCGGGTGTTTCCGTTGAAGAAGGTGAACGACTGCTTGCTGTTGGCGGAGTTCCGGTTGATGAACACAAAACTCCCGGAGAATTACTCGTTCACCAGGCAGGCCAGATTGTCCCATTGAGCGTAGGACAAGGCACAAGTAAAAAAAAGCAGGTTAAGGGACCCAAAGGACAAGTTTCAAGTGTCAAAAATTTTGAGGACGATGCTCGTCAGGTCCTGGTAAAAACTCTTTCCGGCGAACAGGAAGTACGTTATCGGGAGTGGGTCAGGGAAAATATAAAAACAGTTGATTCTCTGACCGGAGGGCGCGTCGGTTATCTGCATATTCCAGACATGAGTACGCATGGAATTGCTGAATTTCATCGGGGATATTTGGCTCAAGTTGATCGCGAAGGTTTGATCGTCGATGCCCGCTACAATGCAGGAGGAATGGTTTCTCCACTCATTCTGGAAAAATTAGCGCATCGGCATTTGGGTTTTGATGTACCACGCTGGGGAACTCCGGAGTCATATCCGTATCACACTCTGCGCGGACACTTGATTGTAATAGCCAACCAGTTTACCGGCTCTGATGGTGATATGTTTACTACAAGTTTTAGACAGCTGCAGCTTGGACAGTTAGTGGGAAAACGAACCTGGGGCGGTGTCATCGGAATTGATGGGCGTTACCAACTGGTGGACGGCACTACAACCACACAGCCTCAGTATTCCATCTGGTTTCATCATGCGGGCTGGTCGGTTGAAAATCATGGTGTTGATCCGGATATTGAGGTGGAAGACACTCCACAATCTTATATCAATAATGAAGATCCACAGCTGGAACGTACAGTTAAGGAAATGTTGCGCCTGCTGAAGGAAAAGCCTGTTCTATCCGTGAATTATTCTCCGTCACCAAGACGCCTGCTTCCGGAGTAATCAAGCTTTTATGATGAATCTGTAAAAAGTTGTCATTCCCGCGAAAGCGGGAATCCAGAAACTTGTAAGTATCTGAAATGCTTGTCCTCGACCTGATTGTGGAATGGATTCCCGCTTTCGCGGGAATGACAAACAAATGTGTCATTTTTACTTTTTGCGAGTTCATCAATTATGTCTTAAAAAAATTTTATTTTTTCCTTGACACTAATTCCGGACTATGTGATTGTAAAGACAAATTTGTGTCTTTCAGCTTGATATTTTTTTCTTCATTTTTTGAGGGCCCTCATCATGCACGCAACGCAACTTACGCGCCTGAGTTTTCCACCCCCTTTATCAAGTCGCAAGTTTTTCTTCCGTTTTTCCGGTTTTTCTCCATTTTCATCAAAATCTTTTCCTGTTTTATTTTGTTTTTTCTTTGGTATTCCTCCCTGAAGTGAGGCCACCTTAGAAAATAATTGTTAAAAGCCTTTCCTAAAATCCATTGTAACAAGGGGACGAATTTGTCAACTCTTGTGGTGACTCATTAACAATGGAATGTCGTCACTAGGATTTATCTATAATGTCAAAAATATGTGACTTTTAAGACTTATTATTAATTCTTTAGGAGAACAAGATGAAAAATATGCTATATGTTTTGCTGCTTACAGGATTTAGTCTCATGATCATCTCATGTGGTAAAAAGGATAGTACATCAAGTACTACCAGTACTGAAACAACTACCAGTGTATCATATGTTTCAGTGGGCACTAATGGAACCATCCTCACCTCATCTGACAATGGAACCACGTGGACTTCAAGGACTTCTGGGACATCAAACGGTCTTCAAAGAGTTATCTACGCAAACAGTACCTTCGTGACAGTGGGTGATTCCGGAACCATCCTCACCTACCACAAACCGTTCAGAATTATTCTCCCCTATTTTGTTTCCCCGCCACGTAAGATGGATCTACCGTTCAATGGACAA
>LSNO01000042.1 GCA_002082305.1 SAR324 cluster bacterium SAR324-CTD7B
ATTTTTCAGGTTGTCAATCTGTGATTTAAGTTTGTCCAAGTCAGTCTTGAGGTTTTTAAACAAGAGAAGAGGATTTTGAATATCCGGCAGCTCCCGTAAATTTTCGCTATTGTAACCCATAAAAGATACTTAGTCATTTTTAAAGTTGCGGAAGCACAAACTGCGGCCTGCGGCCTGCTATACCTCTTAAAAGTCGTCCGAGTAAATCTGCACCGGTGATAATGCGTTTTTCCGTATCCCAACACAAAATCAGATCATTGTCAATCACATCGTCTTCAGAGTGTTCCGGATGAACACGTAATTTTTGAATAACTTCACCCAGTGGAGTTGCAGCATCAGATACCACAATAGGGCGATGACAGTAAGAATATGGTCTAAAAGGATCAACACCAAAAAGTGCATCGCGTAAAAATAAATCTGCATTGAGTACCAATCGGGGTTTTCCATCAACAGAAGTTAAAATAACCCATTTTTTCCCTGATAGCTGAACCTGGAGTAAAAACGGATCATCCGGAGTACGTTGAAAAGCAGGAAAAACCGGAAGATCAAATTCAGTTTCCAGGGGAATAATACTTACCGGATCGACTACCTCACCCTCATCTCCAACCGGTAAATCATCAATACTTAAAAAATTCAGTGCTCCGGTTCCTTCCAGTCGGCTGATATCTGATTCCCTTGATTCCATGTGCTTTTGCAGCATGATTCGGATATCTTCCTCTTTAAAATACAGCACCCCTTCTTTTCCCAGCCACATGTCAAGCAGCATGGCAGATGGTTTACTAACCGGATATAAAATGAATCTGTAAAATTTAATTACCGGTGTCAGCAGTATTCCCATTCGCAAGGCATTACGGGAAAAATATGCTTGAGGCAAGATCTCACCAAATAAAGTGATGCAAAATGAGGAAAAGAAAAAAGCCCAAAGTCCGGCAAGGACTGAGTCTGTTAACAGGGTCAGCAAAACATTAATGCTTACATTGCCCCACAAAAGGGTTGTCAGCAGCAGATTTGCATCTTTCCTTAGTTCAAGTACCTCGACTGCAGCCTGATTGCCTGACTCAACTTCTATTTCAAGCTTCAGTCGGCTCAAGCCAAATAACCCCAAAGTCAAGCCGGAAAATACTGCAGATTGAGTTAAACAAAAGAAAATACCCGCCAGGAGGGTTAGGTCCATACAACTGTATATTAGTAATTAATCATGTACACAAACTTCGATTGAATTATATTTTGAAAACATACACTAACACGTCTCTTGAAGTTTTCAAGTTTTTTCAGTACTTCGCTATTTATCATAGTTTAACAGCGGGTCAATTGAAGCTGAATAAAATCACGAAATAAATGTTGCATTAAAATAGATTTGTATTATCATGTAGCCTAAATTGATCATTTTTATTTTCAGGTCGGTTCAAAAAAGTTTGATTATTAATTAGTGTTAACGTATTTTAAAAAGGCTGAGAACAATATTTGACTGGAATTTTAATTGAATTACTGAAAAAATACTGCATACTTTGAATTTTTTCTTTAAACCATCACCCTTTCGTGGAGATTGAACATGCTTAAGTATACTCTAAAAGTACTGATTCCCCTAACTATTATCTTTCTTGTTAGTTGTGCCCCGAAAGGAGTCTCACCTGTTCCAAAGAGTATTATGGCAGATTTAGATGAGGTACGCTCACTGACTGAAACGGAATTGGCGGACAATCAAAAAGTTCAAAATGAATACAACCGGAAACAAGTAATATTGAAAAAAATTGCTGTTGAAGATGTGGCAGAGAAAAAAGAACTGCTTAAGGAAAAAGGGGTTGTGGAAAAGGCTAAAAAGGAACTGTCAGAATTGACCGAGAAGATCCTTAAAAAACGACGCAAAAAGCTTTTGAAGGCTGAAGTTGAAAAAATTGCTGAATCCCTCAAGGAAGGAGTAACACAAAAGGAAATCGTGGAAATTCTGGAAAAACTAGCCGAAGGTGAAATTACCGAAGAAGAAGCAATAACTTTACTGAAGGAAAAAACCAAATTAAGTGAAGAAGGAATTAAAAAGTTAGTTGAAAAAACTAAAGCTATCCAAAAAGAAACTGAGGAACTTGCCGAAAAACTGGCAACTGCTTCTGCAGATGAGGTAGCAGAAATTTTAAGAGAGGCAGGTGGCGTTTCAGAAAAAGACATTTTGGCTCTAGTCGAAAAGAAAAAAGAAGTAGATGCTATAGAGTCATCTTTTCTGGAAAAAACAATGGCCAAACTATACACCCGCCTTATTCGAGATAGAGAACTTGGAATTGAAGAAGCATTCTGCATCAACATTGAAGGAATATTGGATCATCTGTTGGTTGAACCTTCTTATTTTGATACAGATAAATATTCAATTGTTGAATATATAGATCAAATCGAAAGTTCTTTCAGATTGCTGGAACCAATTCTAGAGGAGTACCCCGAAATTATAGTCAGGTTGGAAGGAAACGCTGATGAGCGCGGTACGGTTGAATATAACAAAGCTCTTAGTGATCGACGGTGGGAAACTCCTTCAAAAGTTTTATTAGCTCTCTATTTTGATGAAGACAGGACAGCTGGTGTCGGTCGGAGTGAGCAATGTCCATTGCCACGTGCAGGAGGTATTTCCACTCGAGATTGGTGGTCATCAAACCGGCGTACCGATTACATTTTTAAGCTGAAATAATTTTTAAACTATGGAATTTAATGATTTTGTAAATGCGGTCCTTCACGGTGGGACAATTACGCTTTCCATATTTATTTTGCTCGTTGTCCTTTCTGTTGTAACTTGGGGAATTATAATAGGGAAATTTGTTCAGTTAAGGAAGGAAGATCAAAACAGTGGTAAATTTGTAAAAGTATTTAATAAGGCAAAATCACTCAAAAGTTTTTTATCGACAAATCACAAGCGTGCTCCGGTGGATTATGATTTGGGGATTTTGTTTGAAGAAATTATGAATGAGTCGCAACAATTTGCAAAAGAATTTCCTGAAGCAAAATGGAGATATACTGCGGATAAGGGGCTTCCAGAACACTTAAATGAGATGCTGGACCGAACGATGGATAGAGTGAACCTGCAAATGCGGGAGCGCCGAGATAAAAGTTTGGCATATTTAGCAACTATTTCCAATATTGCTCCATTCCTCGGAGTTTTGGGAACTGTGATAGGAATTATCAATGCATTTACTGCAATTGGGAAAATGGGGTCAGCAGAACTAGCAGTAGTAGCTCCTGCAATTTCAGAGGCGTTGATTGCTACAGCATTGGGGATTTCTGTTGCCATTCCAGCTTCAGTAGGGTTTAACATTTTTCAATATCGGGT
>LSNO01000043.1 GCA_002082305.1 SAR324 cluster bacterium SAR324-CTD7B
AAAATCCTCTTCTCTTGTTTAAAAACCTCAAGACTGACTTGGACAAACTTAAATCACAGATTGACAACCTGAAAAATCGAAAAATGCAGGCTAAGCTCGTATATGTTCTAGATGAAAATTAATTATGAAGAAAAAGAAAATCAATATATTAACTTCTGGCTCTCCTATGATTTCTGCATTTCTGGCTGCTAGTGGGGCCTTACTGAAGAGAAAAACCAAATTATTGTTTCTTCTCTGTTTTTTGATACCGTCTGTAGTATATTCTTATGAATTTCCACCTGAGAGAACCAAAAGAGAAGCAGATAAAGAACTGGGATGGATGTTTGCTCCGCTCCCAGGATGTGTTGAAGGAGTAGGATGTGCCGTCCCCATTGCAGGGTTAATCTCAAATTTCTATAAAAGCACGGACCTTGTGATACTCAAAACGCTGGCAAAAGGGGACATTGAAGCAACTGTAGTTCAACTTCAAAAATTTCCCATTATTGATGAAAAGTTGCTCTTAAAGGTTTTGTACTATGACTGGGATATCAGCTTTCTGAGCTACGACAGGGGGATCCATTCAGGAAAGAACGATTATTATCAGACTTTTGAAAATCTCAACACTTCCACAATCAACCTTCAATCCCAGTTTTATAATCAGCACCTGGAAATACAAATCGGTTATTCCTCAGGAGGCACAAAGATTTCAAAAATTTTTGATGCTGACGGGAATCAGTTTTCAAATATTCAATCTCCTTTACGAACCTGGGTCGACCACACCATTGGAACCCAGATCGATTTGACCGACAATCATTTGGAACCACGTGAAGGGATTCGATTTGAACTATTGCACAATGCATCGAATTACGGACTCAGCGAACTGAGTGACTATGATGTTAATTCTCTAAATTTAACAACTTACATCCCTTTTTTGGGGTCGGATACCTTGTTGATCAACGTTTTTCAATCGCGATCCTACATTTCAGAACATGGATTGACAGATGAAAATGCATTAAGAAATAAATTCAGCCTGGGCTGCGATTTTGAAATGGAGGCTGACGCCTGCCGGAATACTGAAACAAAACGCATAAACTACTGGCGAAAAAGGAATCAATCAGGCAAGGCTACTGCATTAGGCGGACTTAACCGTATGCGTGCCTACAGCCTGGGAAGGTTCTATGCGGGAAACAGTTCAAACTATGCTTTGGAATACCGTCTTAATTTTTCGGAAAAACAGACTCCAATAAACTGGATTATTATGGGTGGAATGCGAACTGTTCTTCAAGCATCGTTCTTTTATGAAGTAGGCGGTGTTTCTGATGATATCTCTCAATTGCATAAAAATATGAGAACTTCCTTTGGAGTCGGTTTTCGCGCAATTATATCAGGGCTGATTTACCGTTTTGACCTTGCAAAAGGAGATGACGGCATTGCACCAACACTGTTTATTAATTATCCTTTGTCATTAGGTACACTTGGGAGTTAGAAACGCTTTGTCAGAGTTTCAATGCTTCTGAAACATCCAGGGGAACACAGGGGCAGAAACTGGTTGTTGAGCCAGCAATTTCTTTTATTGCTCAGAATTTTAAGCATTCCAAGATATGTTTCTTCCGGCTGGAAATGTTTCACCAGCCAACTAATACTTCCTTTACAGCAGACAATTTGTTAAGTCTTTGAGTTTGTTGCACTGACTTAGCTTTCAGTAAATTTCACATGCTTTTGAGTATTAATCCAATAAATCCTCAGGCTCGACTCATTCAACAAGTCGTGGATGTTTTGAATAACGATGGAGTCATCATTTACCCCACTGATACAGTTTACGGGCTGGGCTGCAGCATTTTCAGCAAAAAAGCTATGAAGCGCCTGCAGCAAATTAAAAACAGTAACGACCACAGCGGTATGAATCCTAAAAAACCTTTGACATTCATCTGCGCTAATCAAACTGAAGTCCAGGAATACACTCAGGGAATTCCAACACAAGTTTTTAAACTGCTTCGCAGGAAATTACCCGGTCCCTACACTTTTGTCTTTAAGGCAGCCAAAATTGTACCCAAAATGATGCTCACACCAAGAAGTACTGTTGGTTTGCGCTGGCCGAATCATCCTATTACCAACGAAATAGTTAAAACCTTTGGACACCCGATTCTCAGCATCAGTTTGAGAATATCAGAAGATGAACTGTACGACGA
Source organism: SAR324 cluster bacterium SAR324-CTD7B (assembly GCA_002082305.1). Taxonomy (GTDB): domain Bacteria; phylum SAR324; class SAR324; order SAR324; family NAC60-12; genus Arctic96AD-7. The sequence goes on from LSNO01000043.1 coordinate 2,169, forward strand.
TCCACACGAATTACATGAAAAATACAAAAAACAAGTGGATTTAATTGTAGACGGCGGGACTATTTTTGCCGAAAATTCGACCATTATAGATTTCAGTCACGGAGAAGTAGAGATTGTCCGGATGGGTAAAGGGCCTGTTGACTGGCTGGAAGAGGTTTAACCCTTTGTAGTGTAAAATTTTCAATTCAGGCTATTCAAATATTTCCGGATTACAAGGAGGAACACATAGATTTATGACCTGCGAATCCGAAACTGTGTTTCCATCATCACCCCTGAGAGCCATAGTTAATTTTACTGCACGGGGGAGACAGAAATTATCTGCAGCAGTTTTATCAATACATACTCCTTCCTCAGAATTCCAGACTGTTGTCCAATTTTCCTTGAATCCGCCTCCTGCAAGAGCAGTCTCACTTTCAAGTAAATCCAGCTCAAACTTTGTTACCGCTTCCGACAAAACATAGCTTTTTCCTCCCTCTCTGAGATTGTCGTCAAGATAAAAATCTTCACGGCGGATAAACTCCCAAATTTTTGTATCGGGATTTTCCTCCAGAGAATAGCCGACTTCATGCAGTTCAGGGTCATGATCTTTCTCATCCGGGTAGAAACGTGACTTGATTGAAGTATGAAAATAAATGCTGCTTACTTCTTCAAGTTCTCCCGTTTCAGTATTTTCCGGACCCAGTTTTCTTTCTGCAATCAATCCAGTCTCTCGTCGCAGAGATTTGCTTTGAACGGCACTGGAGAAGTGTTTTAAATATTGTACGGACTGCAAATCATCTAGAACTATTTTCATCAGCAACCGCAATTCCTGGCGGGTGTTCAAAGTTGATTTTACCTGGATAGAGGAATTTGATATTTGGAAAAACGCACCGTAAAGTAAGGACATCACCAGTCCGAGCAGGACAACAGAAATTAATAACTCCAACAGGGAAAATCCAGAATTGTTGATTCGGGCGTTATTGGGGATTGACGTAAATATCCGCATCATAAGTAAATTCGCTTTTTCCCTCGTTCCAGAGTAATTGATAGTTGACCTGCCGTACCATTATTCCGGGAAGAGGTGTGGTGTCCCGGACAAGTTTTTTCCAGCGGAAACCACTCATTGGATCATCAAGTTCAAACTCTCCCTGGTTGACTGAAACAGGAGGTGAAATGGTTGCACGTTCTGATTTCAATAATTCATTCTGGGCATGTGACATGGCTTTCCACAAGTTTGTTGTGGAAGAGAGAACAAAAATGGAAGTGGAATAAGACTGGTAAAGTGCCATCAGGATAAACACCAGGATCGAGAGGGAAACTAGAACCTCCAAGATTGTAAAACCTCTTTTCCTGATTGATCCTGATTTGTCTCCAACATTTTCCATGACTGAACTTCACTGTTCACGTAACTGCAGTTTTCCCATGATTCCCTTACTTTCAATTATCCATGATTTGGAGGAATCATGTAAAGAGTACACCAGGAAAAAAGGGCTGACAAATCCGGATCTGTTGATATGGACCTCCAGCAAATCAGAAGCAGTTCCGGAAGAAGAAAATTCATCACCGACGAGTTTTGCAGTACTTAAGCTGAGATCTTCCGGAAAATCATGAGGTTTCAGAACTTTTGGATTATCCAAAATATCTTTGCCGCATTTTCCAGACTCATCCTCTTCCGTGGTCATCATTTGCTGTGTCTTCAAATCAAAGAGCAGGCAATAAGCAGTGCTTTTGAGAACAGCATCGTTGCGCAGCATTTTCAGCACGCTGCTTAGATGTTTAAATTCGGATTCATGTGCTTTCGAAAACAGGGCAAAAAACTGAGGTACAACCATTCCCATCAGCAGAATCCCTAATGTCAATACCACCAAAATTTCCAGAAAAGTGAAGCCTTTGGGTCTTTGACTGCTGACTCCTGAGGCACGGTAGCTGAATCTTTTATAGATTGCTTGAATTGATATCTGCATCCAAATCCGTTCCTCCATCTACACCATCCGCACCAAGTGAAATAATTTCATAATTTTTACCGTTCACACTGACATAACGGAATGGGCTGTCCCAACTGTCTTCCGGCAAATTATTTCCTCTTAAATAGGGTCCGTTCCAGTTTTTTGGAATCATTCCCACTTCCGGTTTGTCCAACAGTGCTTTAAGTCCCTGTTCTGATGTAGGATAGCGGGAATTGTGCAGGCGATAAAGATCCAGTGCAGTTTCCAAACCCCTGATTTGGGTTTTTGTTGCATCGACTTTTGCTTTTTCTGCAGAATCAAAAAGGTACACTCCCACAATACTGGAAAGCAGCCCCAGGATAATTATCACAACCATTACCTCAATGAAACTGAATCCGCGGCTGCGCTTTTTGCTTTTATCCAGAGTAGCATTTACAATAATTTGTTTCCGTTTATTTTTCATCTGAGTTCAAATCTGAGTGTGTTAAAAGAAGTTCGCTTGCTCTTATCCACAATGATGCTAGTTTAGTAAGCATCAGAGCCGGATACGTGGCCGCCCGCTTTCCTGATTATTTTCGAATCCGGGGGGCTGGAGGAAAGTCCGGGCAACATAGGGCAAGGGTGCTGGCTAACGGCCAGGCGGCGCGAGCCGATGGAAAGTGCAACAGAAAACATACCGCCGATGGTTTCTCCGGAAACACAGGTAAGGGTGAAATGGCAGGGTAAGAGCCTACCGCAGTCTTGGTGACAAGACTGGCAGTGTAAACCCCACCCGTTGCAAGTCCAAATAGAACCGCTATCAGGTGGCCCGCCTGGCGGTCGGGTAGGACGCTAGAGGCGGCCGGTAACGGCAATCCTAGATAAATGGTCACGACTCACATCTGTGAGAACAGAACCCGGCTTATTTCCGGCTCTGACTTTTTCCAAACTGACACAGGCTTTCAGTTCAACATCCCTACGATGCTGTATTGAATTGTACAGTACCAGCATAAAACATTTCAACTCTTTTTAGACTAAAATGAGTTTTTATAGAGAAGAATATAATCTGTTAAAACTTGCTCCTTGGGCAACTGCAGGGCCTCAACGTAGCAAAGCAAATAGCCCTTTAAATAAATCTCAGATGTAAATTTGGAGAAATTTTCGTCTTCAATCGCTTGGAGATAGGTTACACGAATACAGGTGATTTGTGCGAGTTCTTCCAGAGTGACCGATTTTATTTTTCTAATTTGCTGTAATACAGTACCGTTGTATGAAAGTTTACCCCCATGGGTTCTGAAAGTGGAGTAAAAATCTTCTAGATTTTCTTCAGCAAGTTCATTTTTTACTGCCAGGGTATGGTAATGGTCACGGCGTTCTTCCTGGCTTTCTGCGCTAATTTCTCTGGCAACACTTTTCTTGATTTCTTTCTCTTTCCCAGCTTCTTCTTTTTCTGGGCGTTTTTTGGCGGGAGGAACTGTTTTAGTTTTTTCCCTTACTGATTTTTTGGAGTACAGTTTTTTAATTTTAGTAAGATGCTCTTTCTCAGTGACAGGCTGCATCTCTGCTGAAACCATACCCTGTTGTAATTCATCATCATATTTTGCCCGGGCAACAGGATTAGCCAGAGTCACAAAAGCCTGACTGAAATTCAGTAATGTTTCTTCAGTCTCATCTTCCGGAAACAAGGAATATGCAGCAAAGGCATCTAATTGAGTTTCCTCCAGTTTACCCTCGTAAGCATCACGGATCTCTACCAATGAAGCAGTTTTTGGTACTTCAAGAATCTGATAATAATTTTCTTCAACCTGTGGATTATTTGCCTGAGAAGTCATAATGCTAGCTGTGACAACAGATTATTTTTTTTAGTTCTTTCCTTCTCTTCCTGTAATAATTTTTCGCAGATTATTGACAGTTGCTGGACTGGCACGCTCTCCAGTGAATTCTTTGCTAAAGGTTCACGATCTATGACCGACTGCCTGACTGTTTCATCGAAATCTAAATATCCCGAAATTTTCACATTCAGGTTAAAATATTTTAAACATGCTTTTTCCATTGCCACACCAATCTTTTTTTCCTTTTCGGAACGTACCTGATTCAGGATAATACTTGGCATGAACAACTGCTGCTGTTCCTCTATAAAAACCGCCGCATTGCCTCCCAGTTGATTCATGTAAGCAATGAGTTGTTTCGGGGTATTTATGTTGAATGGGTTGTCCTTTCGCAAAATATTTTTTATCGTTGATTTCATTCTAAATTTTTCACTGTTGTGAAGAATTTGACGATAAAATGAATTCTTTAAAAAACGATAGGCATTTTCGATTGATGTCGGTTCCGGAATTACAATAATTATTTGCGAGTCTGCCAGCAGAAAAAAATCAACTGTGTTGTATGCAGTGCCTGCACCTAAATCAATCACAATATAATCTGCATCCAATTGTCTCAGGGCAGTTACGAAACGACGTTTTTGAGTGTGTTTCATATTTGCTATTTCGACCCCGTCTTTGGCTCCGCTGATCAGACGCAATCCCGACATATCGGTGGGTATTAATAACTTTTTGATGTCAGGTATGTCTCTTTCAATGAATTCTGTAATCCCTTTAATGGGATTGCTCACACCAAGCCAGGTGTGCAGGTTTGCTCCACCCAAATCCAAGTCAGCTAGAACTACATTGTGACCCTTCTGAGCCAGCAGAATGCCCAAATTGCCGGCAACATAACTTTTGCCAACGCCTCCTTTACCTCCACCAATAGCCCAAATTTTCTTTTCCATTTTAGCCAGTTAAAGTCTGTCGAAATGAGTTGCTTTTTTTTGTCGTTCTTACAAAACTGCAAATAGTTGGCCAATTTTAATTTGTAAAGATTAACAGTTAAGCATAACATCTTTGTTTTTAGTGACTTAAGTTGAAGGCAAAAGCAAAATTATGCAAGCCGGATCGTGAAGTTCCTTACTTTTTTAAAGGTTTTTGGCAGGAGGCCGATACATATTACAGGCGGGTTACTATACTCTTTTAAAGAGGAATTGAAACAAGAAATCCAAAAACTTCAGTAATTTTACATAAGACATTCAGCAGGCCAAAACAAATGTTTATGCGCTATTTTATTTTTTATGTTTCAGTCATTATTTTTTTGCACGCTTGTTCAAGTACTACTCCTGATTTTCCACAACAATCCTTTCGCAGCCGGTTAAGCGGAGGAGATCGTCATATGGGATGGAGTCTGAATTATTTTGACAGCTGGCAGAATGGACTTCAGCCCCGCTACCTGCAGTTGGCAGAACAGCACACTATTGCGGCAATAAAAATGTTTGCCCACCTTGAATCTGACACATCGCCGCGAATCAGTGAGTTTTACGTAGTACGTGAAAGACGTACACGCAGTTGCAGACTGCTGGCTGAAATACAGTTTGCAGCAGGAAACCACGGCTACAAGCTAAGTTCCCGTACTCCCGACGGGTGCGTATATTTTTACTGATTTTATTTTAGTCGGTTGAATCCACTGAATCAGTACTTTACTGTACTTCTTCTTCCATTGCCTGCTTGTATTCTAATCCGTCTTTTACTCTTAAAATTTCTGACTGATAGCGTTTTGATGCTTTCAGATCTCCAATATTTGTATAGTGGGCACTGATCAAATCAAGCAAGTGCAACTCACCTTCAATGTCATCCAACTGTTGTTTGATTGCAAGATGTTCTTTGTAGGTAGCTACTAATTCTTCATCATTTTCCATTGTTGAATGTGCACGCTCAATTCTTTCGTAAAGGGGATCCATTGCTGAAATATTCACTCGCTGCCGATTGTAGTTCAGCAGATCCTTTAGCAGCGGCAAGGCTTCTTCATATGAATCTTTTTCTTCAAGAGTCTTCACTATTCCATCCATGACACTTTCATAATTGGTCTGCTCTGGTTCATCCTGAATATTTTTTTCCAGTTCTTTTTCAGTCTCTGTTTTTGTTTCATCAGTTTTCAAAGCAAGTTCCGCAGTCAAAGTTGAATCAAGTGGAATCCCAAGCTTTTCAGCTAAATGCAGCACATCTGAACTTGGCTTTTGACCAAGCTCTTTGAGCAGATCCAGATAACTTTTAAGACTGGCACCGGCTTCTTCCATTCTGCCTGCTTCGCATGATGTTGTTGCAAGTTTCAGCAGTCCTTCAGCTTCAGCATTTTTTTCTCCCCGAGGAGTTGTTTTCCGTAAAGAAGAAACCAAACCATCCTCATCTTCCAGATTGTCTGTTGCCGGTGCCGGGGCAAATAAGTCTTCATCACTGAACTCTCTTTCTTCTGGTTCAGCAAGGGTTTCTCCTCCAGGAATCGGAATCAGTTCATCTGCAAAAAGATCCTCATCGAATTCTTCCTGGGGCTCTGCAGCAATATCTCTTGTTTGTCTTCTTATTTCCTGATGTTTTCGAGAAAGAATTTCCAGAGCTTCTTCTCCAGTACCTAGTTTACGGTCTGTCTTTTCTTTTTCCCTGTATTTTGTTTCCTGTTTTTCAGCAACTTTTTTGTTTTGTTCTTCCGCTGCATCGTCACTCTGCTCCTCAACTGTGTCTTTTGCGTTACCTTCATCCTGTTCTTCTTGAAGATTTTTTGCATCTTTGCTCAAAGTAACTTTCACTTGTTCTACATCCTCCAGTTCTTCAGAAAAAGTATCAGGAGCATTTGTTGAATTGGCTTTTTCATATGCTTCTGCAACCAAGCCTGAGTTTGCATTTTTTTCAGAGGATATAGCTGAGTCTCCGGTAGATTCGGAAGGAGGGTGTAAATTTAATTTTTCTCTGAATTGTTCAAAAATAGATTCGTCAACACCAGGAATTAGATTTCCTGATGCAGAAGTATCTTGATCACCTAAAATTTCTTCATTGCCGCCAGAAGTTACTGAATCACGAAACGGTTCTGAAGAAAGAACAAAATCAGGATAAAATACAACTTTTGTAATTTTTTTCAGTACAATCCAGATACAAAATGTAGCAGTGATCAAAACAAAAACACTTAGACCAATTTCCCACGATATTTGAAACATTGAAATAACTGAAATAATGATAACTATGCCAAACAGTAATTTTATTAAATTCCACATATCTTTTGATATTGAAGTTTTTGCCTGAAATCAGGAACTGAAAATATTAGTTTTGACTCTTGTTACCTGCAAGTTAGTTAAATCCAAGATTGCGCAAATGCTGTGCATTGCTGGACCAATGTTTTAAAACTTTCACATGCAGTGCTAAATGAACCTTGTTTCCAAGTAATCGCTCGATTTTTTTCCGGGCGGCAATCCCGATTGTTTTCAACATTTGACCTTTTTTTCCAATGATGATCCCCTTCTGTGAATCTCGCTCCACACAAATATTGCAGGCAATCTTAATACATTTTTGATCCTCTTCAAATTGTTCCACTACAACTGCAACCGAATAAGGAATTTCCTGCTGCAGGCGCATAAACAGTTCCTCGCGTACAAATTCACTGGCAAGGAAGCGTTCTGACACATCGGTAACCTGGTTGTTTTCAAAGTAAAATGGATGGATAGAAAGATATTTTTTCAGGGTTTCAACCAGGTGTTCAACATTAGTTGATTTCAGCGCTGAGATTGGAACAATTTCAGCAAAGTCTCCCAATTTCGCTAATTTTTCCATGCTGACAAGTGCCTGTTCCTGTAAAATTGTATCAATTTTATTCAAAACTAGCACAGTCCGTTTTTCCTTTCCGGACAACATTTTTAGTATTTCCTGATCTTCACGATGCAAAACAGAGAGACCATCCTTTTTCAAAGAAGTTTCAGGCAAAGGTTCAATTAACCACAAATTCAAATCTGTTTCCCGCAAAGTTTCTGTCGCATATGCCACTATTTTACGGTTCAGCAGCTTTTTTGCAGGATGGATTCCAGGCGTGTCAATGAAAACCATCTGTGTATTTTTTACAGTCCGGATACCAAGAATGCGGTTTCTGGTAGTTTGTGCTTTGTGTGCAGTGATTGAAACTTTCTGTCCAACCAGTTGGTTCAGTAAAGTTGATTTACCAACATTTGGACGGCCTATTAATCCTATAAATCCACAACGCTGATCTTTCTCTATTTTTTCATCATTTTGTTGCCTGTTGACGCTAATTTTTTTCATGCACCAATTTTATACTTTTTTGGAGGTCCATAAATCAGAACCAGTGTGAAATCTTCCATAGGTTTTTCCGTTACCACTGAAACCAGGCTTAACAGTAGTGATTCCTTCAAACCAAAAAAAGGGATGCACAGCTGCTCAGTTCTGAGTTTACTGCCGATTGCCCGGAAGACCGCCAGAGCAGAATTAAAAACTTCTGTCTGTTGCGGACGTAGTTTCCATTGTTCAATTTGTTCATCTTCTGACTGGCTCTGAAAAATCTGTTCGGTGCACTCAAATTCAGTCCAATTCATACTCAGCCAGTTTTTTGCCTCTACCGTACTTGAATTTTCAGGCCGAAGATTTGCTGAAACTTGCGGATAAAGACGCGCAAATGTTTTTGCGTTTCCACCCGTTAAAATCAAATTCGTTCGGTTCTGAGGATTAGCAGAAAGAACCTCATCCAACTGTAATAACTTTTCCGTAATTACTGATTTCAGCTCATTTTCAGGATTGACCATTTTCCGCAGCCGCAATGAGCCGATATCTATACTGTACTGATAATCTCCATTCTTGCAGCTCGGACTTTTTCCTGATTTCAGTAGAGATATTTCCAAACTGCCTCCACCTAAATCCGCCAAAAAAGTTTGTTTTAACGGATAGTCCAAAACCATAGACGGAGGCAAAAAAGATTTTACTCCATCCGCTAAACATTGACACTCTTCTGTTCCGGAAAGAATTTTTAGAGGATATCCAACTATTGATTCAATCCGGGCAGCCGTTTCAGCATTATTTTTTGCTGAGCGCATTGCGCTTGTGGCGGTTATCGATAATTTGAGGTCGGAATATTTATGAACCTTACTTAGCAAACCCTGAATTGTCTGCAGCAACTGTTGAAATAATTGTTCAGAAATTTCTCCGGACTCAAAAACTGAATCACCCAAACGCAAGTGGGCACTCCACCGTTCAAGTACGCATAACCTGCAGGAACTCCTCAATTCTCCGACAATCATGCGTACTGCATTACTGCCAATTTCTATGGCGGCAAAGGTCTTTGGACTCATCTCTTGAAAAAAAGTAATAAAATTGAGATCATCAGAGACAGTTTCGTATTTTTGCTCCCACTTCTTGCATTTCTCCTTCAGCATATTGGACATGTTCCCGGAAAGGTCCGGGACTGCCTTTGGCGCGCGGCAGCACGTGAAAGTGGACATGCGCTATCTCCTGTCCGGCATTCAAACCGTTGTTGAGGATCAGGTTATAGTCAATTCCATCGAAAGCTGTACTAACTGCTTTTGCCACTTGTTGCATTGTACGCATCAACGACAGAGCCTGCTCTGCAGGTAAATCTTCTAAGCGCTCAACTTCAAGTTTTGGGATCACCAGTGTGTGTCCTGCAGCGCAGGGCATGATGTCTAAAAATGCAATTTCTGAATCCGTTTCAATAATTTTTTCACAAGGAATTTCACCTTGAATAATTTTGGTGAAGATCGAAGCCATTTTGGTGTTTCAGCTTTAAGTTTAAAAGATTCAGGTTCGAGGCTCGAGGTACGCAGTTTGTTGTACTTCGTTTTTCGTTTCCCGTTGCTGTTTTTAGTTGTTCACGGAGTGCTGATTGTAATTTCAACTCAGCTTTTATCTGCAGAATCCCACTTTAAAACGCAGGCCCCGCACTACAAAATAGACGTTTCTTATGATCACGATAAGACACTTCTTGTGGGAAAAATGCAAGTCCGTTTCACTCGAAACGCTTATCCGACTCATGAATTACTCTTTTCTCTACCGGGAAACCGTTTCAATTATCCGGATGAACGGGGTACCAGAAAACACAAAATAGTACCTGTCTTTTCACTGAGACGCTTTCAAGATAATCTCGAAGATCCAAAAACTCCAACTGGTTTCAGTACCGGAAGCTTAAAGATCAATTCCGTGAGTGCGTTCACTCAAAATCAATCAGTAGAAAAACACCCGCTGAAATATTCACTGGAACCAAATCCTGACCTGGAGGTTGGTTATTCAACTTCAAATGGTCTGCTGCGAATATTGTTGCCAAAAAATCTTCCGGATACAAAAAATTTTCCTGGAGAGTCAACTGTTCTGATAGAGTTTTCTACAAATTTCCCCGAACACGCACAAGAAGGTGCAGTCAATGGAATGTTGCTGACAGTAAATTGGCATCCAAAACTCTTAACCTGGAATGAAAAACCTGGATTGAATGAGAAAAAATGGGAAACTACTGAAGATAATCCGTCACCTGCCACATTTGAGGTTACCTGGAAAGCAGTTCAGGCGGGAACATTAATCACGACCCCGGGTCATCAAAAATTGTTGGCGGGGCAAGTTGTAACTCTTTCTGTTACAAAGAGAACGATTAAATACTTCCCCTTGATTTTTTCCAGAGTTCATCAACAATTTTCCGGAAATGAAGGAAGAGCAATTGTGGTGAAAAATACAAGCACTGCAGCTGCTAAAACTTCTTACCAACTGACTTCATTTTACTTGGAAGGTCATGAACGAAGAGCTGAACTTCTACATAATTGGAGCGCCAGTTTTTTGTCATTTATGCATTCACGTTATGGACTCAAACCGCCCTGGGAATCAATTCGGATAGTTGCAGTTGAAGCAGAATATGAGCAGGTGGACGTTTTGAACAATTTGGTCCTGGTCCCCCTGCCGAACTACAAAAGGTCAGAATTCCTGGACCGGCAGGCTCTTGGATTTTTGACACGGCGACTGGCGCAACTTTGGTTTGGAGAGTTAATCTGGAGCAACCAGGATACTCAACAGTGGCTCAATTTGGGGGTTCCTGCTTTTTTTGGATTGCGTTTTTTTCAACATAATTTTGGTGCAGATGCAGGAATTTTTGATAGTCTTGACTGGCTGAATCCACGTTACCGGGATCATTTTTTCGAAAAAATGGCAAACTCTGTTTCACCAAAATTGAGATATCCCATTCTCTCATCATTCCGAAAAAATCCTGACTCTCAAAAATATTTGCAGACACTTACCTACAAGACTGCAATGGTTCTTTCCATGTTGGAATACACACTGGGAGACAAGGCATTTAAAAAAGGTATCCGGTACTTTGCCCAAAATTATCAGCAAAATGTAATTGAACTGGAAGAATTTCAGCAGGCAATGGAGAAGTTTAATTATCACCAACTCAGAACGCCTCCACTTCCTTCCGGGAGTCCTTACAATATGGATGGAAACGGTTCATTGGAATGGTTTTTTTCACAGTGGTTCCGCACTGTACAAACTTTGGATTACAGTTTTGGAGATTCAACTACTCGAACTCTGCCCAATGGGTTGTATGAGACTGAAGTAAATGTCAATAAAATTGGACTTGCTCAAATGCCGCTGGTAGTTTCACTTATCACAAAAGACGGTAAACAGATTCGCAGGCTGGTACCAGGAATTAAACAGCAGGAGACAGTAGTCTTTCAAACGGCGGGTTTTCCGGATAAAGTTTCACTTGATCCAGAAGAACGATTGCTGGAAACATCGAGGATCAATAATCATTCTTATAATTTTTATCGTGTTCGTTTTGGTTTCGACTGGAAAAAACAGCGTGAACATTTGGTGCTTTTAGTTCCTGGATTTGGGAACAATGCCTTAGATGGAAATTCTGTTGGTGTAGGAATAAGATACAGGTTTGATGACTATCGTATTTATGCAATTCCTGGATATGGTTCAAAAAATAAACGAGGACTCTACATTTTTAATCTCGACCGTGAACACCTGGGATTGCATGGATTGGAGGCCGGAGTAAGTGCCCGTGAGTATGGTGGAGTCCGTTCCCAGGGCATCCGGGCCACATACAAACCCTCTAATAATCCCGGTGAACTGGAATATAAGTTCCACTCCAGTTTTTCCCGGGAGATTCTTTTTTCGGCTCGCAACAATCCTGACAACAGTGATGTAATTGAAACCGGAGAATCAAACACTTTTCTGCTGGAACATACGGGTGCTGTCAGTCCCATAGACTCCTACCGAATTAACTGGAACATCTGGAACGAACAGCCTTCTCTGGAAATGGAAAGCGATTTTTCTTATGTTCGCGGGCAAGCAAAACTTGGACAAATATTGCGCGTTGGACATCGGAAATGGTTTGAGTTCGATATCATTCACGCTACTACTTCGGGAAAATCTCCGCTGCAGAAAAAATTTCAACTGGGAAGCCCCGCCGTATTACGTGGATATCCTCAACAAACAAATTTGAGTGACGACCATCTGTTGGCTTCAAGATTGAATTTCAAGTTTCCCTTAATCACTAAACCTTTGTGGGGAATGTTGAGTGCCTTTAAAATACAAGGTACTGTGTTTTATGACCAGGGTAAAATATGGTCGGAAAACATTTCATATGAAAAAGCAAAACACCGGGAAAATGCCGGTATGGGTATTGAGTGGACGCTGGATACTGCTTCACTGTTTCAAGTACCTCTGAAAATTGAAGTAGCCTTTCCGTTGAATGATCCTGATTATAAAAAACCACAGTTCATTTTCCTGGGTGTCCTCACAGGAAGTTAAAATACATACGCCTACTATTTCAGGGTAGCCTTGCTTTTTTTTATTTTAAATGTAAAATCAGCATCCACTGGACGTTTTCTGTAGATATGCGACAATAATTCAATTCTGAAATTACTTGACGTGGAACATACACTAAAATACTACAACTCGACAGTCACTAGTTTTGTCGTGTTATCCTGAACATAAGTGAGGGATCTTGTACGGTATCAGCACTTTGCCAGATATCTCCCTTCGGCCGAGATGACGAGTGAAAGTCAATAATATCCGTACCTTACTATCACTCATGACTCACGATTAATACAATTATAAACTGATTTAAAATGCTGTCGAGAAAACCAAAAAAATTTTCCCTCCTTGATGAGCTCGGAGTTAAACGATCTTCCTCAGTCAGATCAAAGAATTCAAGTGATAGTCCTTCTGTGAGTATCCGCAAAGAAGGCTTGTCCCTGCTCTCACCAAAACCAAAACGCAAAAAGTCTGCAGCTGATGCTGCAACTTCTATCCTTGATGAGCTCGGAGTTAAAAGATCTTCCTCAGTCAGATCAAAAAAAATAAGTCCGGTAGGGATTCAAAAAAAAGCTGAACAAAAAAAAGAAACAACAGAAGAATTGGAATCCTGGGAAAGAATAATCCTCAAGAACCATGAAATTCAAATACCACATACTAAAACAAAAATATTAAATAAATCGACGACTAAAAAGACAGAACAGAAAAAGTTTGAGAAAATCGATTCGAGTGCCCAAAAAACGGCTGAACTGCCTGAAGTTAAATTCGGTTTTCATGAAAAATTTGTTTTGCTTTCCATGTTGGTGGTAATGGGTGTTGCGTCTCTTGCCATTATCGGAGGACATCTTAAATTACTGGATTCAGCCATTTTTTACCAGTTGGTCGGCGGTAATGTGCATCAGTTGGAGTTTGCAGGTGAATTTGAGGCAAGACTAGTAGAAAATGGATATAATCGTCTGCCGGTATTTGTAGTCGAAGGATCTATTCGGAACACCTTCAATGAGTCTGACCAGATTAAAAAAATACAATTGAAGGCTTTTGCATTTGATGCCGACCAACAGTTGATTGCAAACCATTTCACCTATGCCGGAACTGTATTGTCAGACGAACAGTTGGAATCACTGAGTCCCATGGATATCAAAGCACTGCGTCATTCCTCCGAATTTGGGATTCAGGACTCCACTGCTTTAACGAACGACAAAAATGATTTATTAAATACGAGCCTTCCTCAAGCCCCGTTGATCCCTTTCCAAGTTGTTTTTATAAAGTCTGTTCCGACCATAAAAAAAACATCACTTCAAATTGTAAGTTATGTACGTAACAATAAGATTGTTTATGTACATGCACCAAATCTCTAGTGATTAACGAGTTCGGGAAAAAATCCTGAACTTTCCTGCTGGTACAGTCCTGCTGATTTTCACCGTTTTACCAAAATAAAATTTGTGCAATCCAAGTTTGAGCCCAAGATAGGAGCCGTTTCTTCCAAACAGTGGAGTACCTTGAAGGGTACCGAGTTTCCTTTTTCTGAGCATAATTATCTGAATGCTCTGGAAGAGAGCAGCTGTGTTGGCGAAGAATCCGGATGGTTGCCTTGCCATCTGACTTTGTGGGAAAAAAAGCAGTTACAGGGAGCAGTTTGCCTGTACGAAAAATATAACGGATACGGCGAATATATTTTTGACTGGGGCTGGGCAAATGCTTATGAAAAGCATGGTCTGAATTATTATCCAAAATTAGTTTCTGCTATACCTTTTACACCGGCAACCGGCCTGAAATTACTTGTGCATCCGGAAGCAGATACCAGTAATGTCAGGAAGAAACTCTTAGAAGAGGCGTTGCTTTGCATGCGTTCAAGAAACTGTTCCTCTCTCCATTTTTTATTCATTACTGCAGAAGAGCTGCCAGTCTTTGAATCCATGGGATTTCTAATCCGGCACAGTTTCCAGTTCCATTGGAAAAACAATTTTTACCAGGATTTTGATGAATTCCTTGGAAGCTTAAAACGTAAACGCCGGAAGGAAATTATACGGGAACGCAGGCAAATTCAACAGCAGATGATCAAGGTGGAAGTACTGGAGGGAGAGGCTATTCTGGTTGAACATATAAATTATATGTATGAATTTTATCTTTCTACATCTGAAAAAAAGTGGGGACGTCCATATCTTTCAAAAGACTTTTTTTCCCGTATCCATCAAACTATGTGCAATAAGCTGGTGCTTTTTCTTGCTTATGTTGATGGAGATTGTGTCGCAGGAACAATCAATTTTAAAAATGGAAAATGCTTATATGGGCGGTATTGGGGTTGTAAAGGAAATTTTCGGAGTTTGCATTTTGAGTTATGCTACTATCAACCGATAGAATATGCTATCAGGAAAGGAATTAGTTTGTTCGAAGCTGGTGCTCAAGGAGAGCACAAAATACAGCGCGGTTTTCTTCCGGAACTAACCTACAGTGCACATTGGCTGGAGCATCCGGGATTCCGGAGTTCAATTTCAAAATTTCTGGAAGAAGAGAAGGCAGCAATTGATCAAGGTATTGAAGAATTCACCCCACACTCACCTTATCGTTAAACAGTTCCTTATTTGATATTCGAAGTTCGTTTGTAAAGAGAATTTTTGCAAATTCCTTTTATCGTTTCTGCATACCAGCGACCTCCCCGCTTAGACCTCAGTCGCTGGCTATTGAGGAACCTGGCTATTTTGTGGTAACTCAAATTTTCATCCTCCCGCTTTTCCCGGATGAGTTTGGCAATAGCCAGTTCTTTTTCTACAGGCGCCAGTCGTTTGTTCCGGTACGTATATCCAAAAGGAGCATGGCCTACACGTTCACCAATTTCCCGTTTTCGTTCTATCATTTCGCGGGTCCGGTCCGGAATTGATTTTGCGTCCCAAAGTGCCATTATACTGAGTGCATCTAAAACCATTTTTCCACTTTTTGTTTTCGAATCCAAACCTTCTGCTACAGAAACAAAACGTATTTTATGTTTTTCAAATAAATTAAGTAATTGTTTGTAAAGACGAATTGACCTCGTTAACCGATCCAAACGAGCAACAATGAGTACCGTGACTTTATCCTGTACAATCAGGGTGATAAGTTTTTTTAAATTTGGCAGTTCCAGGCTGGCACTGTTTGATTCAATATCACGGAAAATCTTTTTGAGTTTCAGTTCCTTTTTTTCAGACCATTTTCGAATTATCCCGGCCTGGTTTCGTGTGTCCAATTTATCAGGAGTTGGACGGTGGTTGTTTAAACGTGTATATCCGTAAATACTCATTTTTCTTTTATAAAATGCAAAGCCATGTTTTAAATTTAACAAAATACTCAATTAAACTTGCCTGACGAGACAGTCAGTTTTCTTCTTCTCCCATTAAATCAAAATATATGTCTCGAGCATGATTAAGGTGATTCCTCATGATAGCTTTAGCCCCTTTGGAATCTTTTTGACGAAGAGAGTCCAGTAAACATTGGTGGTCATCCAGAATGGTAGTGTGCAGCTTTTTCTCTTTCATCCGCTCAATCAATTTTGTCCACATCGGAGAATTCTGCTGCTGATCCCAGAGAAATACAGTTATTGTTTCCAAAACACTGTTTCCGGCAGCTTTGGCTACCAGCAAATGAAATTCTCGGTCCCCATCAGCACCAATCTTGTTTTCATGCACCATTTTATCTATTGCCTGCTCCAGTTGCTCCAGGCAGCCCGTGTCAATACGCTGCGCGGCAAGCTCTGCAATGGCACCCTCAATTTCTTTGCGTGCCTCAATTAATTCAAGTGGACCAGGCCCAATGTCAACAGAATTTTTACACATTTTCAGATTTGGACTTGAAGTGTCCAAAACGTAAATTCCAGAACCAACCCTGACTTCAACCAAACCAGAAATTTCAAGTGCAATCATTGCTTCACGCACCGTCGGACGACTTACTTCGAGCTGAAGTGCAAGTTCCCTTTCAGGCGGCAGACGCATACCCGGTTTGAGTTTTCCTTTTTGGATTAATTTAGATATTTGTTCTGCAACTTGTTCAAAACGACGTTGTGAGCGGACTGCTTTCAGGAGCATTTGATTATTCCAACTGATGATTTATTGTTTTGGAAAAAGACAATTAATTTTCATGACGAGTTCGTAGGGAGGCGTCGGCAAAGCTCATCAATTCCTGCAATGAATCCTCTGTTTTCTGAGGACAATGGTCAAGTGGATTCTGTTTTATGACAAAAATAATAATTGGTCTTACAATTATACCACTTGATAGAGTGTTTTTAATAAGTTATTCTTAATTCCAGCAATATGTCCCAAACAACTTTATTGAGGCCTGCGAAAACATTTTAATGAAGATCGTTTTCATCACAATATATTAACAAAATTATTTTAATTTTGAGGAGCGTGGAACATGTCATTTGAAAAAAATATCCGCGGAGAGTTTGTCCGGATTCTTGGAAAAGAGTGGGTCAAGGATGATCAAGTAACACTTTACACTTACCGTTGCGACGGTCTGGCTCTTTACACTGCACCACCTATGGGTGTTTTGTTTCCCAGAACAGTTCAGGAACTTTCATCGGTCATCAAACTGCTCAATCAGCACAAGATCAGTTTTGTCGCACGAGGCGCCGGCACCGGGCTTTCGGGAGGCGCAGTTCCTCAGGAAGGAAGTGTGATTATTGAAATGGCGCGTTTCAAGGAAGTGCATGAAGTAGATTGGGTTAACCGCACAATTACAGTCGGTCCCGGAGTAATTAATTTACATATTACTGAGAACGTCCACTCTCACGGCTACCACTATGCTCCTGACCCTTCTTCGCAAAAAGCCTGCACTATTGGCGGCAATGTAGCAGAAAATTCCGGAGGCCCGCACACACTCAAATACGGAGTAACTGTTAATCATGTGCTGGGTTTAGAAATGGTTTTGCCTGACGGTGAGTTAATCTCACTTGGTGGAAAACATCTTGGAATGCCCGGACCGGATTTGCTGGGTTTGGTAACTGGTTCTGAAGGTACTTTTGGCATCATCAGCAAGATTATTTGCCGTCTTACTCCAAACCCGGAAAAAGCGGTGACTATGCTCGGAATTTATAAATCGGTTCATGATGCCTGTGAATCAGTTTCAAGCATCATTCGTCATGGCATAATTCCGGCGGCCATGGAAATGCTGGATAAAATCGTCATTTCCGCAGTCGAAAAAGCACTCAAGCCAGGCTTCCCGCTAGACGCTGAGGCCGTACTGATTGTTGAACTGGACGGTTTGGCTGACGGACTGGATGCTGAAGCTGAGGTAGTTGAAAAATTACTCAAAGAATCCGGAGCTACTAAAGTCAATCGAGCTCAAAATGATGCAGAACGTGCCAAAATTTGGCGTGCCCGTAAAGAAGCCTTTGGTGCAATTGGTCAAATTTCACCTAGCTATTATGTGCAGGATGGTGTAATTCCACGCAGCAAACTTCCGGAAGTACTCGATGAAATCACAGCAATTGGTAAAAAACACGGTTTGACTGTGGCCAATGTTTTTCATGCAGGAGACGGCAATTTGCATCCGCTGATTTTGTATGATTATGAAAATCCTGAAGAGGTTGAAAAATCACATAAAATTGGCGAAGAAATATTATCGGCCTGTATCCGTTACGGCGGTACGCTTTCCGGAGAACATGGAATTGGTATTGAAAAAGCCGAGTGGATGTCTGATCTTTACTCAGAGAATTCGCTTGCTAATATGCAGAATGTACGTGTTTTTTTTAATCCTGAGAATTTGCTCAATCCGGGAAAGATTTTTCCGCATCCCGGACGCTGTGCTGAGTCCAAAGCAGGAACACCTCCGCCTAATCTGTCTGCCGTTAATAAAACAAAAATGGTTGCCGCAAAATCAGGAATAGCAGTATGAGCAAAATAGAACCGGGCTCCTTGGAAGAATTGCAAAATTGGGTTAACTCCCGTATTGAAACGCAAGTACCATTCAGGATCTGCGGAAATGGTTCCCGATTTGTGAGCACAATTTCAGGCAACCAGAAAGATATTCCCGGCGACATCCTTTCACTGAAAAAACTCGACGGAACACGCTTTTTTGATCCGGATGACATGGTCGTTGGTGTGGAAGCAGGAATGAGTATCCGGACTCTACAGGGAATGCTGGCGGAGAAAAATATGGTCCTGCCTGTCAATCCGTGGTTTCCGGATTCTTGTGTTGGCTCTGTAGTAGCCTGCAATGATTATGGACCAAACCGCATGGACATGGGCGGGCTTCGCGACTGTATCATCGGTATCGAATATATTAACGGGAAAGGTGAATTAGTACAGGCTGGCGGAAAGGTGGTAAAAAACGTTTCCGGTTATGACCTGACACGAATGATGTTAGGAAGTCAAGGCGGTTTGGGTGTTATCACTGCTGTTAATTTTAAGGTTATGCCACGGCCTGTCGAACCGCATGGGATGTTTGGAATTTTCCGGGATGAAGCATGGTTGTCCCAGCTCAAGGAGCTACGCAAACTCAGGATTCCATTGAATTGGATTCAGGCTTTATCTACTTCAGACTCAAGCTGGGTTTTAGGTATGGGATATTCAGGAAACAAGCTGAATCGAAACCGAATTGAACGTGAAATACGTGAAGTTTTTGGTAAGACTCTGAAAATTCAGCCTGACGGCAAATCATATTCCGGACAGATTTTCACTCCGGGAGAACAAAGGTTTACAGGGTTTTTACCGTCGATTCGTGATGCATGGAAAATGGAGGAATCACATTTTCATGTTTTTGCAACTTTGCCGACTGAAGAAATCTTTACCTTCCCTTTTGAAACTTTCCGAAAAGCAAATTTCAAAATTGCAGTTCATCCTACAGGAGGTGATATTAATTTTATGCACAAAAGCACAGAACGGAAAGAGCAGCTTCAGCATCTTGAAAAAATAAAATCAGCCCTGATTCATGCTGACAGCAGGCTCCGGTGGGTGAGTTCTACACCGAAATGCTCTTTTATGGATCTGGGGAAATTTGGTGTGGCCAGTGGATATTCTTTGGTAAAGAGACTTAAAAAACACCTTGATCCTGCAGGTGTTTTTTTTGCTCCATATTATGATTTAGAGTTTGACGAATGAGCATAAATTTTTCGAAAAAAACGGCTGTTTCGACTAAGGAGCTTTTCCGCCAGGCCGAATTTGATAACATTCTAAAATGTGTACATTGCGGACTCTGCCTGGAAAGCTGTCCTACATATCGTGAATTGGAAGATGAAAAAGATTCTCCACGCGGTCGACTTTATTTAATGCGTGGACTCTGGGAGGGAGAACTGGAACTGGAACAATCAGTAATTGATCCTTTAAGCCGCTGCCTTGATTGCCGTGCCTGCGAAAGTGCTTGTCCTTCCGGAGTACCTTATGGAGAACTGCTGGAAAAAACGCGCGGAATTATTCTGGAAAACACGCCTCAAAGTTTGAAAGAGCGTGTATTGCGGAATCTCTTGTTAAAAGGGTTATTTCGCTACACCAGCATAATGACTGCAGCAAGCCGTATCTTGAAAATATATGCTGCCACAGGATTGCCCAAATTAATTACTAAAACATTTATTGGAAAACTGCTTCCTAAATCATTTGTTTTTCAACAACACCTGTTGCCCAATTGTTCAGGAGAATCGTTCAAACGCAAATATGCTGATCAAATCCTTTCACCTGTTTTTCCAGAAAAAACACTACACACTACACAAAATAGAAAATCTAAGATCAGAGTTGGATTGTTTTCCGGATGTATTATGGATGTTTCAGAATCGGCAATTCATGAATCAACATTGACACTGCTGCGTCATTTCGGTTGTGAAGTGGTTGTACCGGGGAATCAGGGCTGTTGCGGTGCACTTCATGTTCACAGCGGTGACAGAAAGACTGCCCGTGAATTTGCTCTGAAAAATCTTGCTGCCTTTGAACCTCGTCATTTTGATGCAATTATCACGAATGCAGCAGGCTGCGGAGCTCAGTTGAAGGAATATCATCACCTGTTTTCAGATGAAACTAATGGGTCCGAACAGGACTGGGTCGGTTTTGAAAATAAAGTAATAGATATTCTCGAATTCCTTTCGCGCTTCCCGGAACTGCTGGAGAGTCTTTCCTGGCGTGAAGATCAAGACATAGTGCTTTATGATGCACCATGTCATCTTATGCACGCCCAAAAAGTAGACGAAAATCCTCGGCAACTTTTGAACAGTTTGCCTGGAGTGAAACTGGTACCGCTGAAAGAATCCAACTGGTGCTGCGGTTCTGCAGGAATCTACAATCTTGTTCAACCTGACCTCTCACGAGCCGTGCTGAAGCGAAAAACCGAATCTGTTCGTCAAACTTTGACGGAAAACCCAAAAGCGAAAACTATTATCACCGGTAATCCCGGGTGCCTGTACCAAATTCGTGCCGGAATCAGGAGTGAAAATATTGATCTTCGGATCCTCCACCCTGCAGTGTACTTAGTGGAACGTTTGAAAAAACTTGGAACCAGCCAGATTTTATCTGACATCTCAGTGACCGAAGCAGAAATTCAGATTGTAGATCCAACACCATTTCAAGAGCAACAAACATTATCAACGGTTGTCATTGAAGATGAATTGATTCAATACAGATCAATTTCAGAAACGAAACCATGGACTCTTCAAGGTTGTAAACGGGGAGCTTTCGGCACAATTCCGGTCAACCACTCAGCCGGTACCAAGATTGGGAAACTGATAGATCATCCTTATAAAGTATTTTTTCCTAATCTTGAGCTACAGGATAAACTAGCAGAAAGGCTGGTTGAACTCTTTAATAGCACGGGATTACGGCAGATTTCATTCGATGGCCTGGAAGGCTGTGAACGAACTGGACATGGTATATATGCACACCATCGATTTGTCAAACAGTGTTTTGATGGATGGAACATGGAGGTGGTAAATGACGCCAGTCGTTTACTTCACTATCTCTGGCACATTCATACACGCATGAATTGGGGAGAACCATGGGGTGCGTCCATGCGTGAAGGTCAAACAGAATATCGGTTCAAGAATCAAGAATATTTTGAACGGAACCTGTTTCCGAGAATGATGGGCTGGTTCCAACTAAGTCTTGCCTCTGGCGATTTGGAATCAACCACACTGAGTGATATTGAATGGATGCTGTCCAAATGTGCTGGTTTCGATGCCGGTTTCGCTTTATTTTCGGCATTGGATACGTTAGAAAATAACGGCCAAACGCCAATGATATTAGCAGCGATTAAGGATTGGGAAAACGCCAGACTGGCTGGAGCCTTCACTCCCAAGCTACGTGACAAACTGCGTCATTCGACTAGTGAGTTTCATCTAGAAAAGATTGATCAAAATAGTTGGGATCTTTATCAGGTTGATATTACGGACGCTTTTACCCATGTTCAACAACAGAAGCAGCCGGGTGAACCCGCAGATGAAATATGGACCTTTTCCAACCGATTTGGTATGCAGCCGTTCCAATTTATTCTTCGAGTAATCCCTGATCCCACAACTAGCCAGAATGAAAGAGTTATAAACCCAACGTTTGAGGTAGGTTTTGAGCAAATCATTTTTTCTGTCGACTTAGAACCGAACCAATACTTAGTATGCGATGGACATCGACCCAGCCGAGTCTATGACCTCAACTGGAATTTTCTCTATGATGCCGAACCGAGCGTTGATATCCCTCAAATTTTGGATGGACAACAGGAAATTAAATTTTATTGCCATCCAGATACTAAGCATCAGGTTTCAGTCAAGTTCAAAGCTACTAGCAACCCCGAGCGATTGTCGGTACCATCGGCATAAGCTGCCTCGCTGATATCATCAACCTCGTTTTCAACTAACAGACCAGGATGGTAAAAAAATGGATCTTAATCAACGGTAAGATTCTATTTAGAAACGCGATCGATCAGGTTCAATTGAGTTGGTTGACTACATACCACTGTCCTTCCTACAAACCAGAGTAAATCAAGCAACGATTTCAATTCCCATTCCTGTTTGACAAGATTTGACAAGAATTGATTTTGATGTTAGCATGAATTTTGACCATATTGGTGTGGCTTTACCGTCTCTATTACGTTACCCGCTCAATCCATATTAAGGCATTTTCTATGATTTAGTGACTGCTAATGGAGGTTTTAGCAGGTTGAGAAATAAGATTCCTTTCTCAGGTTCACCTAAGTTTTGATTCCAACTTCATTACCCTGATATGTTGAGTTTGCTAAGAGGTTTCAGTCTGATGGTTGACGATTCACTTGATATACCAGTTGGGATGAGAGTTGGGACACGAATACGTTCACCAATACGAGGGGTGACTGATGTAGTTTGGTTCTAAAAGTAGAGACATTTCTGGATATAGGATCGGAATAGTTTATTGTCAAACAGCGTAAATTCTATTAAAATTATTGAGATCTGAGAAAAAAGTAACAGGATAGGAGTGTTTGATGTTTAAAAATTTGAGTCCAGGTGCAATTAGCATAAGTGCTGATATGCATTTGGGTATAGAGTTAGCAAAGAATGCTGGTTTCGATGGGCTGGATCTCAATGTTGGTGAAGCATCCCAAATTGCCGAAGAGAAGTCAGTCGGGTATGTTAAAGAGCTCTGGGAAGAAGCAGGCTTAAAAATGGGTACTTGGGGGGTTCCTGTAGCATGGAACGGATCATCCCAACAATATTATGAATCCCTGTCTCGTTTGCCAGCATTAGCAGAGTTAGCTGCTGAACTTGGTTGTTTTCGCACTGCAACTGTGGTGTCCCCATCCTCTAATGAAAGATCATTTCAAGAAAATTGGGATTTTCATGTAGGACGGTTTGGGCCAGCAGCCGAAATACTGCGCGATTATGGACATTCGCTCGGACTAGAGTTCATTGGTCCGAGCGAATGTCCATAATCGCGCAGTATTTCGGC
>LSNO01000044.1 GCA_002082305.1 SAR324 cluster bacterium SAR324-CTD7B
AGGTCAAAATATAAAAGATTGGGAATTTGGGAAAGTTGCTGTTTGAAAAAAGTGAGCCTGCGGGGAAGACCCCCCATGTCACCTTCTTCTGCACACCCACAAGGTTTTATTTCTCCTCGTAGGTCACCTGAAAATATTACCAGAGATTTTTGACCAAGTGAAACTGTTGGAAAAAACAAGAAACACAGGAAAGTACATGCAACAAAGCGCTGCATTTTAATTTTCGGCGATGCAGATTAATTCGCGGAAAGTGACTTTCCCGTCACCTTTTACGCTGCTACTTTCGCTGCCAATACTGTTGGTATTCTTCATAGCTGTGTAAAGTGAGCTCTCCGCTTTTTCATATGAATCAGTATATGTCGTAGCCGGTCTGTTTGTCGCATATATAAGTCTTGCTTTGATCATTGCCAAACCACTAACAGTTGCCGCTATCAAGCTACTGTCAACTGAGCTCGTTAAATCACTCAGGCTGAGAAGATTTTTACTTTTCAATTCAGTCGACGTGCTGCTGTTGTCGGCGGGATTTTTTACAAGCAAATAAAGTAAATCAAAAGCTGTAGCCGCAGTACAGGTTCCACTGTTTTTTGCTATCGCCCCATTGTCAAGTTTACTCAGTCCGGCAGAAAGACTCTTACGCAGACTGTTTGTGGTACTTATTCCGAGTGCGGAAAAATCGCCGTCAAGCGCAGTTGAAACACTTGTCAACTCGCTGACCATTGCAATTCTGTCACTCAAAGTTCCCCCTCCAGTTATATCAGTCATGTTGTCCAGTTTGAAGATCGGCCTGAGCTCGGTGATAGTAACACCATCCGTAACTGCTTTTGCTGCACAATTGCTTCCGGTATTTGGATTCACTGTATAATTGTCTGTATATGTAACACATTTGCTCATATCACTATTAGAAATATATGTAGTACTTCCAGCTACGACTTCGTAGCGACTGTACGCACTTAAGCTCGTTCCTCCCCCTGAGCTAGTGACTCCGGAAGTGCTAGAAAAAGCGTTTGTTTCCGTGCTGGATACAGTTCCGTTTGAATCCGTATCTAGAACGCCATAGCTGATGTAAATCAGGTCAGCAATATTAGCAAACATTGAAATTTCAATTTCATCATTTGATCTGCTTCTTGAACTTCCGTTGCATCGACTGGAGGTTAAAATTGTATTGGATCCAACTAAGCAGAGAGCTTTGGTTACATATCCACGATTTCCGGTTGTGTAGTCAGTAGCCACGCTAAGCTTAGAAATCCCCAGTGTTTTTGTCAGGTTATCTGTAGCTCCAGTTTTGAGAAAATTAGCAAAAGACATTCCAGCCTGACCCAAATAAGCACTGCCTCTCTCATAATTTGAGCAATTTTCGTTTTCTGCAACCGTAGAATATTTTTGCTCGTCAAGTTGAATCGAACAACTTTGCGCAGATTCTTTTTTATCTCCACACGAAGCCAACACTAATGGCAGAAAAAACAGTAGCAGTAACCTGAATATCGTTTTCATGATAAACCTTTTGTAGACAACTCAAATATTTTTTTCATAATCCACAGGTTGTTAAAGTGTTTCTTCCAGTTTTTGCAGCTCTGAATCGATCATATTCTGCGTAACAACATCCTGGTCACCGGCAAAAGCAAGTCTGAGGTTGGCCTCATCAGGAAAAATACCGGCACCTGCAAGAACTGCGTTTAGATAAAGTCTGCGCTGTGATAAATTTTCTGCTGCTACTGCTTTTTCCACCAAAGTTTCAAACAAAGAACGAGGACTGCGTTTTTGTAACTTCATTGAGGGAAACAAGGCTCCAACAAATCTTAAAAAAGGTACAAGTTCAGTTTCAGAACGTACACTCTCTGTAACTTTCACAACGCTTGTTGTTAAATTGAGAGTGTCAACAATTAATCCGTTTTCCAGTGCCGCAGTTACGTTTTCCAGCACAATTTCCCGTTTGAGCTGATCTTCAGAAGTTCCTTCGTATAAGCTAAAGACCTGTTCGATAGTTTCAGGCTGTTCCGAATTAAAACCGCTTTTCTGGAATTCCAACTGCTGATGCAGGACTGCGTCCAGATGAGTCTCTACAAAGTTCAATGGACCGTTTAGAATATTTGCATACTTTTCCTCTGACAATAGAGGAGATTTTTTCGCAGGGAATCCATATAGTTTCACCTTTTCTCTTGAAGCAGCCAGCAACTGCCTCAAATCCACAGAAATATCTTCACTTGCGGCCCAGGTTGAAATTTGTTCTCGAAAATCTTCTGCCATGTCTTCCTGCAGGGAAAAATTTTCAATCTCTCCGGCAAAGCGTGTTAGGCGGCCCTGTATTAATACCTGAACGTCAAGATCCTCCAGAGGATCTTGTATCCAGTCCCAGACGACCTCTTTCAGTTCGTCCATTTCTTCATTCCAGTCTTCACGTTCGTCAAGAGGAACACGTTTTGTTGCTGCACCGTAAGCACCAGCTTCAACGGCAGTGGGATCGGCATTGGACGGAATCAAATTTTTAACTTCTCGTCCAAGTTCCCATTCTTCCTGGTTCTTCCGGACATCTTCATCACAAATGTTTTCCGGACAGTTCTCTAAGGTCGGCACTGTAAGCAAAAGGCGGTGTAAAGCACTGACGGAGTGGTATTGCAGCTCAGGTGTCAACTGATCAAAATTACTCAGTAAAAACTTTAAAGCATCTTCCCGTATGCCCGACTTAACACCAAAACGCATCAGCACACCATCATGCTTTTCCTGAAACCCAAGTTCTCCTGTCACCAGATCAACAGTACTGTCAATCACTGCAAACTTCAGATAAGTCGGCCATTCCGGTGATTCCAGAACTGCCTCAAGACGCGAGAGACTCCTGTCACGTATATCACCATCGTCACTGGCAAAAGCAAAAAAGGTCATAGCACGCAATGCAATTTCCCGCTTACCCGGCTCCCCCATATGTTTTGAAATATAACGGATCTCGCGCAATGCACTGACTTGCTCCTGCAGGGAGCTCTCATATTGACTCTTGAGTTTCTCCATTGAGGAGTCCAGAGTCTTATAATTAAAACTCTTTTTGAAGGTCAGTGAGGTCAATCTTCCCTGCGTAATACAACCACATAACCACACCAATGATAGTGCAAATATCACAAAAGTAGTATTTCTCATGAGATCTCTTGGTTTTTGAAGATTGTAATTAAAAAATAAGTGAAACTTGTAAACTTGTACGTTTGTCCTCCAACTCACCTGCATATCCTCCTATCTCCTCGGAGTATTTTGCAAAATCAACTTTAAACCCAAATAAGTTCATCGACCAGCCAACACTGTTGTATGGCCCATTACGCCCTGCACGAATTGAGATAAGATGATGTCCATTAAATAATTTTTGCCAGCCAAATTCCACACCAATTTTTATATTTCGCTCAGTCATTATATTGCCTTTAGAAATCATTCCCTGCGAGTCTGCTAAATCACGATAATCTGCCGCAAGTATCATATCAAAACCATTAAACTCTGACTCAGTACTTACACCAATGTTCATTGTCATGGGAACTTTCCCAGCCCCTTCAAAATCAAGGCCACCTATATTTTGCAGGCTGAACGCAACTTTTGGTTCCATGTTGTGATAGCTGTCAAAGTGATAGATTACTCCAGCATCAGGCGCAAAGGCTGCTTTGCTAGCGAATTTTTTTTGAAGTTTTGTGGTTTTCTGATCTTCTGTGAACTCAATGATGGCCTCGTCAAAAATATGTAACTTCGTATCGATTCCTGATCTTTGCACTAGTTTAACACCCAGACCTAAATCAAGCTGGAAATCCAAAAAGCTCCACGCCATTCCTCCGGCAAGTCCCGTCTGCACGTAAGCTTTTGTCTCTAAATATGGGATAATAGGATTTCTGACTTGGATATCTACCAGACCATTTGAAAAAAATGACCAACCGAATCGAGAATTAACATGGCTCAGTAAACCAAGATTTACCTCGTTATAGATTTTTTTACCGGCTAAAGAACCGATGGTAGAAAAGCCGCTACTGGATTTTCCGAGATTTATAGTGTTTTCGTTGGTTGTAGTATTAAAACCAACTACTTCATACATGTTGTAATATACAGAACGTAAAGCGGCAGGATTGTAAAACAGCAGCATCTCGTCGTTAGCCGCAGCAGTAAACGCATTGCCCATTCCACGGGCACGTATGCTTTCACGAATAAAGGCAGGTTCTGCAGCTTGGAGCAATGGAGCGAACAAGATCCAAAAGTACAGTAAAACGGATACGCGTCTAAACACTCGAAATATAGTGACTCGAATTAAATCAAAATGTTGACTATTCATCAGGATAGCTGCCCTGAATCAAAAAGGTTTTTCGAAAAATCAGCCATGCGTTGTTGAATTTCATCATGATTTTCTTCAGGATATGTATCTTGAAAGATAGTAAATCCTAACATGTTCCAGGCAACAAGTCCATCTTCCAAATCAAGTTCATTTTCATCCAGCAACTGCAAAAAGCCGCGGACAGTTTGTTCAATTTGGATTTTACGTTTAGCATTATCAAATATGGATTTTGTTGAGGACATTTCAAAAACACGGCACTTTGAGATTAACAGAACCCCAAAGTGCCCCTTTGCAAAAGGTTAGGATGCAGCAACCGGCGGCAGCTTTTCCAATGCTGAACTTAGTGCCTGCTCATCGTAGTTTTTATCTTCCAGTGTACCGGCAAAATACTCCGTATAGGCTGCCATATCAAAGTGTCCATGTCCGGATAAATTGAAGAGAATTGTTTCAGATTTACCTTCTCTTTTGCAGCGCATTGCCTCTTCCAGCGCACCTTTGACAGCATGGGCGGATTCCGGAGCCGGAATAATCCCCTCAGAACGTGCAAACGTTACAGCTGCTTCAAAACAGGGAGTTTGATGGTAGGCTGCTGCCTCCACCAATCCAAGTTCTTTTGCATGACTCACCAGCGGAGCCATACCGTGATAGCGTAATCCTCCAGCATGAAATCCCGGAGGTATGAACGACGATCCAAGCGTATACATCTTTGTTAATGGAGTCAAATTTCCTGTGTCTCCAAAATCATAAGCATACTTTCCACGTGTCATACTGGGACACGCTGCAGGTTCAACTGCAACTGTCCTGATCTTTTTACCACCCCTGAGTTGTTCTCCAAGAAATGGAAATGCAATACCGGAAAAATTAGATCCACCACCTGCACAGCCAATTACTACATCAGGATAATCTCCGGCCATTTCCATTTGCTTGATGGCTTCCTGACCAATCACAGTTTGATGCATCAGAACGTGGTTCAAAACACTGCCCAGAGAATAATTGGTGTCATCACGTTGAGCAGCAAGTTCAACTGCTTCCGAGATTGCAATACCCAAACTTCCGGTAGAGTCAGGATCTTTTTCTAAGATTGCTCTTCCTGATTGAGTTGTATCAGAAGGTGATGCAATGCAGGTAGCCCCATATGATTCCATTAAAGCACGCCGATAAGGCTTTTGCTGGTAACTGACATTCACCATGAAAACCTGAACTTCAATATCAAAAAAAGCACCTGCAAATGCCATTGCTGAACCCCATTGTCCTGCTCCGGTTTCTGTAGTAATTTTTTTGATTCCGGCTTCTGCATTATAGAAAGCCTGTGCTACAGCAGTATTTGGTTTGTGACTTCCAGCAGGACTTACACCTTCGTATTTGTAATAAATTTTTGCTGGTGTATCGAGTGCTTTTTCCAAGCGCCTTGCCCGGAACATCGGTGATGGCCTCCACTGTTTGTAAATGTCACGTACCGGTCCCGGAATTTCAAGATAGCGTTCGCCAGACACTTCCTGCATAATCAAGGACATCGGGAACAGTGGGGCAAGGTCATCCGG
>LSNO01000045.1 GCA_002082305.1 SAR324 cluster bacterium SAR324-CTD7B
AAATTGTCAAAATCTACATTTTTTTCTCCTTTCAAATTGCCTGATGTTGACATGTTGTATTTAACAGAAAATGGAAGTAATTTTTCTAATGTAAATTTTATTAATAAAAGTCTTGCATTGCTAATAATACTGTTATATAGTTCTGTTGCTGAGCATTTCGCTCGGTGTTGTGTGATTGTTAGTTTAGTTAAAAGAGTATGGTTTTAGGGCCTACTTTGGTTCGTTGGGAACTGGGTACTTGAACAGCAGTCTAATTTCATAATTCTCCAATAAAAAGGAATAATATGAAGAAAGTAAAAAAAATAATAAGTGTGGTTCTAGTGCTGGGAATGTTCAGCGGTACTGCATTTTCTGCCACCCAAATTGAATGGTGGCACGCGATGGGCGGTGCGCTCGGTGAAGCCGTTAATACCATCGTTGGCGGATTCAACCGCAGCCAGACCGAGTATGAAATGAAGGCAGTGTACAAAGGTAATTACACTGAAACAATGACAGCAGCTATTGCTGCTTTTCGGGCCAAAAAACAGCCGCACGTAGTGCAGGTGTTTGAGGTCGGAACTGCCACCATGATGGCAGCAAAAGGGGCCATTTATCCGGTGCATCAAATGATGAAGGATTCTGGTCAACCATTTGATGAGAGCAGGTACATCTCTGCCGTGATCGGTTATTACACAACAACTGACGGTAAATTGCTGTCATTGCCGTTCAATAGCTCCACTCCGGTGGTCTTTTGGAATAAGGCTGCTTTCGCCAAAGCTGGACTTAGCGGAGCTCCGAAAACTTGGGAAGAGATGGGAAAATTTTCCAGGAAATTGATTTCCAGTGGAGCCAGTGAATGTGGCTTTACCATTGGTTGGCAGTCCTGGTCAATGCTGGAGAATTTTAGTACCTGGCATGATGTTCCTTTTGCCACCAAGGAAAACGGTTTTGCAGGTTTGGACACGGAGTTTGTCTTCGACAGTCCTTTGCACGTCAAGCACATTCAGCAGCTTGCTGATTGGCAGAAGGACAATGTTTTCCGCTATGGCGGACGTAGAGGAGATGGTAATCCATTGTTTGCCGAAGGAAAATGTGCGATGCTGATTAACTCCTCCGCCTACTATGGCGGCTTGGTGAAAAGCACCAAATTTGATTTCGGTACCAGTCAGTTGCCTTATTGGGCCAGTGCTGTTTCGGAGCCGCAAAACTCCATCATAGGAGGTGCCACTTTGTGGGTTCTCAAAGGTGGCACTAAGGACGAGTACAAAGGTGTGGCGAAATTCATGACCTATATGTCGGATGTCTTTGTGCAAACTTATTGGCATCAAAACACCGGTTATGTGCCGATTACCAACGAAGCCTATGAACTCACCAAAAAATCAGATTACTATAAGAAGAATGAAGGGCGCGATGTGGCCATTATTCAGATGAGTTCAAAACCTCCTACGGCAAATTCAAAGGGTTTGCGTCTCGGTAATTTTGTGCAGATTCGCGATATTCTCAATGAAGAGTTGGAAGCCATCTGGGCCGGAAAGAAAACGGCAAAGCAGGGCTTGGGAGATGCTGTCTCTCGCGGCAACAAGTTGTTGCGTAAATTTGAGCGGGCAAACCGTTAAATTTTTTGTGTCCAACACCTAAACAATGTAGGGCGCATTAAGCGAAAGCGGATGCGCCTTTGCAGACAAGACGGCTCCGCTCTGCTTGAGCCAACCTACACGGAATTCTGAATCCTGAATCGGATTGTTGAATGGAAAAACGTTCCACATTCAATAATTTGTGGTTGCCTTATTTATTGTTAGCACCTCAAATTATCATCACTTTTATCTTTTTTATTTGGCCGGCCAGCCAGGCACTTTATCAATCTTTTCTGCTGGAAGATGCTTTCGGTTTGTCCTCCGAATTTATTTGGTTTGAAAATTTTGAAGTACTTTTCAGCGATCCGCTTTATTTTGATTCGATCAACACCACTTTCATTTTTAGTGCCGCCACAACTTTTTTGAGCCTCTCCACTGCACTACTTTTTGCGGTGATGGCCGACCGTGTGATTCGGGGAGAAATGGCCTACAAAACCATTCTCACTTGGCCTTATGCTGTGGCTCCGGCAGTGGCAGGGGTTTTGTGGCTTTTTATGTTCAGCCCAAGTAACGGAATTTTGGCCCTCGCCCTGAAAGATTGGGGCTATGACTGGAATCATATTTTGCAGGGTGGGCAGGCGTTGGTGCTGGTGGTCATTGCTGCCGCTTGGAAACAAATAGCTTATAATTTCATCTTCTTTCTGGCCGGATTGCAAATGATCCCCAAGTCTCTGATCGAGGCGGCGGCCATCGACGGTGCAGGCCCGGCAAAACGGTTTTGGACGATCATCTTTCCTCTACTTTCCCCAACAACTTTCTTCCTGATTGTGGTCAATGTGGTTTACGCCTTTTTTGACACTTTCGGCATTATTCACGCAGTCACTCAAGGCGGCCCCTACAAGTCCACAGAAATATTGGTGTACAAGGTTTACAATGACGGTTTCATCGGCCTCGACCTTGGTGGATCCGCTGCGCAGTCGGTGATTCTGATGTTCATTGTGATCAGCTTGACCGTCATCCAGTTCCGTTACATTGAGAGAAGGGTGAAGTACTAATGATAGAAAACCGTCCTACGCTGAATGCCTTGACTCATGTCACTCTGGTGATTGGAATCGTGATTGTCATCTTTCCGATCTACATTGCGTTTGTAGCTTCGACCCATGAAGCAAGAGACATACTGATGACCGTTCAGGGTTGGTTTGGAACCAATTTTATTGAAAATTATTCAACAGTACTGGAGAAAGGGAAAGCATCCACCGGCAGTATTTCGGTTGCCCTGATGATGTGGAACAGTCTGGTTATGGCTTTGGGAATTGTGGTGGGAAAAATTTCGATTTCCATTCTTTCCGCTTATGCCATCGTTTATTTCCGATTTCCATTCAGAATGTTTTTTTTCTGGATGATCTTTGTGACCCTCATGCTTCCGGTGGAAGTCCGCATTCTGCCGACGTATGAAGTGGTGGCCAATCTGGGTCTGCTCAACACTTACCCCGGTCTTGTACTACCCTTGATTGCCTCTGCGACAGCAACCTTTCTATTCCGCCAGTTTTTTCTAACAATTCCTGATGAACTGGCGGAAGCGGCACGGGTGGACGGTGCCGGCCCGTTTCGTTTTTTCTTTGATATTTTGCTCCCGCTTTCACGCACCAACATTGCCGCCTTGTTTGTCATCCTCTTTATTTATGGCTGGAACCAGTATCTTTGGCCTTTGCTCGTCACTACAGAACAGAACATGACTACAATTGTCATGGGAATTCAGGCCATGCTTTATGTGCCGGATGACATCAATGAGTGGAATATTACGATGGCCACCGCCATCCTTGCCATGCTGCCGCCGGTGCTGATTATTATTGTAATGCAGCGACAGTTCGTCAAGGGGCTTGTGGAGACAGAGAAATAGCATGGTTGAAAACCGTCCACTTCTAACTCTGTTTACACATCTTTTTTTGATGGTTGGAATTGTAATCGTGGTTTTTCCTATTTACATTGCTCTGGTTGCCTCTACCCATGAGGTGCAGGACATCCTGACGACTGTGCAGGGCTGGTTTGGTTCGGCGATGTTCGAAAATTACAGTACAATTTTAATTTCGGGAAAGGAATCTGCCCGGGGTATCCCTGTGTGGATGATGATGTTGAACAGTCTGATTATGGCTTTGGGAATAGTCATCGGTAAAATTTCTATTTCTATTATTTCCGCTTATGCCATTGTCTATTTTCGCTTCCCTTTCAGAATGTTCTTCTTCTGGCTCATTTTTGTAACGCTGATGTTGCCGGTGGAAGTCCGTATCCTGCCGACTTATGAAGTGGTCGCTAATCTGGGATTGCTCAATTCATATGCAGGTTTGATCCTGCCTTTGATCGCCTCTGCGACAGCAACCTTTCTATTCCGCCAGTTTTTTCTAACAATTCCTGATGAACTGGCGGAAGCGGCACGGGTGGACGGTGCCGGCCCGTTTCGTTTTTTCTTTGATATTTTGCTTCCTCTCTCACGTACCAACATTGCGGCCCTGTTTGTGATTCTATTCATCTATGGCTGGAATCAATACCTCTGGCCTTTACTGGTTACGACAGATGAAAGTATGACCACCATCGTGGTTGGAATGCAACAAATGTTGTATGTGCAGGACAATATTCCCGAATGGCATCTGACTATGGCCACGGCAATCCTGGCCATGATTCTGCCTTTAACAGTGGTAATTCTCATGCAGCGCCAATTCGTCAAGGGGTTAGTTGAAACAGAAAAATAGTTAATTTTAAAATTAATATCCAAACCAGTACGTGCACGGTGCGCCATGCACATACAAAACTCAAAACTTGAATATGGCTACAGTTACAATCAAAGACGCAGTAAAAACTTACCCCGGAAATGTGCAAGCTCTGCACGGCATCAGTATTGAAATTGAAGACGGTGAGCTAATTGTCATGGTCGGCCCTTCCGGATGCGGAAAATCAACGATGCTCCGGATGGTTGCTGGGCTGGAAACCGTAACTTCCGGAGATATTCATATCAACGGAGAATGGGTCAATAAAAAAGAACCGGCCGACAGGGACATTGCGATGGTCTTTCAAAATTATGCCCTCTATCCACACATGAGCGTTTATCAAAACATGGCTTATGGTTTAAAAAACCGGAAAATTCCGAAAGACGAAATTGAACAAAGAGTCCAAGATACTGCTAAAATTCTGGAATTGGAAGAATTTTTGAAGCGTAAACCAAAGGAACTTTCCGGAGGTCAACGCCAGCGGGTTGCCATGGGAAGGGCCATAGTTCGTGAGCCGAAAGTCTTCCTCTTTGACGAACCGCTCTCGAATCTTGATGCCAAACTCCGAGTACAGATGCGTCTTGAAATCAAGCGTTTACAGGATCGACTTGGTGTCACAACGATTTATGTAACTCACGATCAGGTCGAGGCCATGACTTTAGGGCATCGTTTGCTGTTGATGAACGAGGGACGGGTTGAACAAATCGGTACGCCACTGGAAGTTTACGAAAAACCGCAAACCCTTTTCGTAGCCGGGTTTATCGGTTCTCCTTCGATGAATTTAATTCCGGTCCGTTTAGATCCAAGCGGCAACCAGGTCATTTTGGGAGAATCGCTTCCCTTGCCGCTGAATAATTTTGAAAATATTGTAAACGGCGACTCATCTGTCACTTTAGGAATGCGTCCGGAACACCTGGAAGCCTGTGAGACCGAAAATGCCTTGATGTTTTTACAGGTGGAACTGTTGGAAAAACTTGGTGCAGATACAGTTGTTTACGGGAGCCTTGATCAAACTGATACTGCTTTAACAGTCCGGCTTTCCGGAATTCATCCAGTTGACACAGGAGACAGATTACCCGTAACCATTACTCCAGAACATCTGCATATTTTTGATTCAGACACTGGAAACAGGCTGAATTAAATAAAACGGTAGACGTGACTGTGAACAAAACTGTATTATGTTTCGGGAATTTTTTTGTACCTGGATTATTAATCCTGCGGGAATGATCGCATAACAGTAACCCCATTTCAAATAAAAACATGAATATAGCCTTGCGAGATCAAAGGAAATTTGCAGCCAGAGCTTCCTGGTATTATTACAAAACCGGAATGACTCAAGGAGAAATTGCCAAGCGTTTAGGAATCAACCGTGCCCGTGTGATTAATATTCTTAATGAGGCTCGAAAAGATGGTACCGTCACGTTTCATATCAGCGGTGAAGACTCAGAGATGATGGATCTGGAAGTGCAGCTCAAAGAAAAGTGGGATCTTCGAGATGTCTTTTTGACACCTGGAGTTTCTAATGAAGAACTTAAGAATGATCTCAGCATGGCTGGGGCACAATATTTAGAAATGAATTTGCCTTCTGAAGAATCATTGATAGCGCTTGGATGGGGCGAGACCATTTCCGGAATTACCCGCAATTTGGGAAGGGTCATTCCCGAAAAGACATCTTTTGTCACACTTTGCGGTGGTGTGATGCACTATCTCAGCGAGCATACTCCGGCCAATGTCGGCACTCCTCTTTCCGGATTTCTTTATCCATTCCATGTTATACCAACACCCCTGATGGTGGGTTCACCTGAACTCAGGGACCAGTTGCTCAACGAGCCTGAAGTTCAGCATGTGATGAACATGGCTCAACTTGCTGATATTGCGATGGTAGGTATTGGTTCCCTGATGCCCAGTACCGAATTTGAAGACTTTGGTTATAAGTCTCAAAAAGAACTCGATCGGCTAAAAAAACACGGGGCTGTAGGTGAGATGCACGGAGAATATTTTAACGCAGTTGGTGAGCCGTTAGAATTGGAGCATCACCATCGACTGATCTCAATTCGCCTGGAAACATTGCGCAAAATGAAACACGTGGTTGGCGTGGCCGGTGGCTCAGATAAAGTTGAAGCACTAAGGGCCGCACTTAAAGGTGGTTTTATCCACTCCCTGATTACCGATGAAGTGACCGCAAGGACTTTGCTTTATTCCCAAAAATAATTTTCAGTCAATTTTAACGTCACTTCGGAAAATGAACCTGAGGGATAGTAACATTGAAAAATTAAAAAGCCGAACTTTCGATGTACTTATTATCGGAGGTGGCATCAACGGAGCAGTATCCGCAACTGCCCTTGCCGCACGAGGTGCTAAAGTGGCTTTGGTTGACAAAGGTGATTTTGCCGGTTTCACCAGCCAAAATTCCTCTAATCTCGTCTGGGGTGGTATCAAATATATGGAAACTTACGAATTTCCCTTGGTGCGACAACTCTGCATGTCACGCAACCATCTTCTCCGTTCTTACCCTTCGTCCATCCGGGAGATCCGATTTTTTACCAATCTGGACAAAGGATTCCGTTTTTCACCATTTTTGCTTTATTGCGGAGCCTTGCTTTATTGGGCAATAGGTAATTTTTTTACACGTTCCCCACGTTTTTTGACTCCGCAGCAAATCAATGACGACGAGTCCACGGTTAACACCGATCACAGTATCGGCGGCTTTGAATATTCTGATGCGTTTCTCTACGACAATGACGCACGCTTTGTTTTCAATTTTATACGTTCTGCCATTAACTATAACTGCACCGCAGTCAATTACATGGAATCATTGGGCAGCATCTGTAATGCGCAAGGTGAATGGCAAACACAACTCCGGAATACTAGAAATGGAGAAACATATGAAGTTCGGAGCGCTGTCATTATCAATGCGTGCGGACCTTATGTTGATCAACAAAATAAGATTTCTGAACTGACTACCGAACATCGTCATGTATTTTCCAAAGGCATTCATTTAATCGTTCCACAAATTACAAATAATAAAAGGGTACTGACTTTTTTTGCGGATGACGGTCGTTTATTTTTTGCCATTCCGATGGGAAACCGCACGATGGTTGGAACAACCGATACTCGTGTTTCCACTCCGGAAACAGAAGTTACTACGGAAGATCGGCATTTTGTTCTGGACAACATTAACAAACGTCTGAATCTAGCCAAACCACTGACTGAAGTAGATATTATTTCCGAACGCTGCGGGGTGCGCCCCCTGGTGATCAAAACCGGTGATCAAAATAACAAAAATGAAGAATGGATGAAGTTGTCTCGTAAACACGCAGTTGATGTAGATTGGGAGCGAAAACACATCAGTATTTTTGGAGGAAAACTTACGGACTGCCTCAATGTTGGTGAAGAAATATGCGAGGTCGTTCAACAATTAGGAACTCATCTTCCTTATCCAAAACGAAAGTGGTACGGAGAACCTCATGAAGCCATTAGAGATGAGTATCTTCATCAAGTACATTTAATGGGGCTGGATGAATTGACCTCTGCTGGAGCCTCGGAAGTGTTGTCAAAACGTCTTTGGAGGCGCTACGGAGCGCAAGCCATCGGACTCCTGGAAAACATCCGGGAGAATCCGGACATGGTAGAACCATTGATTGAAGGAACCGATTACATCCGCTGCGAATTGACCCAGGCTACTCGACGGGAAATGATAGTGACTCTGGAAGATTTTTTGCGACGCCGCTCAAAACTTGCTTTGGTAGCCCGACACGAAGACCTCAAACAATCGCAAGGAATCAAAGATGCCTGCGAAATTCTGTTTGGCGAAGAAGCTCCGGAACGCTGGTCGGAATATTTTGGTGAATAGCCGTAAAGTAGGTAAATATTTCTGGACGCTCTTTTTTTGTGCTCCGAAACTTCATTTTTGTTAAAGTCAAAAAACAGCAATTTTGAGACAGAGCAGGGAAATTTAGATCTGCAGTAAAGTCAAAAAATCAACGATTCGACTTCCTCCACAACTACATAGTTCACTGATAAAACAACATATATTTAACTTGTGCCGTCTGACTCAAATATAGTTTTTAGATTCCCGGACTTGGTTGAATAGATATTTTTCATAATGTAATTTAATTTATTCTTCACGATTCTTGCATTACCTTTTTTGTACTAAATGTAGCGGTTTAATTTCGACAGTCCGTTTAGTTTTTGGAACAGTTGTAAGATTTTCTCCGGAAACTCGTCAAATTAAGTAGACCGTTGCATTTCTTTCACTTCCAAGTTAATAAAGGAGATGCTATGGAAAGCAAGACAAAGGTAGTGACATCCTACGTTAGCCATGAAGATGTTCAGTCTGCTATGGAACGGTTCTTAGATCACGGTGGGGAAATTACCAAAATCGACGACCCTTGCCAGGAAATTTTGCTCAGGAGTGATATGAACGAAGAGGACTTGAATTACATTGATCCACATGCCGCAAATCCATCCAGGAACGGTTTGGGTCAAGTAGGCAATGTTCTCCAGCAAAAGGTGCAAACGGAACTCAAGGAAGCATGAACTTTTTGAAGTTGGTAGGCTTACGACTACCGGCTTTTTTTTTAGCAGGGGCATTGACCCTCTTCATCAGTCCGGAACATTCAGAATCGGCCCAGCGCAATGGATTTTCAATTGAAGATCCCTTGGTCCCTCTGGAAGAGATACTGGGCGGCGGGCCGTCGCGTGATGGTATTCCTTCTATTGACTCCCCTAAATTTATTTTAGCCGCAGAGGCGGATTGGCTATTTCCAGACAGCCGGTTCATTGGCCTGGATATCGAAGGAGATATCCGGGTCTATCCGCTGGCCATTTTAAACTGGCACGAGATTGTCAACGACACTGTCGGGGGAGTTCCTGTTTCAATCACATTTTGCCCCCTCTGTGGAACCGGTATGGCTTTTCGCCGGGATTTTGACGGTGCGTTTACTACGCTTGGTGTTTCCGGCTTGCTGTATAACAGCGACCTCCTGCTTTATGACCGGAAGAGCAAATCCCTCTGGTCTCAAGTAATGGGGCAAGCAGTCAGCGGCCCCCGTAAAGGAGAACGCCTGGTTCCTGAGCCCATCGAACATACAACATGGGCGGACTGGAAAAAACTACATCCGCAGACAAAAGTTCTCTCCCGTGACACCGGTTTCAGACGCGATTATGGACGCTCTCCCTATGGTGACTATGACCAAAATGGAGACATTTATTTCCCGCTGTCTTTCCGCAGTAGTCAGTACCACCCTAAAGAGCGCGTGATTGGAATAGAAATCAATGAAAACTTCAAAGCCTATCCTTTTGTAGAATTATTTCAACAAAAGTCACCACTGGAAGACGTGCTGGGAGGTAAACAAATTATTCTGGAATTTAACCTTGAAACACGAAATGGCGTCATACGTGATGCCAAAGGCAATGTCCTGCCGAGCATAAATGCTTTCTGGTTCGCCTGGTATGCTTTTCATCCTGAAACACAAATCTTCCGCAACAGTAATTAGGGCTTGCACCGCCGAAAGACTGACCGTATTATGTTTCCGATAAGTATCGGCATTTTACTTAAAAAATAATCATGAATGAAATTAATTTAAAACCAGTTCAACATGCAGTGTTTGATGCCTACGGCACCCTCTTTGATGTTCACTCCGCGGCGTCTCGTCATCAATCCCGACTAGGTGAAAAAGCACAAGCCGTATCGGCATTGTGGCGTACCAAACAATTGGAGTATACCTGGCTGCGCAGTCTGATGAAACGCTATGTTGATTTCTGGCAGGTTACTCAGGACGCTCTGGATTATGCTCTTGATTCTAACGGCATTGACGATCACAGTCTGCGCCGGGATCTCCTGAATGCATACCACGAATTGGCCTGTTATCCGGAAGTTCCGGAAACTCTGCGCAATTTAAAGGAACTGGAACTGGGGACTGCCATACTTTCCAATGGAGCCCCAAAAATGTTGGAAGCCGGTGTCAGCAACAGCCGTTTAGAAAATGTATTGGATTCAATTTTTTCGGTGGACACTATTGGGGTTTTTAAACCTGCACCGCAAGTTTATCAAATGGCCGTTGATCAACTTGGATCTACTCCGGAAGAAATACTGTTCTTTTCCTCAAACGCCTGGGATGTCTCCGGAGCCGCCACTTTTGGGTTTCAGGCAGTCTGGGTCAATCGTTTCGGACAAGCAGCGGAGCGTCTTCCAGGAACTCCGGTTCTTGAAATACAAACGCTGGATGCAGTCTTACAATATTTGCCTTCAGACTGAAGTCTGCTAAATTACTCCTTTTTCAAACTTTCTGAACAAATACATAAGAATATGCTTAAGTACTTCTTGATTATTATTCTAAGATTATATATTTTAGTATATGCTTAAATACTATTATAGGTAAAAGTTGAAAAACAAAACTACATTCTATGGAGGAATAGGAACAGTACTGACTGCCCTGTGTTGTTTTACGCCCATTTTAGTGATTGGATTGACGGGTCTCGGGGCCGTAGCCATTATCAGTTATCTCGATTATGTGCTGTTTCCATTACTTGCTTTTTTTGTAGCAATCACTGTCTACGGAATTTACCGTAATCAGCAGGAAAAACAGGATTGCGAACGACCCGTCTCACCCAAAGCGGAGCTATAAAATGCGTTGTGTAGGACCTACTTTGTCGGAAAAAGAACTTCAAAAATTTCAGGACCAATATTCTTTCCATCCGGATATGGAGGAGCAGGCTGAATTCTACAATTTAATTTCAAATCCGATTCGCCTGAAAATCATTAACATTTTACGTGAAAAGGAGGCTGTCTGTGTTTGCGATTTGAAAGATATTTTCGGTGTGACTGCTGCGGCTATATCTCAGCATTTGGCAAAATTGAAGGCTCATCGAATTGCAAAATCAGTCAAGCAGGGACAGACAGTGTTTTATTCACTGACTGACCACCCATTTCTATCCCTGATTCCGGAAAAGGGAACACTTAAAAACTGAAGGAGGTATCATGCAAATTGAGGATTTGAAACCGGGGCTAATCGGAGTGGGAACATCATTTGGCGCCTCGATTTGCTGCGTGCTGCCGATGACGATAGTTTTGCTCGGATTGGGCAGTGGAGGATTCATGATGGTTACGATGCAGTACCGAATTATTCTGTATCCGCTGGGACTGCTCGGGCTGGTGACGGCCTATTGGCTCTACTTCCGCCGCAGGAAAGTCTGTGACGCCCAAGCTTGTCGGATGCAGGGTAAACGCTGGAATATAGCGGGACTTGTTTTTTCAACTGTTCTCATGAGTCTGGTGACTTATGTGGATTTTTTTCTTGTTTCACTGTGAAGGAGGATAATGCGAAAAATCGGATTAGTTTTTGGAGTTGTTTTGCTGTTGCTGTCGACTCCCGTTTTGTCTCAAAAGGAATCTCGACCACTTGAACAGGTGGCTTTGAGCTTGAGCGGACTCTCCTGAGGTGGTTGAGTAGCGATTGTTAAATCGTCCCTTTCAGGTCTGGAAGGCGTAACCGCATCTAAAATCAGCTTAACGGAAGCATTCGTCTGGTACAATCCCCAAATGACGAATCCGGAACAGATTGTAGCGGAAATCACAAAGTCAGGATATGGTGCTGAAGTTTTGGAAGTGAAGTCAGTTGAATCAAACTCTATTCCAAAGAACTGTTTGATTTTAGACTTGTTTTGTTGAGTTTATTTAAGACCTAATGTCATTAAGAAATTGTTCGATTAAAGATGTCAACTGCAAGGGTTTTTCCGGAATCCAGGGGAATCGTTTCAATTTTTGTATTTAACCTGATCTGGAATCTGGGTCACGGATCAAGTCAGGGATGCAAGAAAAAAACTTTTTCACAAACTAAAAATGAATGAAAACTCATTAGCTCGACCAAGTGGATTTGAAAACCTAACTTCAATTCTCTCCTGCCCGCTTTGCCGACGCGCCTCAGAGGAAATTGTTCCTCCGGATACTTGAATCCGGATGCACCGCTGCAGGTTATGCAGCAAAGATTTTGCAGCAAAACCCGGAGACTGCTGTGTGTTTTGTTCCTATGGTTCAGTCAGGTGTTCCGGTGAACTAAACTTGTAGTCGACAGAATCAAGCTAAGACCGTATTTTACCAAATCCTGGAACCACTGGCGAATACGAAAAGCAAAAGTATAGTGAAATTAGTATTCCTCAGTTTCAGAATTTTCTGCTGAATCCGGCCGCAGTTCATTTGAAATTGGAGTAAGTGAAAGCAGATATTCGGCCAGCGCGTCCAAATCTTCTTCCAGCAGATGCTGGTAGCCCAGCTCAATAACTTCTCCCATCAAACCCTGTACATCGTCACCGTCGGGTTTCATTCCGTTTTGTAAAAAATAGCTGATATCAACCTTGTTCCAGCTGCCGATTCCTGTTTCTTTGTCCGGAGTGATATTCGGCGCAAGTTCACCTTCCGGACCTTCTTTTGATCCGGCAAAGTGCATTTCCGGTTTAAGCGCACCCAGCAGATTTCGCGGAGTATGACATTCTCCGCAATGGGCAAGTGCTTGAGCAAGATACTCTCCGCGATTCCAACTTTCTGTTCGTTCCGGATTTGAAATAAAGGGTTCTGGAGACCAGACAAAGTTTTTCCAAAACATCATCGCGTATTGCTCACCAAAAGGCAGAATCAGGTCGTGAGGCAGATTTTTTTGACGAACGGGAGGTAATGAAAAAAGGTAGGCTTTGAGGGCCAGCAAATCCTTGCGGCTAATCCGCTGGAAAGAAGTGTAAGGGAACACCGGGAAATAGTGATTTCCTTCAGGACTCAAGCCCTGCGTCATGGCCCGGATAAAATCCTCATCACTCCAGTTTCCAATGCCAGTTTCAGGATCGGGGGTGATGTTTGTTCCGTAAAAGGTTCCGAAAGGCGTTTCAATCGGTCGGCCTCCGGCAAGAAAAGCACTGTTGTTTTTTGTGTCAGTATGGCAACTGCAGCCTCCGGCGGCTTGAAAAAGATATTTGCCGGCAGAAATGTTTGGTGCTAAATTAACAGGACTTTCCT
Organism: SAR324 cluster bacterium SAR324-CTD7B; assembly: GCA_002082305.1. GTDB lineage: Bacteria > SAR324 > SAR324 > SAR324 > NAC60-12 > Arctic96AD-7. The sequence continues at coordinate 13,323 of LSNO01000045.1, forward strand.
CAGCGGCTTCAAGTGGGCTGCAGAGAATCAACAAATACCAACATACTAAAGCACACAATCGGCGGCTGTTCACTAAGTATTTTCCCCGGAATGTCTGCGGCTTCCACCAACAATTTCTACATGCTTTTTTTGTACTTTTCGATGGCATCTTTGAGATCGTCATACTCGTCGCAACCGAATAAACAGACATCATCAAGGACTTCCAAATGCTCCTCGGCTTTTTTGAGGTTATTGGTTCGCAAATAGAGTTCACCAATGTATTCATTCGCACCTTGATGACGCGGATCCAGTTTCAGTGCCTTCTGGTAATAGAAAAAGGCCTCTTCCAGCAGATCCAGTTTTCGGTGACTGTATCCCATCAAATTATAGATATCCGCTTTATTTGTGGAGCTTTTGGCGGCCTGCTTTAAATATTTGATGGCAACCTGGAAGTTTCCACTTTTAACCTCATAATAAGCATTTTGATAAGCCTCGTTCACGGGCTTGGAATCGTCATTGCTGTCTGAATCTGAAGAATCCGGATTCCCTAATGCCACTCCGAAATTCAACTGGAACAAGAGAAAAATCAAAACTAAAAATTGGAAAAGTTTCATCTGATTTCCTTATTCTCTTTCGCGGAAATTTTTGTGACAGCCACCACACGTTTTACCTGTTGCACGGAATTGTTTTGCTAAAGCTTTCATATCGCCGCTTTCTGCGACTTTGACCAGTTTAGAACTTTCACGCACAAAAGCATTTACTGCGGATTCATATTTTGACCAGTTTTCCCAGATTGCCGGTTTTGCTTTGGTGTCTCCGAGTCCGGAACCTATTGGAAACATTTCCAGTATCATTTTGCTGTTTTGATTTATCGACCGCGCATGGTCAAGAATGTGGGCTTGCAGAGGCAAATCGTTTTTCAAAATGTCCACAATCGCTCCCATATGACCCCCGGATGACTTCATCACGTTTTTGCGGTACTTGATTATACCCTCCGAGTCAGCCAAAGATGAGCTGACAAAAAAACAAAATGACAACAAAACTGTTAATGCTGCGACTTTTTTTATTTGTTTCATAGATCAATCCTCCAGATAATTATTAATAATTTTAAAAGTTCAATACTGAACGTAACATATCATGGTGAAGTAATTAAAACAACAAAAATAGTTTAGACTATTAGAATTGGCATAAGACTGAAAAAAATTGTTTGCGAAATTTTAATCGTCTAACAGTATGTTTTCATCCACAAATAAACGGTCCCTGCGTCCGACATGTGCCAAAGAATCAGCAGCAACTGCTTTGCCGAGTTCAGTTTGATAGGCCTCCGTAAAATCTGCTTCTGAGTCAAACCAGAGCTCTGCCACTCCGTCATACATAGCCTCTTCGTTATCGGTGGGATTGAAACACAATTTGCGTAATCCAGGCAGTTGAATGGCAAGTTGTGCATGTTCACCGAGCCACCAGTTTCGGAATTCGCGCTGAGTATATTCTTCTTTGCGCTTGAGTAAAATCATTGCTTTAAACATTTTCTTTATCCTTTTATATTTGTTATGTTCCGGTTCTAGCGAGTGGACGCCCGCTGTCAGCAAGAGCGACTGCCACCACTATTTCATCTGCCCTGGGTGCATCCGCAAGACTGATTTCGGTGGCATCCATATGATCAAAACTCCAGATGCTGTCTTTGTTGGTCAACGGCATTACCAAAACCGATCCTGGGCCGCCCATTTTTTTAGTAGAAGGAATTATATCATCACCTTTTTCAACTGCAGCACGTACCGGTTTACCAAAACGAGGATGTAAAATGGCTGCGGCATGTTCGATTTCTCCGTCCAGTCCGACTATTGCACCTTTGCCGTAACTGACAATTTCGGAAGGTTTTACGCCTAGTGCAGTAACTCCTTTTTTAGCCAGCAGTCCACCTGTTTCCGCACCTAAATCGTAAAGCGGTTCCAAATCATCAACATATTTACCTGCATACGGATTATTGATTACTGCAGCAACTGTGACTTTTCGTGCCGGTGGATCAATCGTACGGCCAATTTCCTGATGTATTTCTTCAACTTGGATGACAATTCTGCGTATCTGAGGTTTCATGTAATTCCTTTGATTTGTTATGCTGAAAATATTACTTTTTAGCGACGGCCTTCTACCGGGACTCTAATGGAAAATTATCTGTTTTTCAAGCTCTTTTAAGAAAGATGGTCGAATTGTTTTTCAAATTGCATGAGTTTGTTTGATCGGCTAAAATAACCGGACGTTAAATCTGTTTATACTTTTTAACTTCCATTCTATCCCGTCATAAATAAAAATCAAATGCAAATTGAAGCAAACAATTATACCATCGCCGTGCTTGGTGCAGGAACGATGGGTGAGGGAATTGCCCAGATTGCGGGAACGGCTGGACATCCAGTGTTGCTTTATGACGTCTCTCAGGAACAAACACAAAGTGCAATTGAAAACATTGCCGGGAGACTCGAACGCTCAGTAAATAAAGAAAAAATTACGGACAAAAAAAGAACTCAAATCCTGGCAAACATAAAGCCGGTACAAACTTTTGAAGAACTTGCTAAGGCCAAACTGGCGATTGAAGCGATTATTGAGGATTTGCTTATTAAACAGGACGTTTTTTCCCAACTGGAATCATTGCTGGAAGAAGATGCAATTTTGGCGACCAATACTTCATCGATTGATTTAAACGAAATGGGCAGTGTGCTGAAGCGTCCGGAACGTCTGGTCGGCATGCACTTTTTTAATCCTGCTCCGGTAATGGCGCTGGTGGAAGTTGTGCAATCCACTGAAACGGATTCAGAGGTTGCAGATATGGTTTTCTCACTCGCAGAGCAATGGGGGAAAAGCCCGGTACATGTCCGCTCCAGTCCGGGATTCATTGTCAACCGCGCAGCCCGCCCTTTTTACAGTGAAGCTCTGGCTATTCTCAAAGAAGGTGGAACTGATGCGGCAACCTGTGATGCCATAATGCGTGAATGCGGTGGTTTCAGGATGGGACCTTTTGAACTGATGGATTTGATTGGCCTGGATGTGAATTATGCGGTGACCTGTCAAATTTGGGAAAGTTATCAGCGTCATCCTCGTTTTGCCCCCTCTGTGCTGCAAAAAGAGTTGGTGGATTCCGGACGTTTAGGACGGAAATCAGGACAGGGATTTTTTGAATATGGAGTGGATGTGGAAATGCAGGCCCCAAAAAATGCTCCGGAATCTCCTGCTCCTGCTTCTCTCATTATTGAAGGCCCTGAAAAGCTGCCCCAGTCTTTACTAAAATTGATTGAAGGAGGTTCTTTAAAGACAAAAAGCATTTCCGGAAATGGAATTATTCGCCTACCTGCAGGTGCGGCAGTCATGATTTCAAATGGAAAAAGCTCAACTGAGCGATCTCTTGATTTGGAAGAAAACGTGATTTCACTGGATTTATGTTTGGATTATTTTCAGTCCCCGCGGATTGCGCTTGCTCCGGCTTCACAGTGTTCAGCAAACGCTTTACAGGAAGCAGTGGGTCTTTTTCAGTCTTTGGGCAAACTGGTATCTGTATTGAAAGATATTCCCGGAATGGTTCTGACACGTACTGTTGCCATGTTGTCCAACGAAGCTTCTTTGCTCGTCCAGGAAGAAGTCTCCGATGCCGCAGGAGTTAATCTGGCCATGAGGAAAGGAGTTAATTATCCGCAGGGACCTTTGGAGTGGGCCGAGCAATGGGGCTTATTTTCGGTGGTGGAAACCCTTGATAATTTACGTAAGTTTTATGGAGAACGTTATCAGGTCTCTTCCTGGCTGCAGCAAAAGGCAAAGCATAATTAACAATGCTTTCGCCACTTAACTATTGTCATTCGGGGCGAAGTGAAGCGTAGATTCGGAATCCGGGGTAATTTCTTCAAATCTTGTATTCAATCTGAACGGAGATCTGGATCCCGGATCAAGTCCGGGATGACAAAAGAAAAATCTTTTTCAGTGAGCCCTAACTAAAAACAAAATCAACAATTAAAAAATCAAAATGGAAGAAGCTTTTATATGTGATGGAATCCGGACCCCGATTGGACGATACGGTGGTGCTTTAGCTGGAGTGAGAACTGATGATTTGGCGGCAATTCCAATAAAAACATTGATGGAAAGAAATTCCGGAGTGGATTGGGAAACAGTGAATGATGTAATTCTGGGCTGTGCAAATCAGGCCGGAGAGGATAACCGCAACGTGGCCAGGATGGCAGCTTTACTTTCCGGATTGCCGCAAACTGTTCCAGGAGCAACCGTAAACCGTCTTTGTGGTTCCGGGCTTGACGCAGTGGGGATTGCCGCAAGAGCAATCAAATCCGGAGAACAAAATCTGGTCATTGCCGGCGGAGTTGAAAGCATGAGCCGGGCTCCTTTTGTGATGGGAAAAGCAACATCCGCATTTTCACGAAATGCTGAGACTTTTGACACAACTATCGGCTGGCGCTTTGTCAATAAACTGATGCTCGAACAATATGGAACTGATTCAATGCCTGAAACTGCGGAAAATTTGGCTGCAGAATTTAATATTTCAAGAGAGGATCAAGATGCTTTTGCCTGGCGTTCTCAGCAAAAAGCCGGACAGGCAATGGAATCAGGACGGCTTGGAGAGGAAATTGTGCCGGTAAGTATTCCGCAGCTCAAAGGTGAGCCGTTGATCGTTGATCAGGATGAACATCCACGTCCGGAAACAAAGCTGGAAAAACTCGGAAAATTGACCACACCCTTTCGTGAAAACGGTTGCATCACTGCGGGAAATGCTTCCGGAGTTAATGATGGTGCAGCAGCTTTGATCATTGCATCAGAAACGATGGCAACAAAACAAAAGCTTTCTCCTGTTGCGAGAGTCGTAGGAATGGCCACAGCAGGTGTTGAACCCAGAATTATGGGCTATGGTCCTGTTCCGGCAACGCAAAAACTGCTCGAATTGACCGGAGTTTCACTGGACAAAATCGGAATAATCGAACTCAATGAAGCATTTGCAGCGCAAGCTTTAGCTGTAACGCGTGCTTTGGATTTGGCTGATGACGATCAGCGTGTAAATCCAAATGGAGGAGCAATTGCGCTGGGACATCCGCTCGGTATGAGTGGCGCCCGTTTGGCTTTGACCGCCGTGAAAGAACTGCAGTTGCGCAGAGAACGTTATGCGCTTTGCACAATGTGTATCGGTGTCGGACAGGGAATTGCTATGCTGATTGAACGGGTCTGAGATAGACCTCTGAAACAGGTGCTGAGATCAGCTTTCAAAACTGTTTAAATGTCCCTTAAGGGCCTTCAAAGATGCATTTGAATCTTCCAGCAGCATCATGTGTCCACAGTTCTGGATGATTTCAGTTTTTGCTTCCGGAATTGTTGAAGCGAGTTCCATCCCGTTACGGGCCGGAGTCATTTTGTCATCACTTCCAATTATGCACAACGTGGGGCAGCGTATATTTTTTGCCGCATTCATTCCGTTTTGGTAAACATTGCAGGCTTCCAAATCATTGCCCAAAGCTCCTTTTGGTGCAGAACTCAGCAAAGCACGCCCTCCGCCAATAAGTGACAAGCCAGGAACCGGTGTCCTTCCCAGATGTCCGGCTGGTCCGTGTCCCCAGGAGGTAACCAAATCATAAGCCAGCGGGTCGTCTTTGCGGGCCGCTTCAAGTAAATCCGGATGCACCGGCATTTTTGCCGAAGGACCCATCAAACATAATGAGCGCACTCTTTCAGGATAACGGGATGTGCATTCCAAAGCCGCAAGGGCTCCCATCGAGTGTCCCACTAAGGAAGCAGTATGATTCGGTTCTTCCAGTCCCAAAGCATTCATTAACTCTGGAATCCAGTCCGCCATTTGTTCAATGCTATCCAGAAATGAACCGTCTGAACGTCCGTGTCCTGGAAAATCAAATGCCAGGACTGAATAACCGTGAAAAGCGAAATAGCGTGTATGTAAATTCCAGACTGTGTGATCCATTCCTCCTCCATGCATGAAAATGACGAGGGGAAGTTCCTGGTTAAGTACTCTTCCTCCGGTAGCAGCAAAAATTGTATTATTTTGGCCTGAAGAACTGTTGATCACATTGATCTTCATTTTGCACCTCCGCCTACTTTTTCTGCTATACGCAAAGCTTGTTTTAAATCAGTAATCAAATCATCCGCGTCTTCCAGTCCGACCGAAAGCCGAATCATGTCTTCGGTCAAGCCGGCCTGTTTCATTGTCTCCGAGTCCATTTGTGCATGAGTCGTACTGGCCGGATGAATCACGAGCGTTTTTGCGTCTCCTACATTTGCCAAGTGTGAAGCCAACTGCACGGAATTAATAAAAGCGGCACCGGCTTCCCGTCCTCCTTTTACTCCAAAAACAACAATTGATCCTGCTCCTTTAGGTAGAATCCGTGAAGCCAGTTCATGATCCGGATGATCCGGCAAATCCGGATGCGTCACCCAGGCGACTTCTTCACTTGACTGTAAAAACTCCAGCAATATTTTGGTGTTGCTGATGTGACGTTCCATACGGATCGGCAGAGTTTCCAAACCCTGCAAGAGATAAAAAGCGTTTTGTGGACTCATCGCAGGGCCGAAATCCCGCATTGCTTCTGAACGCATGCGCATCGAAAAAGCCTGTGGTCCGAATTCTTCGAAGAAATTTATCCCGTGATAACCGGCATATGGTTCAGTAAGCGTCGGAAATTTTCCGTCAGTTTCCCAGTCAAAACGTCCACCTTCAACCACCACTCCTCCTAACGCAACTCCGTGTCCGCCCATCCACTTGGTAACCGAGTGTGAAACCAAATCTGCTCCCAATTCAAGAGCTCGGCACAAATAAGGTGTGTTGAAAGTTGCATCAATCATCAATGGCAAACCCGCCCCGTGTGCAATTTCTGCAACTGCAGGGACATTCAGAATTTCCAGTCCCGGATTGCCGATAATTTCACCAAATACCAGGCGTGTTTCGGGACGAATTGCTTTCCTGAAATCTTCCGGTTTACGGGGATTGACAAAAGTGGTTTCAATACCGAAACGCGGTAAGGTGTGCTGGAAAAGGTTGACGCTGCCGCCGTAAAGTGAAGCCGAGGAAACGATGTGATTGCCTTGTCCCATCAGCGTCATAATCGTTGCAAATAGAGCACTTTGTCCTGAAGCAGTAGCCACTGCGCCGGTTCCGCCCTCAAGAGCGGCGATTCGTTCTTCCAGCACCGCGACTGTTGGATTTGAAATACGGCTGTAAATGTGTCCGCCCTGCTCCAGGTTGAACAATGCCGCCGCGTGGTCACTGTCCTGAAAAACGTAAGA
>LSNO01000046.1 GCA_002082305.1 SAR324 cluster bacterium SAR324-CTD7B
CTGAAAGGATTAAACCCAAATTACCGTTTTTTAAAAAACTTTGACACAGGATTGCAGGATGAACCGAATCAAACCAATAAACAGTCTCAAAAAACATTATTTCTATCTGTTAGTAACCAATTGATAGACTGCGTCTTTTTCCAGCTGCACCTGGTGCGGTTCAACGTCAATCATGACTGAACCCGGAATTGCATCCACATGGATGTGCAGTTTTTTGCGGTCCAGTCTGTCAATCACTCCCCGTAAACCGGTCAACGGGCCTTCGCGTACAAAAACGGCATCGCCAACCTCAAAATCCGTACCACAAAAACAATCTCCCACGTGTTTTTCCAGCAAACGGACATTTTCAATCTGTTCTTCCGGAACAGGAGTCGGTCCGCTTGGGCTTTTCAAAATCTCAACCACTCCCGGTGTTTTCAAAATTTCCAAATGGCATTCCGGATTGAGCAGGGTGCGAACGAACATGTATCCGTTAAAAATAGGCCGTGTCAAAACCTTTCTGCGGTCCCTGCGAATACTCAATGCCTGATAAGTTGGATTGAGCACCTCAAATTGTTTGTGGTGCAAACCCACGTGTACCAAGCGCTCCGCCTGGGAGCGTACCCGGAGTACATACCAGCTTTTTTCAGTACAATATTGCATAATATTTTCAGAATGAACGTCGATGCAAATTATTCATGAAAATAAAACCCAGTGCTGATTTTTCTGCAATCCCTGCTGAGCCAGCAATTCAGCAAGCGGAGCCCGATGCTCCAGCGATGCAAGCAGAATCAGTTCGCCGGATTTCAGTTCCGGCAAGGTCGGATTCGCGCTTTGTTCAGGATTATCCAGCAAATCTTTTTCCGGAATTACGGAAAGCAGTTCAATCTCAAATCCGGAAAAACAGTAACTGAGGACTTCAGTCAAATCATCCTCTCCACACAGATGAATCCCGCGCACCCCTTTTTTAGACAGGATGCGCAAATGTTCATCGCCCTTGCTTTTTAATTCACGAAATGAGTTAAGGGTGCGGTGCAGGTAGGAGAGGCTGAGACGGCTTTTTTCCAGTGCTCCCTTTGGAGTGAGAAAATAAAGCCAGCGCCGTGGTTTGACTTGCTGGGCTCGAATCCAGCCTTTTTTGAGCACTCTTTGAAAATAGGTATTCGTCAGCCCCAAAGAGACATCCAACTCCCGAGCCAGCTGGCGCTGATTTATCTCAGGCCTGCTCTCAACAGTATTAAACAGAGTCAGTGTACGGAGTTCTTCTGGTGTCATCTTGAAAAATATCCTGATTAGAGTGATTTAATATTCAAGATAAAGATGTTCAAACATTGAACATAATAAACCAATTAAAAATACTGTCAAGCATTTTTTTGCCAAGGTTATCTCGGAGAAACACGGAAAGGTCACGAAAAAAGGGAATTCTTGCGGGATGCTGGGGCTCATGCAAAGATAGGTAAGGGCATTATGAAAAGTGTGACTGCGGGGATTATTAGTGTTATTTTGGCATGGTGTAGTTCGAAAATTTCGCCTGTTGTTGCATTATGAAGAATAATGCATTATTATGATTTATCACTATTTCATTAAAGGAGCGTGTTATGTCATCATTACAGGTCAGGGAATTACCAGAAAATATTTATTCTCTGCTTAAGCGAAGAGCAGAGGCAGAACATCGTAGTATTGCTCAAGAAGCAATTGCACTTTTGGCTAAAGGTCTTGATACGTCAATTTCTCCTAAAGTCCGTCGTACCAAGTTGTTGCAAAAAATTGCTGAAGAGTCTGGATTAAGTGGCGGAACAGTATCTAAGCTTGATCCGGTGGAATTGATCCGTGAGGATAGAGAGCGATGATTGCTGTTTTAGATACCAGTGCGGCAGTGGAGGTTGTGCTTAAAAGAGAATCAGCGACTTTGTTTTCGCATTTTCTTGCAGAGGCTGATTTGGTAATAGCGCCTAATATTTTGATTGCTGAAGCAACAAATGTTTTCTGGAAATATCAGAAATTATCAAACTATACATATGATGAGTGTGAGAAATCCATTGATCATATTGTCTCTCTACCAGATGAATATGTCAATGAACGGGATCTATATCGGGAGTCATTCAAATTGGGGTGTATGATGGACCATTCAATCTATGACATGATCTATCTGGTGCTGGCAAGACGCAATAACGCTACATTGCTGACTATGGATCAGAGGTTGGTCGCTTCAGCTGAAAAGGCAGGAGTGAATACAGCTTAGTACATTTGGGTGCATTCTTGTTTTACATTTGAATTCATGGATGTAAGGGGATACGATACTTAATTCTGAAAACCGAATTAAGCTCGTGTCCCCATAATTCTTTTCAGAGTAAGGAGTCCTTCAGGCTTGTCATGCAGTGCAAATTAAGTTGTTTTTATAAGAACCAGTTCAATTACTAATTATTAGAGGATCCATGCAAAAAACTTTTTATCTATTTCTGTTGTTCCTGTTGTTTATGGGCGGCTGCACAGAAGAATCGCGGAACAAAATATTCAAGCAGGCCGATAATCTTTTAGGAAAGGATTTGCGCGTTTCTTATGTCGCCGACAGCGGAACAATCGTTAAAAGCTGGACTGTTCGGGACGGAAAAGTAACAACGCACAAAGATGAACAGGGCGGCACTAGTGGTTATTACTATTTCTGGAGCGTTGAAAGCGGATATGTTCAGGTTCCAATTGTACGGACAATTGTCGAAGAAATTAAGTAGGACTTAAAAAAAATCTCTTGTCATCCAAGACTTAATCCGGGATTTAGATTCTAGATCTGGCCGGGTAAACGATTTGAAATATCACCCCTGGATTCCCGCTTTCGCGGTAATGATAATTTATTATTCAAATGGATTGTTGCAGTGCGTCTGATTTTAGCTTCTTTTTGGCAAGTTAATTGAGGGTCTAATAATATTTCTAAAAATCTTCGTCAACTAAATCAATCTCATCTCCAAGAATTAAATCATCTTCCTGCAAACCTTCAGTTCCGCTTAAGTCTTCATCATGATAAGTATCAGCAGAATCTACCAGAGTTTCTTCCACCGGAATATCATCCGCTACAGAGTCAAGATCTACAAACCCTTCCTCATTTTCATAAGTATCAGTACGGCTCAACTGCACCAAAACACTTTGTGCTACAGTCGATAAATGGACGGGGCGGGTCAAATAATCCAGCGCACCTGCATTCAGGAACTGCAATCGTCTTTCCAGACTGACAGGCCCGGAAATACAAATAAAATGAACCTCCGGAAATTGATCTTTTGTTTGCTGCATGACTTCCAAAGCATCAGAATTTTCAACTGATCCAGTTTCAAAAATAACCAAATCCATTGGATCCAATTTTAACAGCCGCCAAAGATTTTGTCTTTTGGATACACAATCAACCTCCATTCCCGCACGCTCGCTAAGGTAGCGCTGCAAAAGCTCAGCCTGTACCTTTTCTACTGCAAAAATCACCACCTGCGTTCGGGCAAAACTGAGCGGACTCAGGTCATCTTCAGTAAATTTGTGCAGGAAGTCCTCCTCCAAAATAGAATCCTCGGTAGCAACTGTTTCGTCATTCAACTCATCATCTTCGAAGTGCTCCAAATCTACCTCTTCAAGTTCGGGTAGTTCTACGATCTCAGCAGCTTCAATATGCGCATCAATATTTTCTTCCTCCTCTTCTTCTTCCAATCCCAACAACTCTGTTAAATCGTCATCTTCCAGATCAATCTCAACAGCATCTTCAGTTAGATTTTCATCTGCCTCAGAGTTTGTTTCCGGATTTATTTCCTCTTCAGTTTCCATTTGGTATTCCTCTCCGTTAGCGTCTTTTGATGGGGCCATTCAGCCGATTCTGTTCTTCACTTGTAATGTCCGCAAAATGTATTAAACCTGATTATATCATTTAATCTGCGAAAACTCGCCTGTCCTGCCTTTTCGGTTAATTCTTTAGTTAAAGTGAGATGAAACTACGCCTGTGATAAATATCTTTGATCTGCTGCAGACATATGCAAACCGGACTAAATTTTTTCTCCATCCCGGGAATCAAAGCGATTAATTATTTTCAAACTGTCCTTTCCAGAGAAAGTCAGTTCCCGAACGGCAAGAGAAATACGATTGTCCTGATTCAGCGCCTCCCAGTATTTTTCAGCAATTTGTTCTGCATCACCTTCCAGCGGCAAAAGGATTGGGTCACCCTTGAAAGAGGGAAGCGGATTCCCGTCCCCCATGTATGTGGTCAGGCAATATCCAAATCCCGCTCCAATTTCATTATAGCGATAAAAATGATAGACAGACTGCTCTGCCGAAAAATCACATTTACTGATTTTGGCCAAAGTCATTGATGATTTTTTTTGCTCAATCAATCCGGAAATACGGGGTGTAAAATTCGGTGCATCCGGTTCATGTTTTTCCGTGTACAGTGAATCGTAAAAACTTTCACCCTGCATAAAACCTTCACAAATTGTATCGGTCTGACTTCCGTTTGTGACAACTACACAATCATCAACGTCACGCATGGCGTTGTAAATAATCAGTGCCGGATCTTCCACCAGAGAAGGATCTGCTGCTTCGGTAAGCAATATTCCGTTTTCGTGCCTGAAAATCCGATTCCTGCTGTTTGAGCTGCGCCCCATTATCCAGTAAATAACAATCCACGAATTCTCATGATTGCGCCCTATTACGATTCCGCGTCCCGGATAGACGTTTTCTGCAATGTGATTCTTGAAATTTTGTCCGGCTGTTTCTCTGGTCAACTCAGTATTCGTAAAGTTCAAATTGTTCGCGGTGCAAATCATCAGATAATTTAATGGTAATACTCCGGCCCATCTCATCTTCCAATAATTTGACGGCTTCCTGCTCTTCCTCCTGGATATATTTAAAAACATCTGAGTGCAGAAATATTGCAACAGATCCTTTTGTGTTCCTGCGGCAGCTGCGGCGGACTTCACGGAAAGCCTCGTAACAGACTGTGGACGGAGATTTTATCTGGCCTGTTCCATCACAATACGGACACGGATCACAAAGATAACGGTTCAGGTTTTCGCGATCGCGCTTGCGTGTCATTTCGACGAGACCCATCTCACTTATTTGCAGAATTTTGCTGCGTGCCTTATCAGAACGAAGTTGGTCCTTCAGGGTCTGATAAACCATTTGCCGGTGCTGCTGTGTTTCCATATCAATGAAATCAATAATAATAATTCCGCCAATATTTCGCAGCTGCAGCTGGTAAACGATTTCCTCAGCAGCTTCAATGTTTGTACGCAAAATTGTTTTTTCATGACTTTCCTTACCGACGAAGCGTCCTGTATTCACATCAACTGCAGTTAATGCTTCAGTCTGATCGATGACAAGGTGACCTCCGGAGCGCAGCCAGACTTTGTTTCCGAGAGCGCGGTCAATTTCATTTTCGATTCCGTAATGATCAAAAACAGGTTCTGCTTTAGTATAATTTTCAATTACAGATCCATATCGCGGCAAGTAAGAGCGTACAAACTGACGAACCTTATTAAACTGACTTTTGTCGTCAACAACCAACTTGCGGATATCTGCTGAAAAAAGATCGCGAATCGTTCGGAAAATCACATTCAGATCTGAATGCAGAAGCGAGGGAGCAGGAAGGGTTTTATATTTTTCCAGAATATCATCCCAAATAGAAACCAGATAGTTGATGTCAGAATGCAAATCTTCTTCACTGTGTCCTTCTGCAACCGTCCGGATGATGAATCCGGCATTTTCCGGACGTAAACGGTCCACAATCTCCTTCAGTCTCTCACGTTCTTTTTCCTGATTTATTTGACGGGAAACTCCAAGCGTTTTTGTAGCAGGCAAATAAACGAGATTCCTCCCAGGAATTGAAACATGACTGGTTATGCGGGCACCCTTTGTACCAATTGGGCCCTTTGAAACCTGCACCAAAACGTCCTGTCCTTCTTGAATCAACTGACCAATCTTTTGTTGTTCTCCATTATTATTAGAGGGTTCACCAAAAATTTCATGTTCCGGAAGAATGTCATCAATATGTAAAAATGCCGCCCTCTCAGAGCCAATATCAACAAAAGCAGACTCCATTCCAGGCAGAACATTCAATACTTTTCCCTTGTAAATATTGTCCACAAGACGCATCGTTTTTTCGCGTTCGTGATAAAGCTCTGATAGTTCTCCACCTTCAATCACGGCAACCCTGGTTTCGTGAGAGGTGTGATTTATAATAATTTCTTTTGCCATTGAATAGTTTATGAGTTTCGAATTATGATTTCTCTCATTTCCTGCACTGCTTGAGAAATACCAACAAAAATCGCCCGACTGACAATGCTGTGTCCTATGTTCAATTCACGTAAATGCGGCAGGCCGCAAATACGCTGGGTATTGATGTAATTAAGTCCGTGTCCGGCATTTACCTGTAGTTTTTCCTGATGCGCCAATTCTGCTGCAGAAACCAGACGCTGATATTCCCTGTCCAGTTCTTCAGAATTTTCTGCATTTGCATAACAGCCGGTGTGCAGTTCAACATCCTCAGCACCAGCTTTTTGACTTGCCTTGATTTGTTCTGCATCCGGATCAATGAATAAACTCACCCGGATTCCCGCACCCCGGAGTTGGGCTATTCCTTTATGCATAATTTCTGCTGCACCGGCAATATCCAGTCCGCCTTCCGTAGTCACTTCCTCCCGTTTTTCAGGAACAAGGGTCACAATATCCGGACGAATATCCAGTGCAATAGCAAACATTTCTGCTGTTGCAGCCATTTCCAGGTTCATTCGCGTTTGAATGGTTTCCCGTAAAATCCGGACGTCCCGGTCTATAATGTGTCGACGGTCCTCACGCAGATGAATTGTGATACCATCCGCTCCAGCCAGTTCTACTAATCCTGCTGCGGTAACCGGATCCGGTTCGCTGATTTGACGGGCCTGCCTGACAGTCGCCACGTGATCAATGTTAATGTGTAAAGCAATCATTATTTCGGTTTACAGTTCTTTTACTGTATTCAAAGTCCTTTCAAACAAATTCAAAATTCAAAAACTGCAGCCGATTTTTTGCTGTTATTCGTTAAATGACTGCTGCCAGTCGTTTAGTTTCTTTCATTTTTAACCCAAACTGAAACTATGGGCCACTGTTGAAGGACAGTTATTCCATCCGGTTTTACAACTTTTGGAGTTACTTTAGGATACTCTCCGGGTTCAAATGTTGAAAGATCAATTTCACCATAAAGTTCATCGCGATTTAATTCCTGAATCAAATCTTCAGGACCTTCAACGAAAACATTGAAAGTACCAGGATTTATTACACTGACATAATCAATGTTCCGTAAATAAACCGGAACTTTGTCAAATCGTTTCTTGATCGGTAAACTATCAATAGTTATTTCTGCAGAATAAAAATCAACATTCTGATCGATGATTTGCACATTGCCTCTTGGCAAATCCAAATCAACCCGCATTGTGACACTTTCTTTAAGTCCTTCCAGCTCAATTTCATGAGCAGAAACATGGTCCAGTTTTTCCAGCACTGAGCGTGGCCCGCGCATTGTAAGGGTGTCCGGAATGATTCTGATATCCCTCATCAGGTACCCCTTCTTTGGAGTACCCTGATAACGTGGTTTGATGGAAAATGTTTTTTCGATCAGTTCTTCAATTCTAACCGTAATTTGAGACGGATGAATCCGGGTGATTTGAACTTTTACCGGAGATAAAATATGATTTTCAGTCAGCACATAAGAAAGCGTTCCTTCCTGCGCTTTGTCGAGATCAAGAACCGCCTGGAGCTCCTGAGGATTAAATGAATCCCTGCTGTTGGTGTGTACCACTATGTTGACCTGCGGCGGATCAGAAGTGACTTGAAAGGACGGCGAAACATTTTTGAAAACAACCGGAGCATAAAAACTCATTTGAATAGGTTCTCCAGATTTCCGGGCAAGAAACCAGACAAAAACAGCTAAAACAACTGCAAGCACTTTGAAGTAAACATTTATTCGCATCTGTCAGCCTTTGTTTGTTTCTACAGGAGTGTTATCCGGAGTTTTTAAATCATCGGACGTTTCCGTGGTTTTTTTTGCTTTCTTCAACTTAGTTTTTCTATAAGTGTCTTTTGTTTCCTTTTCCCTGATGGCATCAGGAATGTTGCCTGCAAGCACATCCAGGAGGGCTTTGCGAATATCTTCATTTGCACCGCGTATCAACTGTCCGCGGTAACTGAGACTGATTTCCCTGCGTTCTTCAGAAACAATCAGGACTGCTGCATCCGTTTCTTCTGTCAGACCAATTGCAGCACGATGCCTGGTTCCGAGAGAAGAGCTGAGACGGCTGTTCATCGAAACAGGTAAAATGCACTGTGCAGCCAACAAATCACCCTTGTTGCTGATAATAACAGCACCGTCGTGTAAAGGCGATGATGGATGAAAAATACTCAGCAAAAGCTGTTCACTGACAGTTGAGTTTAATTGTGTACCCCGATCACTGAAGTTTTTCAATCCAACTTCCTGTTCAAGAACAATCAGGGCTCCTATACCCTGCTGTGACATCTGCAGACAAGCATGCAGGGTGCTCTCTACCAAATTTCTTTTTTGCTGACTGTTTTCACGGAAAAGAGTGAAAACCCCAATTTGTGCCAGTCCGTTACGAATATCCGTCTGAAACAGTACAACCAGTACCAGCACCAGTGACTGCCCCAAATTATCAAGGAGGAGCTGTGTGGCTTCCAAATTCAAAATCAGCGAAACAAGATAAAGTGCCAGCAGCAAAACAAAACCCATTAACATGGGAATGGTACGTGTGCCTCTGATGAGGAGCAGAATGCGATAAAAAATTATCGATAGGAGAACAATATCAAACAGATCCTGCCAGCGAAAGGTAAAGTTACCTGTAAAAATTGGCAAAAGTGTTTCCACTGAAAGTCTCCGAAAAGGGAAAGGGGGGGTTCTTAGGTTATCTTGATATTAAGAAAAAATGAGCATAATTTGTGAGTTCAAAGTTATTTGAAAATCAAAAAAATTTTCAGACACTATTTTTTAGTTTTTGGTGCAAACTCCTCCATAACCTGCAGCACATTTTCTCCATCAATAGTTTCTTTTTCCAGCAATGTCAGGGCAAGCGATTCAAGTGCTTTACGGTAAGTTTTTAAAATCGATTTTGCCCGCTCATAAGATGAATTTAGGATTTCAAGCACTTCTTCATCAATCATACGCATGGACTCATTGCTGAATTCAGTATGCTGTTGTAAATCGCGTCCCAGAAAAACATGCCCTGCATCTTCAGTATAAGTCAGTGGTCCCAGTTTCTCACTCATTCCCCACTGGCAAACCATTTTTCGGGCTAATTCTGTAGCTCTTTTCAGGTCATCGCTGGCACCTGTAGTGAAGCGTTTAAATACTAAATGTTCTGCCGCACGTCCTCCCATCGTCATGGTTATTTGCCCCAGCAAAGAACGCCTGTTATGACTGTGTCGATCTTCTTCCGGCAGGAGCATTGTAACTCCTAAAGCCCGTCCTCGCGGAATTATACTCACCTTATGCACGGGGTCAACTTCTTCAATACTGGCTGCAACAAGAGCATGTCCAACCTCATGATAGGCTGTAGTCTCTTTTTCTTCATCACTAATTAAGAGACTGCGCCGCTCTGCGCCCATCATCACTCTATCTCTTGCATATTCAAAATCATCATTATCCACAGTTTCTTTATCCTGACGCGCAGCCCAAAGTGCTGCTTCATTGACAAGATTAGCCAGGTCTGCACCGGTAAATCCAGGAGTTCCACGTGCTATTTTGTTCAAACTTACTTTTTTATCCAGTTCAATCTTTTTACTGTGCGTTTTCAAAATATTTTCACGACCTTTGATATCCGGAGAAGGTACAACTACATGCCGGTCAAAACGCCCTGGACGCAGCAAAGCATGATCCAGCACATCCGGTCGATTAGTTGCAGCTACAACAATAATGCCTTCATTTACTTCAAAACCATCCATCTCAACCAGTAACTGGTTCAGAGTCTGTTCACGTTCATCGTTTCCCCCTCCAAGACCGGCACCACGGCTGCGTCCGACTGCATCGATTTCATCAATGAAAATGATACACGGTGCGTGTTTTTTACCTTGCGCAAACATGTCCCTGACACGGCTGGCACCGACACCAACGAACATTTCCACAAAATCGGAACCGCTGATACTGAAAAAAGGGACTGCAGCCTCACCTGCAATTGCTTTGGCCAGCAGGGTTTTACCGGTTCCAGGTTCTCCCATTAATAAAACACCTCTTGGGATTTCTCCTCCAAGTCTTTCAAATTTTCCGGGGTCTTTCAGAAAA
This sequence comes from SAR324 cluster bacterium SAR324-CTD7B, assembly GCA_002082305.1. Classification (GTDB taxonomy): domain Bacteria; phylum SAR324; class SAR324; order SAR324; family NAC60-12; genus Arctic96AD-7. The sequence goes on from LSNO01000046.1 coordinate 10,268, forward strand.
TCTACGATTTCCTCCAATTCTTCCCGTGATTCATCAATTCCCTGAACATCTTCAAATTTTATCGGATTGTCTTCCGTGTTGGTTATTCGTGAGCGGATTTTTCCAAAACCCATGGCACGGTTTCCTCCACCCTGGACCTGACGCATGAAGAAGTTCCTCCTCTCCCTCTGGGCGTTTGTGTTGCTGGAACTCAGGGTACGATCGGCTATATGATACAGCAGTCATTACAAAACAAATTGCGAGATATGAAAATAGATCGTGAAGTTGTGACCCTAGTTACCCAGGTTATCGTTGATAAAAACGATCCTTCTTTAAAAGATCCCTCTAAATATGTAGGCATGCGTTATGATGATGATGAAGTAAAATTATTAGCCGAAAAATTTGACTGGAGCATCAAAGAACAAGAGCCGGGACAATGGCGACGTGTGGTACCATCTCCTATGCCCGAATATATTATGCATGGAAAATCAATTAAAGCTTTGGTGGATCGTGGAACGATCGTGATTGCATCCGGTGGGGGCGGGATTCCAGTTTTTAATGACTCTTCTGGCCATCTTGAAGGGCTTGATGCGGTGATTGATAAAGACTATGTAGCAGCAAAACTTGGACGAATTCTTCGTGCGGAAGAGTTGTGGATCATTACCGATGTGGATCATGTGTATAGTAACTTCGGCACTTCCATACAAGAAGCAATTCAATCTTTAACACGGATAGAAGCAGAAGAATTATACAATAAAGGTGTCTTTCAACAAGGAAGTATTGGTCCGAAAATTCGGGCAGCTATCCATTTTTTGAAATACCACGGTAAAAAAGTGATTATAACATCTATCCCCTACATCCAGGATGCGTTAGACGGAAAAGCGGGGACAGAAATAAGGAATGAAGCATGAAAATTCATGAATATCAGGCGAAAAAGATCTTTGCCAATTTTGGAATGCCTGTTCAAGATGGCTACGTTTTTGAAAATATCGAAGATGCAGAATCCACCATTAGAAGAGTACAAAAAGATTTCAATACTGAAGATGTGGTTGTAAAAGCCCAAATTCACGCAGGTGGACGCGGAAAAGGCGGTGGTGTGAAATATTCACCCAATTTTGATAAAGCGTTGGAAAATGCTAAAAATATTTTAGGCATGAATCTGGTCACACACCAAACCGGTGAAAAAGGTCAACTCGTCCGAAAAGTGTATGTCACAGAAGCATTCGACATTGCAGAAGAATATTATGCAGCTATCACGTTGGACCGCGGAAAAGGCATGGATGTTTTCATGGTGTCTTCAGAAGGTGGCGTAGAGATTGAAAAAGTGGCTGCAGAAACTCCGGAAAAAATAATAAAGGTCTGGATTGATCCGCTTCTCGGGATGAAATCATTTCAATCCAGAAAACTGGCTTATGGGTTGGGACTCACCGGCGATGCTTTTAAAGCAGCCATGAAAATATTTATGCAAATGTATCACGCCTATCAAAGTATTGATGCAACTATTGTAGAGGTGAATCCTCTTATCCTCACTACAGATGGAAGAGTCATTGTTTTAGATGCTAAAGTTAATCTGGATGATAATGCCCTTTTCCGACATAAAGATATCGCAGAGATGCGCGATTTGAATGAAGAAGATCCTAACGAAGTTGAAGCGGCTCAATTCAACCTAAATTACATTAAACTCGACGGAAACGTGGGCTGTATGGTTAATGGCGCCGGTCTCGCAATGGCGACCATGGATATTATAAAACTTGCGGGCGGGGAACCGGCTAACTTCCTGGATGTAGGCGGTACCGCTTCTGCAGAAACTGTGAAAAACGGTTTTCGAATTATTTTATCTGACGAAAACGTTAAAGCCGTTTTAATCAATATTTTCGGCGGTATTGTCCGTTGTGATCGTGTGGCAAATGGTGTGGTTCAAGCGGTGAAAGAATTGGGGCTAAAAGTTCCGGTTGTGGTTCGCTTGGAAGGAACCAACGCCAAGGAAGCTCAAACGATATTAAGCGAATCCGGTGTGGATATTATCCCCGCAGTCGGCATGAAAGATGCTGCTGAAAAAGTTGTAAAAGCTGCCATAGGTACGTAGGAGAATTCATATGTCAATTTTAGTAAATAAAGATTCAAGAATCGTAGTCCAGGGGATTACGGGTTCAGAAGGACAATTCCATGCCGGGCAAATGCTGGATTACGGCACCAATGTTGTTGCGGGTGTAACACCGGGAAAAGGTGGGCAAAAAACGCTAGACGATCGTGTTCCGGTCTTCAATTCTGTTGAGGAAGCGGTGGAACAAACGGGTGCGGACACATCCATTATATTTGTTCCCCCACCCTTCGCTGCGGAAGCTGTGATTGAAGCCAGTTATGCAGGCATAAAAGTGGTGGTCTGTATCACGGAAGGTGTTCCTGTCCATGATATGGTGAAAGTGAAAAAAGTGGTGGACCAAAAAGGAACTCGTCTTGTTGGCCCTAACTGTCCAGGTATCATTACGGTGGACGAATGTAAACTGGGCATCATGCCGGGCTTCATTTGCAAGAAAGGAAATATTGGTGTGATCTCAAAATCCGGAACACTCACTTATGAAGCGATTGATCAATTGGTGAATGTGGGTCTGGGACAAACCACAGCTATCGGTATTGGTGGTGATCCAATTATTGGAACTACCATGAAAGATTGTATCGAATTATTCGAAGCAGACCATGAGACAAAAGGAATTGTGGTGATTGGTGAGATCGGCGGGCAAATGGAAATTGAAGCTGCCCGTTGGGCCAGGGATAATGTGTCTAAACCCATGGTTGGATTCATTGCCGGACAAACGGCGCCTCCCGGCAGACGGATGGGACATGCCGGAGCAATTGTTTCCGGTGGTGATGATACTGCGGAAGCAAAAATGAGAATTCTAAATGAATGTGGAATCGCAGTTGCTGAATCTGTTGCGGATATTGGTGACCTC
>LSNO01000047.1 GCA_002082305.1 SAR324 cluster bacterium SAR324-CTD7B
ATACAGAACATATTGATGAGGATGATTTCCGTAGGGAAGTGGATACGAAGTTGGGTATGGGTTTATTCCCTCAATTACTAACGATCCAACAACCACCAGTAATTGAAAACTATGTACCCGAACCCACACAACCCTATCAAGTATCACCACCCCTAAACTCTCTACAATCAACTGAAATATCCAAGTGCATAGATTTGTTTATTGGAGAAAAAAAACAGAGTGCAAGTGGATTTGAGAATATAAGGGAAAGGACTGAAAATGAGATTAGGACTTCACTAAACTTGTTGATAGAGAGTTTTGGAGATGAACCAATTGGGACAATTACAAAAGAACAATCAAATATAATCAAATCACATATAAAAAACCTTCCAAGAAATAGAACAAAGAACCCAAAATACAGAGAAAAGGAAATACAGGATTTTGAGAAAATAAAAATCCCACAGAAAGATTTGTTGCATACTACCACTATCAATAAACATCTTGGGTATTTGTCCTCATTTATGATTTGGTGTGTGAATAATGGATACAGTAATCAAAATCCATTTCTTGGAATGAAGATAAAACAAAAAAAATATGCAAGAGATGAACGGAACAGATTTACCGAACAGGAACTAAAAGAGATTTTCACTAAACGAAATTATTTGGAATACACTAAACCAAGAAAGGATAGGTATTGTTGGTATTGGGTTCCACTAATTGCAATCACAACTGGTTTGCGTGCAAATGAGATTTGTGCGTTATACCTTGACAACATAAGACAAATAAAAGGAAACCACAGAGAGAAACGATGGTGTTTTGACATAAAGGAAGAAATCAACAGACCAGATAAAAGACTGAAAAATAATGCATCTCGTAGAATTATCCCAATACACGACATAATTTTGGATTTGGGATTTATTGATTTTCTCAACCTAATAAAAAAAGAACCTGAACGAAAAAGACTTTTTGAGGAATTGACTTATGGTGAAGGGACTTATGCAAAGAGTATTTCACGGTTTTGGAACAATAGATATTTACCACTACTTGGACTGAAAACACCTAAAACTGGACTACACAGTTTGAGACACACAGTAATAGACCACCTCAAACAAAAAGGAGTGGAACCACATTTCATAAATGAACTCGTAGGACATTCACAGGGTAATATTTCGTTGGATAGGTATGGTAAGGGATACAACCCCGACATACTCTACAACAAGTGTGTAAAAAGAATAATCTATGAAACATCACATAAAAGGAGTATAGATTTTCTTGCACTAAAACTGGATTGGGAAAAAATTATTGGATGAAGAAACGAATATTAATTTTGGTAATAATTATTACCCCTACAGTATGTCTGGTGGGATTCGTGATATACATCTTTTCTTTGTCCAACCTAACACTATAATCACCTCAATATGACTTTAAGAGATTTAATTCCCGATTTCTGGTGTAAATTAACTTGGTGCTTTACTGAGTATTGCCAAAACCGTTTCGGAGTTCAACAATACGAAATCAATTGGTTGGATTTCACAATTTGGGAGGCAATCTTTGCATTGCCGTTAGTATGTACTGTGTTATTGTTTGCGATAGTTCTCTTAGGATTATTTCTTGCCATTCTTTACAAATTATTATTAAAACAAGATTCCTCTTCAAATTCTCCGTCTGATAAGACGAGTTAATCATTCATCATCATAGAAAAATTACGGTTGCATATCTCAGAAACTATCCTTTTCCCAATCTTCAATGCTACTTTCAGTGCCATTATGCCACTTGTTTTTTTGCCACCTTTATACGATACTTTATACACCATCTGACCTATATACCAAATATATCGTCAAAATTATCTCAAGTAATATTAGTTATTTGATGGGTATTTAATCACCGATGCGATAAAATACGGATATACCAGTTTATGTCTGGAGTGTCCCAACCTTTCCCAAGTTGTTCCGGAGCTTCTATTTCTCTGTTTTTTAAGTACATATTTTTTTACCAGTAGTAGGTTGCCCTTATGACCTGCTCATCCGGCTCTGCCTCAGCTTGCTCTTTTTCTTCGGTTTCCTGTTCCTGCTGGCGTCGTTCACGTGATAGTTTCTCGCCTTGTTCAATTATGTCACGGATAACATCTTCTCCGGAAACTTGACCGTCATTGTCAGTGTAACCCAAATCTTCCACACAGAGTTGATCCTGTACAATTTGCTGCATTTCGTCAAAAAGCGTACCCATGCTCAAATCGAATTTCCAGTCCGGGTTTTCAAAAAATCTTTCTGCACTCAGCATGGCTAAAAATACAACCCGGTATTGGTCTATGCCTTTGTGTTCTGCAACAGCAACACGCAAATCGGACCATTGATCGCCTTCCAGCAAATCCGTTTTAGGTTCCCCGAATGCACCCTCATCCAGATCCACATAAGTATAGATGCCAAAATGGACAACATAAGCTTCAAGCTGCTCAACCAAATGCTGATATACTTCCCGGCCTTTTTTGGTCGGCTGATAAAAATTATCGTCACTGACAGTCAAGGTGCCTCGTTCCTCCATAAATTTCAACAGGGGCTCGAGGCCCTCATCGTCAGTTTCAGCAAGGGCAAGATTCAGGCGACAATGATCGTTTTCCTCCATTTCTTTTTCAACTTGAGAAAGTGCCTCTTTTGCTTCTCTGAGTTCATCTTTTTCAAAGCTTAGCTCCTGATCCTGTTCATCAGAGTGAAAGAAACCTTTTTTCAGTTCTGCAACTTCTTTTTCCAGCAGACTGACTGTTTCAGTCAAATTGTCTTTTTCAACTTCAAGCAGATCGTAGCGCATCAGCTGATCCAGCAGGAGCAGTGCGCCAAATTCTTGCTGCGATTCCATGCTCAATTGACTTAAAGGAGAAGATTTCATAATTTATTCTTAATACAAATTGATCCCAATTTTGTCATTTATTCTAATATGATATTGCTTTCTTAAAAAAAACCTGTTAGAAACTAAGTTATGAGTTAGAATGGTGTCTACTGTATCACATCCAGCAATTATTAGCATCAGGTTCCAGGGATGTGCGTCACGAATAAATAATTTAAGATCTGCTCCAATGCGGATTATGAAACAGTTAGTCGAAAAGAGGTAATTGTGCAGGAGAACGACAGTAAGCAGTACCAGATCAATATCAGCGGTAATCGTTTCTCAATTTCCAGTCCGTATGGTGAAGAACACGTCCGTGAGGTGGAGAAGTTTCTGGGCCAGCAGATTCAGGAAGTTTCTGAACAAACAGAAGAATTTGGTCCTTCAAGCATAGCTTTGCTGGTTGCCTTGAATTTGGCTGATAAACTGCTGACGCTGCAAAAAAAAGTAACCAAGTTTGACGGCATTGAAGCTGATCTGCAAACATTATATTATCGACTGGACAAAGTATTAGCTGAAAAGAAAACTGATTAAGGAACCCTGACAATAATTGGCTGTTAATCTCAAGCGGGAGTCTTGAGTTTAATGTCGTTAATCTTTTATGAGGCAGAATATAATTTAGTTTTTTAACGTTATTGATTTTTACTGCAGAGATAGTAAGCTTAGTACAGAGCATTGGAGTCTGCGGTGTTCGTGATGTAAAACTTTTGCTACCTGATATTATAAAAAAGGAGTTCGTCCCTGGAAGGGGGTGTGCAGGCCAGCCGTAGAGCAGGAAGCTCGAACCTTTTACCACATTACTCCACCTTGTTTAACGAGGTAACAATTGCCATTTTACACACGGCATCGCGGGCTTCTTTTCATTTCATTTTTTCATACGGCATATTTTAGAATGCAGCCGTTTCACTTTCCACCGGACCAGTTAAAAAAAATATGCAGCCGCTGGTTTCGGAGTTTCTAGACACACTGCAGAGCAAAAAATATGCTCCAAACAGTATCCAGAGCCACCGCCTGGACCTGCACAGATTTTTGCGGTGGCTGGAAATAGATGAGGAGGAAAGCGACAGCCAAAAACTTCTCGTGAAGCTCCGCAAACTAAATCGGCAGGATATTGAAAGCTACCTCTCTTTTCTTAGTGAATCCTATAAGCCAAGAACCTTGGCTCGACACATTTCGTCCCTGAAACTTTTTCTCGATCACCTGGAACTTAGCGGATTGATAAAAACCAGTCCGGCACATCAGATACCTTTTCCTGCAGTTTTGCCGGAGGCTCCTGAAATACTGTCACCGGAAGAAGTTGTCGCACTGCTCGAAGTGCCTTCACTTGAGCATTATCTGGGGTTGCGGGACAGGGCAATGTTGGAACTTCTGTATTCAAGCGGTTTGAAAGTGAAAGAACTGCTTGGACTGGATGTGGAGGATCTGTTTTTGGATTTGGAGTTTTTGAAGGTTCGTTCAAAACGCGAGCGCATGGTACCGATGACCTCAAAAGCTGTGGAGGTACTGCGGACATATCTGGAAAAGGCAAGAGAACAACGTCTGCTGAATCCGGAAGATAAATGTTTATTTCCGAGTCGAAACGGAATACGCATGAGCAGGGTTGGATTTTGGGCAATGATCAAAAAACACGCTCTTCGTGCAGGCATCACCAGTCGCATCAATCCAAGGATTCTGCGTCATTCATTTGCAGTACATCTACTGCAAAACGGTATTGACCTGTCAGATATTAAGGATTTGTTCGGCTACGTCAGTCTTGATGCAACCCTGCAGTACGCACATGTAAACCGGCCCGATTTTTTCGAGGTATATCATGAACTGCATCCGCGGGGACGAAAACATACAGAGCAATCTTCCATAACATAGTTTCTTTTTTCACTTAAAGCAGATGCTCCAGTCCATAAACGAGTTCGTTCAAATCCATCACTTTTTTGCAGGCCAGGCAGACTCCCGGCATAAAAGAGTCACGGTGGATAGAATCGTGACGTATGGTCAAGGTTTGGCTTTGGCCGCCAAAAATCACTTCCTGGTGTGCAACCAAACCGGGAAGCCGGACTGAGTGAACACGGATATTTTCGGCATTGGCCCCTCTTGCTCCGGAGATAATTTCTTTATCAGCAATCTTTTTTGGAACTGAACTTCGTGATTCAGCAAGTAAATTTGCTGTTTTGATTGCAGTTCCGGAAGGTGCGTCCACTTTACCGTCATGATGCAGTTCTATCACTTCAGCGTGCGGAAAATATTTGGCTGCATCCTGAGAATATTTCATCATCAGCACTGCGCCAATGGCAAAATTCGGAGCTATGATGCCGCCAAGTTTATGTTTTGTGCAAAGCGCCTGCAGTTCTGAAATTTCTTCCGGAAGCAGACCGCTGGTACCAATTACTGGTCGGGCTCCAGATTCGATGATGCAGACAGTGTTTTTCAATGCAGATGCGGCAGTAGTGAAGTCCACCACAACCTGGGCTTTTGATTGGTCAATTGATTCAGCAAGATTATCACCTAAATCCGTTTGAGCAACTAGTTCCAATTCAGGATCTTCACTGACAGCTTTAATGGATTCCTGCCCCATTCGGCCCATGGATCCATTGATTAATACACGTGTGAGACTCATGGTTGGTAAAGTTAGTTCTTGGATTATCTGCATCCGAAACAGTCTGAATTCTCAAAAGTCTAAACGATCTTTATGCCGTTTCAGCTAAAAGGTCAGAGTTCAATTTACATGGTCAGCGAAATAGCCGGAAAAGACAAGGCACGGAGTACTTATTAATGAAAAGTTATCAATTTTATCTAATCAATTCAAAAAAATCAGAGGAAGTGGTGAGCGGTTTAAAGCAGCTCACTTTGGGATGCGAAAATCGTGCGGACGCTTATGGATTCATCTGGATTGATGCTGAAAAAAATATTCAGCAAATTCAGTTGCTGTTCGGAGAAGTAGTTCTCGAATGGTTTCCCGGAAAAGGAGTCAAGTGCAGCCGGACAAACCGTGCTATAGAAGTGCCAGAGGGAATCGGCTTTCATAAAGGCGTACGCATCTTACATCCGCTTGAGGACACGGCCATAATTGAATCAGTTCTGAAAGAAGCCCGAAACGCTGATTATCCTCCGGAATGGTCAGACAAAATTCTGGAAAAGTTTTGATGCTGAGTGGCAGGAAAAACAAGTACAGACCTCGACGTCTTTTCCTGAAGGAGTTGCAGCCGGGGAAAGGAGGATACACGTACGAATTTATTTCAGCCTACGCTGCTCAGAGCAGTTTGCAGGACTCAGAAACCAAAACCGAAAGTAATTAATAATATTCCTGCAAAAGCTTTGATATCAGCCGGTGTTTCAGTTGCCTTTGCCAGTGTTGTAGACGTTTCTGTTCCAGACTTGAGTTTAACTGTTGCTTTATCGCTCTGTATACTGCCGCCCTGGTACCAGTCTATGCCAAAAAACCCTCCCCAGTCATATGTCCATTCGTTGCCAATTCCATAATTCAACTGAGTTATTGAATAATCAATATCATAGGTCACACCGGAATAAACCCAATCCGGATATGAAATATTGTAATTGGCATAACCGAAAGGAATGTTGAACGAATTCCCGATATAAAATCTACCGGTTACTTCCGTCGTACTGAAGTTGATGCTTTGAGTTTTTGTTGAATAACCTGTTGAAGAGTTATAGTCAATGTAGGAATAAGAGTATTTCCCAGAGCCGTACGTCAAGCCAAAAGTCAATACTTCTCCCGGTATTTCAAGCACAAACGGAGTTGATGTTGAATACATTAAATGGGTTCCGGTTTTCATCCCCAATCTCATTGTTTGATCTATCCTGTTGGACGCAGAGTCGGCCGCAAAAGCAAGGCCACCGCAAAAGAAAACTGACAAAACCAGCAAACTTAATATCTTTTTCAAAAGTATCCTCAGTGTAAAGAGTTGTTAAATGCAAACAGCAGAATTACTGCTCACAAAAATTATCGAAAAGGGCTCATGCCGATCCGGTGCTATCTGTCCTTGTACAACACTCATCATCCTGCCGAAAAACTTGGGTTGCCGGACAAATCACTGAACCTTATGCAATCATTAAACCAATGATTTATTTATCATTCCTGACCTGCATGAAAAATATGAAAAAATCGAAATATTTCTCTTGTCAGAATAAAAGAACTGGAGTATATGTCATAAAGTTAAATTGAGATTATAATTTCTTATATTAACAGA
>LSNO01000048.1 GCA_002082305.1 SAR324 cluster bacterium SAR324-CTD7B
TGATAAGCTGTCCAAATCACCATATACAGGACTTGAGGGAATCGGAGTTTTAGACCTACTTTCAAAGAAGGTGAAGATCAGTGCAAATACCTGTTCTGCATTAAATGTTGTACTACTACTCCAAGTCGTAGACCCGTTAAATGTGTCTTTAGGAAAAGCTCTTACGTAAAGGGTTAATGCAGAATCTGGATTATCAAAAAGGTATCCGTTGGAACTCCTCTTTTTGATTCTTCTATCATCGAGATTGACATAAAACGGAATGGTCGAGCTCATCAATCGTGTTCGATTATCCAACACACTCTTTGCCTCAATGTAGGTAGGCATTAAAGAGCAATAACTGGATATATTGTCTGTCGCCGTAAAGAACTGACACCTTGGTGATATTTCACTGCCGGTGAGTCCATTAGGATTCCACTGACTATAAAAGTTCCACATTACCTCCTGAAGGTAATGAGCTACCGTATGTTTACCAGGAAATGTAGTGTTATCAGTAGCCCTTGGATCATTTTTCCACCAAACCCTTGAGTTTGAAGAGTTGTCCCATTGTAATGCTGTTCCATCTGCGAGAAGGAGTTTGTACGTTTTCTCCCATGGTTCTGTCCCAGTGACTGGGATTCTAGCAGATCCATTGCCCATTTCTAAGCTCCAGTTTACAAATGGGCCTTCTGTTAGTGCGGTCATGGTATCATCAAAACTAGCAATTGCACCATCTGAATTCACTGCTGCAAGACACAGATCTTTCATTGATGTAGTCACACTACTGAAAGAAGAGGAGTTCCAACCTGAACTTCCGGAAGTACTATTATCATAACTGAAGTTTGAACATCTATTTTGCCGTACTGTTTGATCAAGACTTCTATTACGAACCGCCTTTCTTCCTAAGCGAACGAGTTTCCATCTATCCTTTCGCTTTAAACTTTCAGCAACTCCATCCCCGTTTATGTCAATATTAACGGTGCTATTACCGGACAAATTTTTCAGTGCAGTAAAGTTGTCACTATTACTACATTTTTTTTGTCCAAGTACAGGTTCGGTTGTCCACTGTTGAGTTGTATGATTCCATTCTCCCCAACAATTTGTGTCCATTGCCTCCCAGAAAGTATCAATAGCTGTAGAGGCAGCAACTGCAAGTTTACAATAATTCATTAAGTTTACAGATCCAGTATCGGTTGTGACACTGGCACTAAAAAGTTCACATCTTGCACTTTTTTGTGTGGGACTCAACGATCTTTTCCAAATTGCTTTTCTGGCGTAATTCACCACCTTCCATTTATCACGAAGGCTTTTTGAAGCGTTGTCATAAGGAACAAACGGCCCTTCACCACTACTTGGGGTCAACTTGTTCCAGTTAATGGCACTCCATCTCAAATTCTCAATGGCTTCCTGCAAAGAAGGCTGAGCACCCAAACTATTACACAACGTTTGGTAAGAACTGCTTGAATAACTATTCGAACCACTGTCAGCATAGCTGCACCTTGCTGCCATATCAGCAGCAGAAAGATCTCGGCTCGATATTGTAGCTCGGAACCAGTCTCCCATTTTCCATTCATCCGTAAATGTAACTTTTGCATTATCTTTGCCTTTGACTTTCCAAGGATCTTTACTCTGGCTCCAGTTTGGATTTGCAATAGGTCCTTCGAAATAATGTGTATTAAATATGCTTCCATATGCTGCAGAATCATTTACACTAGCCAATATTCCGGCCATAGCTGATCCACCGATTTGATATGCCTTAACACCATATCTCGTATTACTTATAGCTGAAGAGTTATCTCCTCTGTATAGAATTAAATCTGTTGTATCAGCCGTTTCATCAACAGTCTTACCACTAATAGGAAAGAAAAAGAATTTTTGAGTGCATGTTGATCCTGAACAATCCCAGCTTTCTTCTGCGTAATAGGTACCCGAAGTGTTATCAAAAGTAATAGTTGTACCATTATCTGCAGAAGTAACTGCAAACTTTAAATAGTCTGTACCATTCCAATCTCCATAAACGATTGGAGATACAGATGTAGGATATTCATCTGTAGCACCACCAGAACAACCATCATACTCATTAAATGAACATTTAAAGGTGTATTCTGTGTGTGCACCTCTTCTGAAATGATACTCCGTAGCTGCTGTCAATTGAGTTGATAATGCATCTTCCGTGGTTCCAACTGTGCTGATAGTGATGAAGTTAGGGTCATCTTTAGGAATAGTATAAACTGGATTGCCTGAAGAATCGTAACTTGTCCAAAGTTCAAGAGCCTTACCCACACTTGAAGAGGAACAACCCAGGGACTGGGCTGTTCCATTATCAAGAGAGTAGTTGAATTTTTTAGAGGCAGAATTACACCAATTTTCGTTTTGCACAACTACAAGAGCCACGTCAAAACCCCAAGGATTTCTAAGTGAACGCCCATTTTTAGTCCTAATTAAACCAAAAGCCCCTGTTGCTCCATTTTTATCGTGCAGAGGTCTCAAATAAAAATTCTTTTTGTTCTTAGTTTTAGTTGTATGTTTTGAACCAACTGCTGAGATATGTCTGAACCCTACTCGCTGAGGATTGTTTGTCACATCACCAGATACTAGTCTTGTGAAAGTTAAACCAACCGTTATCTTTTTATCATCAATACTATTACCCTTTTGTGTTGTGCAAGTGGTGGCTGGATCACTGTCTTGACAATAATTCGTATCACCATTTGCTTCTTTACCTCTCTTGGGTTCTTCTTTGATAATCACATAGGTTTCAGAATCAATTGAATTATATTTAATGTGTGTTTTTGAATTCCGCACCCAGTCTTTTATACCCTTCCAATTTGGCACTTTTTTACCAAATTTATTTCCGATTGTATCTGTAGGAGATGTTATTGTAACGTTTTCCCAGGTCGGATTCCTATTTTGGTCCCAAGTCGCAACTAATTTGAATCCTGCGTCTTTATCGTATGCATACCAATAAGGCCGTTGCTCAACTTTCCAATAGGCACCCCAACCGATCTGGTCACTACCTGAACCAGATTTCTTAAAAATCATGTTATTTAAATCTTGGAGAGTATACTGGCTGTTTTTTTTCATATGTTTAGCCATTCTGTAGAAAAATCTACCGGACATTCTAAATCCACCATCGTCTTTATTATCTCCGTTACGACTTTCTGGTATTGTACGATTAGTGATTTTACATGAGGTCGTCCCATCATTGTGGGTCTTCAATTTATACCTCACGACTGCATCATCAAATCCAAAATCTGTACTATTACAAGATACAACGCCCCAAAGTGCACCTTTATTGGAACTGTCGTCATTTCTAATGATCAGATTCCATTTTAGCGCCAGAAGCATGGTCTCTGCCTGAATTTTTCCACATTCTTTAATTTGTGCTTCCTTATCAGAGGTAGAATCTGGAGTAGTCACCCAAGGTGCACAAATCAATTTTGCTGCACCTTCTGCAGCAGCACCTGCTAGTTCCGAGTCCATGGTTGGTGGAATATACCAGTCATCATCAGATTGTGCAGCGTCCATGGCTGTCTCAAATGAAGCACCTGTGGTAGAATCGACGATGCTTGTAATCGAAGTAGCAACAGCAGCTTCAAGTGTTGATACTTTTGCAGGATCATCAGGATATTCCATGGCTCCATCAGACATGCTATCAGAAACCGTTGTCTGTAAATTGTTCACAAGAGAATTTAAATCACCAAGAGTTTTTTCTCTTTTTTCTGCAACTGTTCCGGTCGCAGTTGTTGAACTCAACCCCTTTACCACAGCTTTGACCAGTGCTTTTTTTACATATGCTGCTGTTGCTGTACTTTGGGGATCTATGTCAGCGGTAGTTACATTGTCAAGAGAAGACGATGCAGCACCATAGGTCGACATTTTGACAGTTTCACCTCCGTAGGTGCATTCCACTGAAACTTTGTACATAACTCCTTTGGTAAGTTGTGAATCAGTGAATGTGTAAGTTCCATTATCCGCTGCGGTAACAGTCGCTTTGAGAGAGTCGTCTGTTGGATCATAGGCTTTTGCTGTACAATTGCTAACGTGTGAAGAGTAGCTGGTTCTTTCAGAGGATCTGCCTAATAGATGTGAAAAGTTTCTCGCTTCAGAAAGAGTCCTTGATGAGGTTGAACTTGAGCTGCTTATCATTCCTGAAAGTATGGGTGTATTTGTACCAGTAGTGACAACAGTATCGTCATCTGTAGTAGTATCGTCATCTGTAGTAGTAGTAGTAGTAGTAGTAGTAGTACTATCATCCGACTTCGCACAGCCCATGATAACAAAACTGATAATTCCCAGAAAGATAAGTAAATTTGTGGAATTTTTCATTAGTACCTCTTTGAATAATAAAAGTTAACAACCAAAAAACACAGATCCAGCAGGGCCTGATCAGCTTCTGATGTTTTCTTCATACCGAAAAACTCATTTTATTCCTATGAAAAATACTGTCAAGTAAAAAATCAGCAATTATAAAACTTTTTGATATACCAATTTCCGTAAATATTCCCAGAAAAATTTAGGCATAGGCAGTTGTCCGGTGTTTTCAATTAAAGGGAATAAAGGCAAGAATTAATTTAGGGATTGCAGGACTACCCTTCCATTCCTTCGCGAAAAGTGGGATAGCAGAGTGTGATCCCAAGCTCCAGCAAACGTTGATTTGAAATAATACGTTGTGGAGTTCCCGGAAGACAATCGGCAGCATCAGGCAGCATTTCCTCAGTCAAATCATTCCGGTTTTCAATCAGCCACTTCGCAACTTCCCAGGACGGTTTTGCTTCAAGGTCAACTGCGTTAACGCAGTTGGGGGCGTTCGGATTATCTACAAGATGACATATAATTCTTGCCAGGTCCATAACATGGATGCGGTGTACTGGAGTATTTGAAACAGGAATCGGCTTTCCGGACTTGAGTCGGACGTCGATTCCGCGTCCGTAGCCATAGATTCCTCCAGGACGAACGACTTGCAAACTAAAATATTGGGAGAGAATATTTTCAGTGACCAGGCGCAGTTTTCCGGAATTTGTATCCGCTTCAAAATCTGAATCCTCACTCCAGATTCCGTTGCGTTTGGGATAAACGCCTGTAGTGGAAATGTAGATCATACTTTTTAGTTCAGGGCGATTATGGCTCATCCACTTTCCCCAAAGGTGCAGGCGCTCCGCTTCCGTTTCCGGATTCTTCAGCAGAGGAGGAATAGTCAGTACAAGGGTTACTGGAGTTTCGGGCAAGGCAGACCAATTATTTTCGTTAGCCCAATCAAAGGAAAAATTTGAAAGTATCGGTTCCGGAGGCGGAGTTAAATGCCATGTGCCCCAGGATTCCGGAACTGCGGAAAATTCACGGGCTAGAATCTGTCCCAAAAAGCCTAAACCAAGAATTCCGACTGGAGGAAAAGCAGCGTTATTAATCATTTATTTTGTATCAAACTTGTGGAAAATGGAACTTGGTCAAGATTAGTTCCGGATGGTTCAGGACATTTGCGGGGAGTGAATGATATGGACGCATCCAGAGAAAAGAGTCTTAATCGTTTCTCAGGCTCGAATATTGACGCTGCTGTTATTCTGATTAATTTGAGTAGATTCCTGAAATCCCACCAAACCACCTAAATCTTTGATCATTTCCAGCATTCCAAACATCAGTTTTTCCTCACCGTTGTCTTTCATTGACTCAGCAAAGGAGCGGTGAACACTCTCTGTTGATTCCATCAACACAGCAAATTTGGAGTTTTTCAGCAGCGCAAATGCCTTGAGGTAGTTTTCCGGATCCTGCATCAAGTCACTGATTTCATCTCCCAAGTCGCTGATATCATCCAGGGCAAAACTTTTATATTCAGGAAGTTCTTTTATCTTTCTGATTGACTCACCGTTTAACTCACGTATGCGGGAGTCCACTGTTTTACCGAATTGCTCTGCTGCATCTGAAGTGAGCTGCAGTTGCTTGGCAACGTTTTCAAAACCTGAAACTACCATGCCGTAGGTACGGCGCAGGGTCATTGTACTTTCATGAGAGTCTGCTCTGAGAATGTTGTTTAGATCAGGATTTGGCGGCATTGTTTTCTTTCCCAGTTTTGAGTTTCCAGGAAAACGGGGAGTTTTTTTTGAGACAGAATTTTGTGTTTTACTTTTTGTCTCCTTGTTTTCAGGAGACGCTTTAGGTTTTTCCGTGTTTTGATTATTTACCACCGGGGCAGTTTTTGCGGATACTTGCATGGTTCCTGTATTGTTTATCTGTGGTATGGGTTGCTCTCCGTGTAATACAAGAACCCAGCCAAATTCACCTAATTTGACTTGAGACTCCATGTTCTGACAATGCACACTGGAAAATTAAACTTAGCTGATTTTATTCTAAACAAAAAAACTTCTGCACTTTTGAAAAAGCTTTCCCGTTTTTTTGCCCGCATAACTGTTTGCTCTGTCGTGCTGGGATTATATCTCAGTCTGATTCTGATTCCGCAGCAAATATTGGCGGATGAAGAACAGGCACTGCCAAAATACTGGAAAAAAATTTCGCTCAAAAAACTGAAGCTGCGGGTGATTGACGGAGACACCTTTGATGCAGATTTTAATAGAAACGGACGATTTTCCAATCCCCAAGAACGAGTGCGGCTGCTCTATGTCGATACTCCGGAATTAAAAAAATCACACAAAGGAAAAGACCCCAAACTAGGTTTGCCTGCTAAAGGTTTTTTAAGGACAGTGCTTTCAAAAACAAATGCTGTTTTATGGGTTGACCCAAAAAACAAAACGGGCAACTATGGGCGACTCCTCGCTGTTTTGGAAGTCAAGGGGCTTAACATAAATTTGGCGCTGATAAAACGTGGACACAGCTACTTCAACACACGCTACGCCTGGCCAGATGGTTTCAAAACCTACGCTCTTGCTGAAGCCTATGCCTTTGAAAAACACCTTGGAATCTGGAGTTATCGAAAATCACGCAAGCGCTATCTGCTGCGGCTTAGGGAAGAGGGGAAAACGGTTTATTCCACCAGGAACCCGTATTTTGTGGCAAAAATCCAAAACGCGGAAGTTATTGATTTGTCAAAATACAATGGACGTTTTGTGCGAGTCCAGGGCAAAATTAAAAAAATTCAGCAGCTGCGAAAAGGTGCGCAGCTTATGTTTTTGAAACATAAGCGAATGAAAAAGGGACTGCCGGTTATCAGCTTTGAAAATCAGCGAAACTGGCTGGGACTGCAAAAAATCCGTAAAGGTGATCTTTTGCAAATTGAGGGTTTTGCAACTCTCTACAAAAAAAAGCAGTGGCAAATTAAACTGCATCGGGCGGTACTTTTAAATTAGATGTTGAAGAATTTTAGTTACGCAAAAGTTCAGAATCATAAAATAGTCACCACAGAGCCAAAGAGAGTACGCAGAGGAAAAAATAATTAAAATAGCTCTCTGTGTATTCTGTGTGCTCTGTGGTAAAAATGTTTTTCAATACTTCATGATTATTTTTATTTCATCAAATATCATGAAATGATTTATGAAAAGACCAAATAA
>LSNO01000049.1 GCA_002082305.1 SAR324 cluster bacterium SAR324-CTD7B
TTTGCCGCTTCCGGTAGAGTCAATGGTTTGGTTTGGTTGGTTGCTTCAAGCAAGCTCTCAATAGCAGTGAGCTTGTTCAAAATGATCTTTGAATTTTCCATATTGAATCCATGTTACAGGGTTAAAAAGCTGCCGTGATTGGCAACCTGTAACAAGGATAAAAGAGGAACGAAAGTAAGTAACTAGAGTTCTAGCTAGAAGTAATTTGAAGGAAGAGTATCAATCTTCCTGAAGGGTGTTTAAGATGTCGTCAATGGCTTGTGCGTCTTCATCTTTTGGCCGTCCGTCTTGCAGGGTGTCGAGTTGGTAAATCTGCTTGCTTAAATTGTCTCGATTGATTTCAGTTCTGTCTTTTTTGCAAAAGTGGTTTGAAATCATGGAAGGCAAATTCACATTAGGTATCAGCCCGATTTTGCTCATTTCCCGGAAAAGATAAATCAGTTGACGAATTGAACCTTCCCACTGAATTTTAGGTGAAAAAGATTTTCCTTTGCCACTGTCTAGATTAACATTTTCCAATGTTTCAAGGTATGTGTCTAAAGCTATAACCGCCGTTTCTTTCGATTTGTCCAGGGTGTCACGTGAATCTTCGTTGCACCAAAAGCCATTTTCGGCATGGCCTTCAAGGAAAGCAAGCCAAGCATTTTGTTTGATTGTTTCAAATGAGTGTGGTTTTGCCGAACCATCGAAAATTTTTTCCGCCAATTCTTTTTTCAAATTAAGTACATATACAAATAAATCCTCACGTGCTAATAATAAATATTTGCTCCCTTCCCATAGTTGCAGGACGGTTTCTCTCAATTTGCTTATTTCAGTTTCAGTCATTTCACTACTCTCAGGTGTCTTTTTGCTGGTTCTCTTTTTAGCAGTCCGTGATCTATCATTACGGCTTCCATCATTTCTATTACTTCCGCCTGTGCCTTGATTTTTTTTGTTTGCAGCTCGTTATCTTTCCTCAAAGCCAAACAACACTTTAATAACTGTTCAGCTAAATCTTTGTATTTCATGTTTCCCTCACAGCTCGAGTTGTGGAAGTGATTCAACTGCTTTCCGCTTTGCTGAGTCAATCAATTTCCCGTAAATTTGAGTTGTGGCTATTTTTTTGTGCCCCAAAAGTTTTGAAACAGTGTAAAGGTCAACGCCTTGTGTCAGGTTTAAAGTTGCGAAAGAATGCCGTCCTATATGCCAATGCAGGTGTTTCTTAATTTTTGCCTGTTTGCCCCACTTTTCAAGAATGTATCTGCATTGTCTGTCTTTTGGAGTTTTGAAAACCTTTGCGCCTGGCGGACAGTTGACAGTGTTGCCTATCAAAGCTAGTGCAGTTTTACTCAAAGGAACATACTGCCAAGTGCTGGTTTTGGTTCTGAAAAATTTGACGTTTTCGTTTTCAATTTGCTCATATTTAAGTGACTGCAAATTCTGGAAAGATAAGCCTGTGAAACAAGAAAACAAAAACATTTTTGCTACTTGTTGGCTGGTTTCTTTTTCTGGAATAGTCACGGAAAGCTGTTTGATTTCTTCAAAAGTCAAAAATTGCCTTTCCGTATCTTCAAGTTTGATATTATCTACTTTGTCGCAAGGATTTCTAGAAATAATTCTGTCTCTCACTGCAAGTTTCAAAGCTAATCGCACCTTGCCAAAATGTCCCGATGCAGTGTTAGGTGTTATCCTCTTTAATAAATATTTTTGAAAACGTTCTAGCCAAAGTTCGTTAATGTTTTTGAATTGAACCGTACCGCCTGAAAACTCTTTAAGGTGATTCAGTACACTTTTCCAAATCAATGCTGAACGTCCCTTGCATTCGCCAAGCTTTTGGAAGTATTCCACAAAGTCGGCATTTCGTTTGAATGAAGGTATAATGTCATGATCTGCAAATTGTATTTCACTTTCTCGGTTGGCTCTGATTGTTTCGGCAAGTATAAGCTTTTCATTGTTTGCAGCTTTGGTTTTGGCGTCGTTTCCCTTCAATAAATACAGTTTCAAAAAATCATAGTGTCTTTGCCCGTTAATGAAGGTGTCCAAATATAAAGACTTCTTCCCTCCAGCTAGATTTTTCTTTCTCAGTTTTACGCTCATATTGCCCTTGTAACTTTTCTTGTTTGCTTTTAGCCTGTTCTTGTTTATCATATTAACACAATGAGTAACAAACGAGTAACAAAAAAGCAACAAGTAACAAAATAGTAACACTAATAAAGAACAAACGATTTTAAAAATAGCTTGTTATTTCATTACTTTAGTTGTTTTTAGTTTTCAATGTAATATTCAAGCCGGATATGGCATTTTTAGTGAAGTTCATTCGTGGAAAATGATTAAATTGAAAAAAAGCGAAGATTATATTCTTAAGTCAACATACTATTTAAAAAAATTATTAACTTTCAGTAAAAGAGAAACGTCTAATTTGAGGGTCAATGGCAGAAAAGTCTGATGATTTTGAAATTAAACTATCTGATGAGGACAGTCCGACCGATATTTTAGTTGAACCTGGAAACACAGAACTGTTAGATGATGATCAAATCACAGATGATTCTTCAGAATCGCTTGCTGAATCTGATTTGGATGATATGTACACTGAGTCAGAGGAATTAGACAGTGAACCGGATGAAGAGCCAATAGATCTTGGCATGGATGAAATTGGGAATCTTGTTGAGGATTTAAAAATGGATGTTCAACAAGAAGAAACTGATGAATCAGTAAATGGAGAAAAAGATATGGTTTTTGAAGAGGAAGAAACTGAAGAAGAGAGTAGTGATTCCGTAGAAAGCTTGCTGGATGAACTGGATGGTGACGAAAGCGAAGAAAACTCTGATTCTGACGATTCTTTTGTAGATGATATTGATGGAGAAATTGACAAAGCATTAGATGTAGGTGAGTCTGAGGCATCAGACGATGCAGAAATTTCTGGAGAAAGTACAGAAGAAGAAGCAACAGAGTTGCCGGAAGCATCCGAAGCGGGTGAGCCAGAGATAGTTGACGATGTAGAAAATTCTGGAGAAAGTACAGAAGAAGAAGTAGAAGCATCAGAATCCAGTGAGCCAGAGGCATTTGACGATGTAGAAAATTCTGGAGAAAGTACAGAAGAAGTGGAAGAATTAGATTTGTCGGATAATATGGATTTGTCCGAAGATCTTGATCCAGAGGAGATTACAGATTCATCAGGTGAAACTGATGCAGTAGAAGAATCCGGAGAAAGTCTTCCTGCTGAGGAGGCCGATACTGAGTCGTCTGAGGTTTTGGAGATGCTGCACGATCCCGAGATTTCTGAAGATAGTGGAGAAAGTGAAGCAAATGATACAGAAGATCTGGAGCTTGGAATTGATGCTTTGGATGACATAAAAGATTCTGAAGAGGCTGAGACTGAACAGGAAAATGCTGAGACTGATCTGGTTGATATCGGAGAAAGTGAAATTGACGAACTAAAATTTGATAATGAAACGGAGGAAAATTCTGCATCAGAAACATCAGCAGATTCCCAGGAAGAGAATGAGGTAACAGGTGAGCAAATGGATGCATCTGATTCCGTAGAAGTAGAGCCTGAAATTGAGAAAACACCTGTTATTGAAAAAGTAGAGAGCGAGATGCCAATTGAAACTGAGGCATCAGAAACATCAGCAGTCCCCTTAGATGCAGACATGCTGTTAAAATTTCACCATGAAGCCGTGGTTGAAATAGCACGTACTCAACTTACAGGCGAAGAAATCACACAGATAACTTATGGGAGCATTATTGAACTAGATAAAGTTGCAGGAGAACCGGTGAATTTGGTACTCGACGGTAAAACAATTGCTCTTGGGGAAGTTATACAAATCAACAATGATAAACTTGGTATTCGAATTGTTGGTATCGTTCAGGAATAATTTAAACTATGCTTCACCGAACAGACATTCCCGTAAAGACTTTTGAACTGGCAGAAGTTCATCTGACAACAGGGCGACACCAATTAATGGACGTTGTATTCCGCAGATGGGCATCTCTTTTACAGGACAGGCTTTATGCGAAAAAGAACCTGATGTTTGAGGTCTCTACGGAAAATGTGAAAAAAATACGTTTTGAAAATTTTTTGAGTTCTGTATCTAAACAGCCAATCTATATTTTTGAAACGCCGAACCAGAGCCGTGGTCTGTTCCTTGTAGACAATACATTTTTTTTAAAGTTGATCTTGAACACAAAGGCGGGAATAACACTCGAACGTTCTTCCCTGGGCAAGTTGATGAAGGAACACCAGAAAGATTTACTCGCTTTGGTGCAACCTATGATAGAAGACTTTGAAAAAAGCTGGCTCAATATTGCAGATGTGGAGCTTAATCTCAATCGTGTAACCATTTACCCTCAAAGGGCAAAAGTCATGTTGCCCTACGAATATTGTTTCGTGGGTAGTGTTCGGCTTAGTGTTCAAGATATTCAATCAGAGATTTTACTCTGTTTACCTTCTTCGGGGCTTGATCCACTGCTTAGTCATCTTGAAAACAAAAGAGTTATTGCGCCTGAATCCATAGAAAATTATTCTCCGCATGTTAAACGGCATTTCATGGATATTCTGGAAAAGAAAGAATATTCGGTTGTTGCAGAATTGGGGAATGCAGATTTGGGCGAAACAAAAGGAAAGTTGGAAGTGGGACAGTTACTGCCGTTACTGGGTAAAGAAAATCTGGCGACAATACGTATTAACGGGACTCCTGCGTTACAAGGTTATACGGGAGAATCTGATGGTCACTATTCTGTTCAAGTGACTCGTGGAATTGAAGACAAAAAACCTTCCGCAATTCAGGAGGAGATGGCATTTAAACAAGTAACCTGGCCCAGTCAGTAATCCGGGTTATTTAAGACTTTAGCAAGCCACTTGTCCGGGTCTTCTCCACATTCCCGGAACTGGTCCAGAGTCTCGTTTGCCGGAGATCGACCCTCTTTGGTGAATTCTTCAAAAAAAGGCAGAAACCAATTTTCATCTTTTGATCCAAGTTCCTGCAGAGCGATTTCTGCCAGTTTCCTTCCTGTCTTTGCAAAGTTAGTTTGATTAACTTCTGCCTGCAATGCATCCTTTGCAACAGCTTTTTTGTACAATTGAAATTCATCCTGCGGCAGGTCCATTAGTAAAGATTGTGCGTAAGAAAAAGCTGATTCATTATAGAGCAATGTTCCTATCAATGCCGGAATCGCCATTGTATATTTAGGCGGTACGCTGTCAACAACACGCACTTCCAGGATATTTTTAATTCTGATGTCTGGAAACAGCATTCCTAAATGATCTTCCCAGTCTTCAGGAGTAATTATTAGATCCGGATGTTTTCCTTCTAAAAGTTGTTTGAAATTCCAATCAGTTGTCTCAACAACTTCACCTTCACGCATCAAATGATATGGTGCTGCCTTTAATGACCAATTGATGTAGTCCTCCAAACGGAAATTGTCTCTTAAAAAGATTTCAGGAAGACCGCAACGTGAATTATCCGTTTTCTCCCAAATATGTGAGCGATAAGAAAGAAAACCGCAGGGACTCCCAGCATTCAAAGGACTATTAGCAAACATAGCTGTCAAAAAAGGTGAGAGGCGATTCAGAAAAATAAATTTTCTCTGCAAATCCTCTAAGGAAGCATAATCAATACTGACCTGTACTCCAGAAGATCCTTTCATCATCCATTGACCGAGTGTACCGGTTTTCAACATGTGTTGAAACATAATCCGATAACGGTTTTTTGGAAAAAACGGCAATGTATCCAAAGAATGGACCGGCTGCACGCCCTGAAACAAAAGCTTTCCTTTAAAATCTGAAACCGCTTTTTCAAGCAGCTTCAAATAATCCTGTAATGAGTTATATGCATCTAAAAGAGATTTTCTTGGTGCATCAGAAAGTTCAATTTGTCCTCCAGGCTCAACCGTTATTTTTGATCCTGCAGGACTAATCAGTGCTAAAAGCATGTCTTTTTCATATACTTTTTCCAGTGGATCATCACTGTTTTTGGTCAGTTCTACTAAATTTTCCAAAACCCTGAAAACTCCGGATTCTCCTTCAACAGGTAACGGGTGGAAACATTCTTCACCGTCATCATTGTTAGGAACCATCACAAAGTTTTCATACTCCAAGCCAAAAAGTTGTTTGTCTGGAGCACCGTCCTCTTTACGGCAATACCCTAGAAAAAGTGATTTTAATTCTTCAAGCGTCATTTGTAATTATTATAAAACATTTAGTGTTGTGTCTGAGGATTTCAGAAGTTGAAAAGTGGCAATCTAAAGAAGTCCGCTAATCATGCTTTTACTAATGCTCGAAATCCAGCTGAAAGCACTGAATCCCGGCAAAAACATACTTAATAATACCAGCACTATCAAGGCCTGTGAGCCATAACGGTAATTCCAGTTCTGGAAACGTCTTCTTAAGTCTGAAGGTAAAAAATGAGGAAACACTGAATTTCCGTCCAGTGGACCAAGTGGAATTAAGTTGAAAAGGCAAAGATTAAAATTAATTAAAATAAACAGGTAAAGGATTTCCAGTACTGGTACTCCAGCCAGTAGTGTCAAGTTATTCAGTGCCAGAAAGCGAAACAAAAAAGCAGCACCAAATCCTAACAGTAAATTCATAATGGGCCCCGCAGAAGCAACATAAAAATCTGCATTGCTGATACGGTAATTTCTAGGATTAACCGGCACCGGACGGGCATAGCCAAAACCTACCATGAGCAACATTAAACTGCCAAAGAGATCTAAATGAACGATAGGGTTCAGTGTCATTCTACCAGCCATTTTTGCCGTGTCGTCTCCACAAAGATGGGCTACATAAGCATGGCCGAACTCATGGAAAGTGAGAGCAAATATCAAACAGAAAACTAGAATGATTAAAACTTGTGGTGGCAGGCTAAACAACACAGATGATTCTAGCAGCAGAAACGTGTGATCATGGATAGAAAATTTGGACTTTTACGGTTAATTATATCAGAAAATTAAATGCCACTAAAAGACAAATATTTCATCTCAGTTCTTTTCTCAGTTTAATTCTAACCACTCATTTCCAGGTGATTTACATTTTACTGTCGATGAGTAGTTCAATTTCATACAATAATGCTTTACTTTTGTTAAAAAAATCTTTAAAATAAATTTACTCTTTTTAAGTTCGCCAAAAATTATGTAGTCTCACAAAACAGACTGGCGAACCATAAAACACCCCCGCAAAAGCCTTGTGGTGTATCAGGGAAATCTTGGTTTTCAACTCCTCCCTACAAAATGTTGAAAGATTTCATGTACCAGGAAAATCGATGCAGACTAAGGTTGGAAGATGTCTGGTCACTATTATAGCTAACGGGGGTGAAACAAGCTTAAATCAAGATAACCTCCGGTTAATCCCTTCTTTTTTAATTTTAATATTTTTTGTACAAATTTAGCATTGCAGACTTTGTGTTTATGCAACTTGTTCTCAGCCCTTTAATTTAGTATTCCCGCAGAAGAAATAAAATGTATTGTAGTTTTTTTGATGTAGATGGTGTTTTGTTGGACTTTGAGGGTGGTTTCATGAAGGCAATCAAAGATTATTTTCAATTAGATATTCCTGATGATTTTTCATCCAAAAGTTTTTGGTTTTCTGATTTACTGACAAAGGAGCAAGTTACGGAAGGATGGGATTATTTTGTCCATAGTCCAGAATTTGAACAACTCCAGCCAATGGTTGATCCGGAACATTTCAATGCTAAATTTGGGGCATATCCAGTACATTTTATCACAAATATACCACCGGATTGTCTGGAGCGTAGAAAAACGAATTTAAGAAATGCAGGATTCAAATTTGATTCTGCACACTGTGCCGGATTTATAAATTATGACGGCCATCCAGTACAGACAAAAGCGGATGTTATCCTGAAATTACAGCAAGAAGAAGAAAAAATTCTATTTGTGGATGATCATCCAGATAATTGTCTCGATGTCCGTGAATCATTCCCAGATGCAGAAATTTGGTTGATGTCCCGGCCTTTTAATGATGATTTCGAGCACCCGGAAATTCGCAGGGCCAAAGATTGGAGTGATGTACTTGAAAACTCCAATATTATTCCCGCTCGCTAACCAAACCTACCTGGACTATCTGGATGTTTCCGAATTGATGATATACTACTCGGTTTTTGATTATTGATGATTCTGATGTGTTCATGTTATTCCAAAAAATCTTACAAAAGAAATTTGTACCTGCAGTAATTATACTGCTATTGCTTGTGCCTGGTACTTATGCTCAGGAAGAAGCTGCCGTGCAAACCGGAGGCAGTAACGCTGCATGGCGTATTGGTTTTTGGGAGATCCTTCATCAGACATTCAGCAGCGATGATTTACATCCATTTTATCAAATGACTGGTACAAACCGGTTCAAAGGTGGAAAAGGTTTTTTTGGCCTGACAACTCTTGATCCTGAAAAAAACAATTTAATTCCCAATATCTACAATAAAAATGACGATGAGCACGGCAGTAAAGACGGTTTTTTAACCAAATTATTCAGCAATATCCCATTGCTAAAGGGACTGCCTTCTTTTTCCCTGGAATACATACTTCCTACAGGTTATGATGTTGGAATCGGCTTGGCCTTTGCCTACACAAATATTTGGCTGGATGATCTAAAAGTCAGGGCAGCCACCTCAGGTGCCGATCCAGCATATGGAACACCTCTGTTGCGTATGGCTTCTCATTTCTATATGTTTTCTGCCTCACTTCATCCATTTGGAGTTCCAAGACCAGACGACATGGATATTTTTTTGGGTTTCGGACTGTCAAGAGTTGAGAGTACTTTGAGATATGGAATACGCGACAATCCCACAATTGCAGAATATGCTTCAGTCACAAAGACTGAACTCAGCGGTTCAAGCGGAACGATGCCGTTTAGGCGAATGGGAATTGCGTCCGGAGGAGACAGTTTTGGTTTTATGCTGGAATTTTTATTCCCTGGAAAAAATGAAATCATAGACAACCCATTTGCGACCAACACCATCATCGATTCGACTGTCTACGACTCAACTTATAATGACCGCGGAGGAGCATTACCGTCAAAGGTAGGAATGCCGGGAGGAATCACACGTATTTCATGGACATATTCCTTTTAAGAACCACGCCGGTTTTCAAGGATCTGCAAAACAAGTCCCACCAAATAAATCGAGCCTGCAACGACAACCGGTTGTTCCCGATAATCTAAAGAAACTTCAAGTGCCTCTTCTGCAGAATTGACATACTTTATTTCAGGAGAATGCGCCAATGCACCGCACTCATCTAAAAATTTTTCCATCATTTCCGGACTTGCTGTTCTTGGTGACGGAATCGGCGTAATAATCAATTTCTCAGCTTGCGAGCACAATTCCACTAGAGGAGACCGCAGTGTATCATCCAATTTGTCAGAGGCCATTCCCAAAATCAGTGTAAATGGTATAAGATTTTTCTTTGAGATGTATTCTGAAAGTGCCATCAGGGCATCGCGATTATGGGCTCCGTCCAGCAGCATGGTTTTGAAATCGAGAGAATGTTTGCTCCAAGTAACATTCTGCCGTAAATCGAGACGACCAGCTAATTTTACTTTTTTGACGGCTTCAAACCAGATTTGTTTCTTTATTCTGTCTTCGTTAAACAATACCTGCATTGTACATAAACTTGTCTGAAAACATTCCACCCATGGAATTGGAATAAAATCGGCAGTAATGTCAGCTTCTAGAAACTGCTCAGGGAAAAAATCTTCTACAAAATAAACAGGAACGTTTTCGCTGTTGAAGTGTTTTTGCAGCCAAGGTTTTAATCCAGTCGCTTGCGGTGCAATTATTACTGGAATTCCTGTGCGGGCGATTCCAGTTTTTTCAGCCGCAATTTCCTTCAAACTTCTGCCAAGAACTTCCATATGATCCAAACCAATTCTCGTCATAACGCATATTTTTTTGTCAGTCACATTGGTAGAATCTGCTCGTCCACCCAATCCGGTTTCCAGGACAACCCACTCCATGTTTTCTGCCATGAATACATGAAAAGCAATTGCTGTTAAAACATCAAAATATGAAAGGTATGGTGTTCCTTTGTAACTGCGTGCAATTTTCAAAACGAGGGATGCACTTTGTACAAAGATATTTTTTGAAACATATTGATCATTCAGAGCGATCCTCTCTCTAATATCAATCAAATGTGGAGATGTGTAGCAACCTGTGGCAAATCCCTGAATACATAATAATCGGCTGATCATTGTTGCAGTCAGGCCTTTGCCGTTGGTTCCTGCAATGTGGATAATCTTAAATGCTCTTTCCGGATGCCCCAAATCTTTAAGTAAAAGCCGGATGCCTTCCAATTTACTGATGTCACGTGGTTGAGCACTTGTTTCGTAACTTCCCCATTGCTCCAGTTCAGAAAGAACTTGCAAATAACTTTTATCAGGCGGAGACATTATGATTTCTCAGGAGGAATGCAGCCGAAGTTTCTTTAAGAAAATCGACTGTAAAGAACAGAAGTCCGGTCTTAGCCGGAAATGGCGGGAAAAATTAATTTTTCAGGTTTAGCTAAAACAGTACTGAAAAAAACCTAATCTTTAAGGTACTTGAAAAATTTACTATTTGCATCCATCAGAAGAGTAGTACCTTCTTGCAGACTGTCTCGATAAACATCATGTGAACGCAGGAATTTAAAGAAATCGGTGTCTTTCTGATATGCATCAGCATAAATTTTGGTGGCCTTAGCATCAGCTACACCACGAGTTTCTTCGTTTATTTTCTTTGCTTCCGCAATGATTTCAACACGCTCTCTGTCAGCATCAGAACGAATTTTCAAGGATTCCTCTTCACCTTGAGAGCGGTATAGTTTTGCTTGTCGTCTTCGTTCTGCGTTCATTCTTCCAAAAACTGCTTGACTATTTTGTTCAGGCAGGTCGGCACGTTTAATCCGGACATCCAGAATTTCGATTCCATAATTCTCAGCATTTTTCCGGGCACGCAAAGTTATCGCTTCACGAATTTCTTTACGATTTCCGGATACAATTTCCACAAGCGTATGCTGTCCAAGGACTTCACGGGTTTGTGAATAGATAATATCATCCAGCCGAGCATGGGCTCCGCTAGTTGTACGTACGGTTTCATAAAATTTAAGAGGTTCAGTAACCCGCCACTTGGAATAGGTATCAACCTTCATTTCTTTTTTATCTTTGGTGAATACCGCACCAGGATCTGCATCATAATCCTGCAGTCGGTTTTCCATGAAAATGATTCGAGTGACAAATGGTAACTTGAAATTGAGTCCCGGCTCCATGACAATGTCAACTGGATCACCTAATAAAATTTCAATTGCATATTGAGTCTTATCTACAATATATGTACTCAAATAAATGGTGCCTACAGCAAGGAGGATAATAATTCCCCCAAATTTTGACAGCTTTCCAGACATATTTTATTACCTAGTTAGAAAATGAAAAAGTAGAAGTTGACACTAATTTTTGACAAAATGAGAGTGGCAACTATTTTCCTGTTCATAATTGTCGGAAATGTCGTAACTCTTGTCAAGTTGAAATAGTTAAACGAGCCAGAAGCTCCATCTAATTTAAATAAAGTATGTTAAAACTGCGATCTCCAAGTCAACAGGAACAAATCCTCTCTCTGGCCATGCGTCAAATCGAAAAAATGTTGAAAGAAATGCAGACTAGTGGAAAGGATTTATCCCGCTTAAAACTCAAGAAATTTCAAAAAACTCACCACATCGATTGTAAATGTAAATTATGTGAAAATGCCAAAACAAAAAATGATCTGCGTCTCCGCGGACTCCTCGAGGACGGTTTCAAGGTTTATGTAGCGGGCGAGAAAAAAAATACTCAGTGATGCAAAATAATTTAGCTCTTAACGAAACCTATTTCAGCTTTTGTTGTACCATTCCTGCAGAGTTGGTAGAACTTTGGAATTGGTTTTGTTTTGAAAAAGGTGCGCTTGGTACTGAAACTTTGCAAGAATCTTCACTGGAGTCTAGACTCAAGATTTTCTACCCAAAAAAACCAGACGGTGGTGCACAAAAATTATTTGAATGTTTCCAAAGGGAAATGAATGCAAAGCTTGAAATTAGAATTCACGAAGAAGGTAGCCATCCGGTTGAAAATTGGCAGGCAAACTGGCGTGAACATTTTCATCCTGTAAAGGTTGGACAATCACTGATCATTCTTCCATCATGGAAAACCGGAATAGAACTTTCCGGAAGACATCCGGTGTGGATTGACCCAGGTCAAGGTTTTGGAACCGGGCATCATCTTTCGACGGCTCTGGCATTGGAAATGCTGGAGCAATTTCTTTTGGAAACGGATACTTTGCCGGAAAGCATGCTTGATCTTGGAACTGGTTCCGGAATCCTTGCTATTGCAGCCTGCCGTCTGGGGATCAAGAAAGTTACAGGTTTGGATATTGAAGCTGAAGCAGTAGCGGAAGTTGAACGTAACTGCGAACTGAATGGTCTGTCAGGAAGAATCATTGGCCACGTCGGACAACCTTCCTTTCTGAAAAAACCAGCACCTCTTGTAATCAGTAATATGCTTCTGTCTGAATTGTTGGATATACGTCTGGATCTAATTAGGCTGACAAGTCCGGGTGGAACTTTGATCTGCAGCGGATTATTTGGAAAACAAGAAGAAGAATTAAGAAACTCTTTAACGGAAATGGGTTTTGTCTATCGTGCTTCGTTGGAGCGGGAAAACTGGAATTCGATTCAGTTTCAACGTTTTGGTAAAGAAAGCTGATGTGATAAAATACATGCGGCAATCCGGCCTAATTGTCTGTTGTTTGTTTATTTCTCTGTTGGTCTTGTCGAACTCATTTGCATTCGGGAAAAAATCCAGTTCGAAAGATCTCCCATGGGCGCAAGCTGAAATTCTGATCCTCTCACAGCATCCTTACTGGCTGCGCCTGCTTCATTATCCGTCCCACTCTCCAATGGTTGGTTTATGGCGCAGTGAAATTCAAAACCCCTCTTTCTTTCTTGATCCGGATGGCAATGTAAATCCGGCTGCAGAACTAAGGAAGACACTGGAAGCGCTGTTTTCTCCAGTAGAAAGTATTCCGATTTTAATGTGTGACTGAGACTTTTTCATATCGGTAACATCAATAGATGTTTGACTCTTTGCCTGCAGGTCAACTAAAATAAAGTGATCTTTATTAACAAAATTCAATTAGTAAAAGTTCATCCTGTTAAGATGCTCATGACAAAAGAATCAATTGAACGTGCACTCACTGCATCATTGACCTTGATGCTCGGATTGGCAACGTTGGACCTTGCTTTATACATCTGGGCCGGAACTGCAGTTTTAACTGTTGTAGCTCATGCAATGTCACTGTGGCTTGTGCTGCGTCACCGTTTGATTTTTGACCTGGTCAAACTTCTTGAAACGGGTGCTCTTTTTTTTGATTTGTACCTGATCAACCGGTACGGATACGCCGTTGCCTCTCCGGTTGCAACTCTTTTTGCCATTATTCACATCTCGCTGAATAAAGAATATCATCTGAATAAATTAAAAAGTGATCTGGATAAGGTGCTTGCATCAAAACAACAAGATGTAGAAGATGACGAAAAGTGAAAAATAAAAACAAGGTACAAAAATAAACAGAATCAGCTTCACTGAAAAATTAATTTTGATGAAAATTTCTGAAACAACAACAATCGGTTTTGCTTCTGCAGGGCATACGCTTTGCCACTTACTCACCTTGCTTTTTCCAACGGTACTTCTTGCCCTGGAAGTGGAATTGGAGTTAAGCTTCAAGGAGTTGGCTACATTGGCGGTTCCGGGCGCCTTCCTTTTTGGAGCAGGTGCGTTACCGGCAGGTTGGCTTGGTGATAGATGGAGCAAAACCACCCTGCTGGAAATATATTTTTACGGCACCGGAGCTATGACAATTCTAACCGGATTTGCCCAAACACCTTTGATGCTTGCCGTGGGTCTGGCCGGTATCGGAATATTTGCATCAATCTATCATCCTGTAGGTATGTCCTGGCTAGTTTCCAGAACATCCAAAACCGGAACTGCTCTGGGATTTAATGGACTGTTTGGCAGTATTGGTTTTTTTTTGGCTCCTCTGGTTGCAGGAACATTGACCGGGTTATGGAGTTGGCGGGCAGCGTTTTTCGTACCCGGAATTGTCTGTTTGGTTGTGGGGTTTCTCTTCAGCATTTCGTT
The DNA here is from genome assembly GCA_002082305.1 of SAR324 cluster bacterium SAR324-CTD7B. Lineage (GTDB taxonomy): Bacteria > SAR324 > SAR324 > SAR324 > NAC60-12 > Arctic96AD-7. Next base: position 14,123 of record LSNO01000049.1, read on the forward strand.
GAGGACTATCCTGAAAGATGAAGAAACGCCTATGCAGAAAGTAGTATCCGGATCCAGCTTACCAAATAGCATCTGGATGACTTTTGGTTTAATGGCAGTAGCCTTGTTTTTCTCCGGTATGTTTCATCAGATTATACAGTTTTCACTTCCCAAAGATTTTGATCTCAGGGTTCTCTTTACATCAGGTTCCTTGTTGGGTACAGGATCGATGGTGGCTCTGGTTTATGCTGCCGGAGCAGTTGGTCAACTGCTTTGCGGACGCATGGCGGATCGTTTCTCAGAGCGTCAACTTTATTTTACTTTGTTTTTAATCACAGTTCCGCTTGTTGCTCTGGCCAGTCAACTCACCGAAATACCGCTGGTTTTGATTATGATGATTGTTGTCTTTTTGAGCACCGGAGCACTACCTGTGGAAAATACTTTGCTTGTCCGCTATGCTCCAAGTCACAGGCATGGTCTGTTTTTCGGTATGAAATTTTTGCTGGGTTTTGGATTTACTGCCTCAGGAATTTATTTGTCGGGATGGATTTTTGATCTCACCGGAAGTTTTCTCTGGCTTTACGGACTACTGGTTTTACTGGCAAGCAGTGTAGCAGCCATTGCTTTTTTTCTTCCCGGACAACGTGTCCTCCAACCAGCCTGAGCTGCATCTCCAACAATTTTCAAAAATTTTGAATCTCTTATCAAACGGCAAAAAACTGGAATCAATCTGGTATGGTCCACCTCCGGAAGAAGCCCCGACGCTGTTATTTCTTCATGAAGGGCTAGGCTGTGTTTCAATGTGGCGGAACTTTCCTGAAAAACTGGCCCAACAAACCGGATGCGGTGCCATGGTATACAGCAGGCTTGGTTACGGTAATTCGGATGCGTGTGAACTTCCTCGTTCCTTAAATTTTATGCATCCGGAGGGATTGGAAGTACTTCCGGAAATTATAGAGCAATGTAAAATCAACAAATGCATTTTAGTGGGTCACTCAGATGGAGCTTCGATTGCTTTAATTTATGCAGGAGAAAACTCTACCGAATCTTTACTTGGAATAGTTACAGAGGCACCACACGTTTTTTGTGAACAGCTCACGATTCGTTCCATTAATAAAGTGGGTGAGCTGTTTCGCTCCGGGAATCTCCGGGAACTTCTCAAAAAACATCATGGAAGTAATATTGACTGTGCTTTCAAAGGCTGGTTGGAAGTCTGGCTTCATCCCGATTTTGCAGAATGGAACATCGAATCGTGTTTACCGAAAATTATGGTTCCGCAATTAGTCATCCAGGGTAACGACGACGAATACGGAACCTCTGCCCAGGTCGAGGCGATTGTCCGTCAATCCGGAAGTATAGTAGAAACACGCTTTCTGGACAACTGTGGTCATTCTCCGCATCGGGATCAGGAAACACAAACTTTGGAATTCATGACCCAATTCGTCCGGAACTTGCTTGATAGATAGAAAACACCGGAAACTTGTTTGCCAATTCACTTGCGTTTTTTCAGCACAGGCTTTAGCTTTAGCAGATAAATATTAGTTCCGGACTGCTCAAATAGAAAATAATTATCCAGCACATTCAATTAATTCAGCTGATTTCCAAACTATGCCTACCGTACTTCTGCTAAATGGTCCAAACCTTAATTTACTGGGAACTCGTGAACCAGAAATATACGGTTCAATGAATTTAAGTGGAATTGAAAAACAAGTTTCAGCCGTACTTCATGAACACAAAATCGAATGTGAAACCTTCCAGTCAAATTCAGAAGGAGAACTTATTGACTGGCTTCATCAGCACAAGAATGCAGATTTTTTGCTTTTGAATCCGGGAGCACTGACCCACACCAGTATTGGGCTGCGGGATGCCGTGCTGGGTATAGAAATACCATTTCTGGAAATCCACCTTTCCAACGTTCATCAGCGGGAGGAATTTCGGCATCACTCTTTTTTTTCAGACATCGCAGTTGGGTCATTGGTTGGGCTTGGAGTTAAAGGATATTTGCTGGCGGCCCAATTTGCCGTAGATTTTATTGAGCAGAAAGGAACATCTGCAGGCAACAGATGATCCTATTATTCACCATCCGGCCTTCCCGATTTTACTGCCTGTTATGAGAATTTCCTCAACCACCATATTTTTATCATTCAACGTTTTTCTTGCCGGAGTTGCCTCGTACATGGGAGGCTCACTTCTGAGTACGTGGCTACAGAAGGAGGTCTTGTCGATATCCGTTTCACCTCCAGAATCTTACCAGATTCAAACGGAGAAGCTACCCATAGATTCGGGTAAATCCATAAAATCTTTTGAAGTAATTTTGGAGCGCAATATTTTTAATGCCCAAAAAACGGAAATAGAATTACCACCCCTGCTTCCGGAACCAGAAATAATAGCTCCGGAAACTACAGATGAAGAAGCAGTCGAACATACCCGATTGGCTATAGCACTTGCAGGAACAATGATCTATGGGGCTAAAAGCTCCTTTGCATTCATTAGCAAGAAAGACAGTCTGCACAAATATGTCATATATGGAATTGGTGAATGTTTTGATGCAAAGACAATTCTGCGTGAAAAAGAATGTGGTTCTGAGAGTGTAAAAGTACTTGATATCAGGGATCGCTGGGTTTTGATTCTTCACAAGGAGACAAAACAGGCCCTTTGGATGGTAAGTCCAGTTGCAGTAGAAGAAGAAGTGTCTGCAGCAGTTCAACCAAAGAATGTTCAAACTAAAACTAAAACGACGCAAAAAACTACTGCCCTTGTGGTTCCACCAAAAGAAAAAGCTGTTACTAAAAATTCTGCTTTACCGTCAATTCCGGCTGAAGATGAAAATACTTTTCATTTTCAGCGGGTCTGGGTAGATGAACAACTCGAAAATTTTGGGCAGCTGCTGAATGACGCCAGAATTGTTCCTACAATGAAAGATGAAAAACCTTATTTCATGTTTCAGTACATCAAAGAACAAAGTATTTACGAAAAATTGGGATTGAAACCAAACGATATCATTTTAGAAATTAACGGCTTTCTGGTGGACACAGTAGGCAAGGCGCTCAGGTTACTGGAAGTGCTTCAATCTGAAAGGGAAATTTCACTAAAGGTTGAACGGGAAGGGGAACCTGTGCAATTTCATTACTACATTGATTGAGCATCAGGGCTGAAAATAGCACACTATAAAGCGCATTTTGCAGAATGCAGTTCAAATGGCACAAAACCGGTTTGATCGAATTGACTTTTTTACTGGCTGCGCTGATTTGGATTTCCTTCCGTTACCAGGACACACTTAATTTGCTTCACCCGGAATGGATTATTCTGGGTCTTGGCCTTGGTTTTTTATGGTGTCTGCGTCATAAATTATATCTTCCACTCTTTTTGCTTCTTTTGATCGCAGGTACCTTGCTGCACCAATGGTTTGTTGTACTTCCAAACAGCCTGAAATGGCTGCAGGAAGAGATTTCTGCAGAAGAAGCAATTATGCTGAATGGAAGGATTCAGGAGCGCATAGTTGAAAATGACACCATCCGTCTGCAACTGAATTCAGTTGATGTCATCAAAGGTGAACAAAAACAATGGTTACCGGAAGCAATCTTGAGCTTTCCGGAAACCAGCCGCAGAATTTCAAGTTTTTATCGTGGACGTAAGCTGCAGGTAATTGGCAGGTTGGATCATGTCAGCATAAAAAAAAATCGTCTTAATTTAGCTTTTTCAGAATTTCGGTATCGTAACGCAATTTCTCCGCAAACAAAGCTCTCCCGTAAACGAAACAGTTGGGTAAGGCAATTGACAGACAGGGCCGAATATCATCTTTCCAATCAGGCTCTTGCACTTTATTTACCGCTGACTTTAGCCAAGCGTTCATACGATTCACGTTCCACCGCAAAGATTTTTCAGGAAACCGGAATGGCACACCTCCTGGCTATCAGCGGACTGCATATCGGCTTAATCTACGGAATTATACTAGGACTTGTTCGCTGGCTCGGTCGCCTGTCAAACCGATTTTTGGAACATCCCCGTTTTTATGGTATAACCCACCTGATTTCTCTGACAGGTATTTGGCTCTATCTGTTGTTAATTGGCATGCCCACTCCGGCATTCCGTGCGGTTTGTATGCTGAGCTTACTGGTTGCCGGTCGATTACTCGGTCAAGTTCATCACCCTTTGTATGCCCTTTTTGCCACAGCATTCTTTTTTATTTTCCTTAATACAGCAGTTATTTACGAAGTCTCATTTCAGCTCTCATTCATTGCCGTTTTTTTCATATTATGGTTCCTGCCTCTTTATCCACATCCTCACGAAAATGATGTATTTTGGAAACGGATATTTAAATACGGCTTGATCAGTTTTGCCATTACAAGCGCAGTCATGCTCGGCACCTGGCCTGTGGTGGCCAGTATTTTTGGACGTATTTCACTGGAAACATTCTGGCTAAATCTGATCATGGTGCCGCTTCTTGGTCTATTTGTTTTGCCTTGCTGCCTGCTGACTTTGGTGGTGAGCGCATTGTCTTTGGGTAATCCTCCATTCGGAATTTTGGAAAACGGTGTTTTTTCGCTGACTGAGCTTGTTGTAGAGGGTTGGTTTGCAGTTCTGCAAAACCTGCATCGCTGGGGTGACTGGGCATCGTTTCCGCTTACTTTAGACTGGGGACCACCTCAATTTATTCTGTATTACGCAATCATTTTGGGCTTTGGGAAATTGCTGACAGACCGATTCCGGAAAATTAGCTAATAACTATGTAAATCATTGTAACGCAAGTAACTTGTGCGAAATAATTTCCAGGCTATGAATCTAAATTAAATAGAAAAGTTTCTGTATGAATGAGTTACCAAAAACTATGAAAGGGGTCTGGCTAACTGGCCATGGTGAACTAGACAAGCTGGATGTCCGCAGTGATATTCCAGTGCCTAAACCAACAGCTAATGATGTTCTCATTCGAGTTGGGGCTGCCGCAGTAAACAACACAGATATCAATACACGAACTGCATGGTATTCAAAAGGCGATGTGACGAGTAAGGATGCAAGTTGGGCTGGCAAAGCCATTGAATTTCCCTGTGTTCAGGGTATTGATGTATGCGGACATATTGTGGCGGTTGGCGAAAATGTCAGTAAAAATAGAATTGGTGAGAGAGTCCTGGTTGAGCCTTGCTTAAGAGAAGTAAAAGGTAAGGCTTTGTCTAAGCCCTGTTTTTTGGGATCTGAGTGCGATGGGGGGTTCGCTGAATTTGTTGCAGTCGCTTCACGGCATGCTTATCAAGTAAAGAGTACATTGAGCGATGTTGAGCTTGCCTCATTCCCTTGCTCCTATTCCACTGCGGAAAATATGCTAACTAAATCCAAAGTCTTATCAGGCGATTTGGTGCTGGTAACGGGAGCATCGGGTGGAGTCGGCTCTGCGGCAGTTCAACTAATAAAGGCCAGAGGTGCGGATGTTATTGCTGTTACCAGCGACTCAAAATCGCAAGACCTGATTACGCTTGGCGCCACAAAGACGCTTAATCGTGATCAGAGCGTGGTTGAGGCATTAGGTTCAAACAGTGTCGATGTAGTAATTGATCTTGTTGGTGGAAAAAGCTGGCCAGCGCTTCTTGAAATTCTAAGGCCTGGAGGGCGTTACGCAGTTTCTGGTGCAATTGCTGGTGCTTTTGTCGAGCTTGATCTTAGAACGCTTTACTTGAAGGACTTAAGTTTTTTTGGTTGCACAGTTTTAGAGTCAAATGTTTTTACTAATCTCATAGACCATATTGAAAGTGGGAATATTAAGCCGATTGTGGCTCATACTTTTCCTTTGGAAGATATTGTTAAAGCTCAAGAGTTGTTTTTGCTGAAAAAACATATTGGAAAAATCGTATTAACTATTAATACTTAGTGACAGTGGAAAATTCATGAAGCAATGTTTGTAACCGCATAACAATCTCATACACCCTGACAGCAAAAAGCTCATTTCGTTTCTTGCTTTGTTTTTTGCTGCTGGTGAGCTTGGTAATTGAACATGTAAATGTGCGTGTTCAGGATTAATTTGTAATATTCATTGCAAATTATTAGACTCATGTATAGAGTGTATTTCCATCTTAACCCACAAATTTAGTATCAAAAAAGGAGACTGCCATGCCAATGAAATATTACGAGCAAATCAAGAATCAGGAAATTCCGCCGATGGACACCGGGGACGTTCCGGCATTCCTGGTTGATATTGTTATTTCGGAAGATACCGAAAAACCGATCACCAGCGGCTTGTTTCGTTTGGAAAAAGGGGAATCTCTGACCTATACTTACACCTACCATGAGATGAAATTGATAGTTGATGGAACGTTGATTATTGAAGATGAAACTGGTCAAAAAAAGACAGGCAAGGTCGGCGATCTGTTTTACTTCAACAAAGGCACAACCGTCACATTTACTACTCCAGATTATGGCATTGGTTTCTTTGTTGGTCAACGCGGGGAAGGTGAGGCATAACGAAAGCAACATGGGACGCATGTGGTTGGCCACACTCAACTTTCACTAAGTTTGCCAGGAATCAAGCAGTTTCCTGGCAGCGGTGGTGGGCAGCATTTTTCCGGATTCCACGGCTTGTTCCAGTTCCGGAATTTGTTTTTGAATTTCTGGATGATTGCAGAAATTTGTCAACAAACCTTCTTCCACAAGTGACCACATCCATTTTCCTGTTTGAGTCTGACGCTGCTCTTCCCACTCTCCGGAACTCTGGAGTGCATTCCGGAAACTTTTAACAGCTTCCCAAATTTTGTCCATTCCCTGTTTTTCCAAAGCACTGCAGCGCAAAATCTGCGGAGTCCAGGTAGTTTTTGTAGATGGCAGCAAATGCAGCGCTTTACGGTATTCCGCCTGAGCTGTTTTAGCCAGAGATTCCTGTTTTCCATCAGACTTGTTGACCACTACCAAATCAGCCAGTTCCAGCACTCCCTTTTTAATACCCTGCAATTCGTCTCCGGCATTGGGCAGCATCAGGAGCAAAAACAAATCCACCATCGAGGCCACCATAGTTTCAGATTGTCCGACGCCGACGGTTTCCACAATAACAACATCGTAACCTGCCGCTTCGCAAACCAACATCGTTTCGCGGGTTTTTCTGGCAACTCCTCCCATAATTCCGGAAGAAGGTGAAGGCCGAATAAACGCATCCGGATGTTGTGCAAGTTCATTCATGCGTGTTTTGTCACCCATGATGCTTCCGCCGGTAAGCTGGCTGCTCGGATCGACAGCAAGCACGGCAACACGATGTCCCTGCTCAATTAAAAACAGTCCAAATGCTTCAATGAAAGTGCTTTTTCCGACACCCGGAACTCCGGTGATTCCGATGCGCAAAGCCTGTCCTGCATGAGGCAAAAGCGATTCGAGCAATTCCTGTCCCTGTTCAAACGATTCCGGACGAGTGCTTTCCAGCAAAGTAATGGCTTTAGCGATGGCGCGGCGGTTGCCTTGAAGAATCTGCTCCTGTGCGGAAACGCTGTTTCGAACCATTATTTTTTTCGGATTTAAATGATTTCAGATTTTATTTGAAATGGCCGCCAGCACTTCACGCGCGGCTCCGGGGATTGGGGTTCCGGGTCCAAAAATACAGGCAACTCCGAGGTCCTTCAAAAAAGCATAATCATGTGGCGGAATCACGCCTCCCGCAACAACGACAATGTCTTCTGAATTTTCTTTTTGCAGGACTTTCATCAGCAGTTCAATCAGAGTTTTGTGACCGGCGGCCTGAGAAGAAATACCAATCACGTGCACATCGTTTTCAATGGCTTGCCTTGCAGCTTCTTCCGGAGTTTGAAAAAGCGGAGCAATGTCCACATCAAAGCCCAAATCAGCAAAAGCAGTTGCAATTACTTTTGCCCCACGGTCATGTCCATCCTGACCCATTTTTGCAATCATAATGCGGGGTCTTCGGCCATCAAGTTCAGCGAACTTGTTTGCCAGTTCTCGTGCTTTTTGAAACGATTTATCGTCTTTCACTTCCTTGCTGTATACTCCGCTAAAAGAACGAACTTCGGCTTTATGCCTGCCAAAAACTTCCTCCAGCGCATCTGAAATTTCCCCTAAGGTAGCCCTTTCGCGAGCAGCCTCCACGGCTAATTCCAATAAATTTTTGTTATTCTTTGCGCCTTCTGTCAATGCTTTTAAAGCAGCATCTGCTTTCTCAGAATTGCGCGAAGCCTTTATCGCATTGAGTCGTTCAATTTGTGAGCGGCGCACTTGCTCGTTGTCCACTTCCAGCGTTTGCAATTGCTCTTCTGCTGCAAGGCGATATTTGTTCACGCCCACAATTACATCTTGACCGCTGTCAATTCGGGCTTGTTTTTTGGCGGCAGCCTCCTCAATACGCAGTTTTGGGATGCCTTTTTCAATGGCTTTCCAAGTATGGCCGTTTTTCATACCAATGATAGCGGCTAAGCCCATCGCCAAAAGCAAGGCGATTTGATTAGGACCATAAGAGGAGTCATCTTCAAATAGGAAAACGGCACTTCCCATCATGATAACCAAGGAAACTATGGGGATAAGTGCATCAAGTAATGATGGTGTTTTTAGTTCTTTTTTCATTGTTATATTTTTAAAAACCTACTGTTTACATTACGGAGCGATAAAACATGAGCGCAATGATGACCGGGCAGACAAAACGAACATACCAAGGCCAAATTTTCCAAAAAACACTGTGTTCAGCGTTTTCATCACCCTCTTTGAGTTCCGCTAAAATGGCGTCGCGTTTCCAAATCCAACCCGCAAAGATGCATAATACAAGGCCGAGTAGCGGCTGACTGTATTCTGTTGTTAGTGCGATGACAAATCCAAATAAGGTTGAGAAATTGACAATGATAATGCAGCTCAACCCAAAGATAATTGACGCCATGAGCAAAACCGCTTTCTTTCTTACTAACCCTTTGCTTTCTACCATGTAAGCGACAGGCACTTCTAGCATCGAAATTGAAGACGTAACTGCCGCAATGGCCATTAACGCAAAGAAAGTAAAAGCAACAAAAATGCCGACACCGCCAATAGTATCAAATAATGCAGGCAAAACCTTGAAAATGAGTGTGTCGCCTTGGATAAGCGCGCCGTCTGGCGTAAAGATCTCTACACCGTTATTAAGTGCCACGTACATGGCTGGAATGATGAGCATACCTGCGATAACGGCAACACCAATGTCCACTAGCGCAACAGATGCACCGATTGAGGGAAGGTTTTCTTTTTTGCTTAAGTAGGAACCGTAGACCAGCATGGTACCAACACCTAACGACATAGAGAAAAATGCTTGCCCCATGGCATTGATAAGTAAGTCAGGATCGAGCACTCGAGAAAAGTCAGGCACTAAATAAGCGCTCCAGCCTTCAATGGCGCCGGGCTGAAAACTCACGTAAACAATCAGTGCTATGATGAGCAGAACCAATGTGGGCATTAAACGAACAGACCACTTCTCAATTCCGGCTTTTACACCACCCAC